>DASVFT010000092.1:0-76889 GCA_036379935.1 Solirubrobacteraceae bacterium | reverse complement strand
CGGCCGAGCCCGCAGCCGACGCGGCCGAGCCCGCAGCCGACGCGGCCGAGCCCGCAGCCGACGCGGCCGAGCCCGCCCGCGACTAGGCCCGCCCGCGCGCGGCGTGCTCCACGCGCGCGGCCTGCTCCACGCGCGGCGCGCTCCACACGCGGCGCGCTCCACACGCGTGGCCTGCTCGCGCGACCGCGGACAGTCTCCGGCTGCGCTTCCGGCTCTGCGCGGCCAGGGCAGTGAGGGAAGAGGGACTTGTCGCTCGGGGCTCGTTTGGCGTGAGCGGCTGCCGCAGGCGGCGGCTTCGCCGGTGTGCGGTCCGCAGGTGGCGGCTTCGCCGGTGTACATGTCGGCGCGGACCGTGCGCCTCTCGTAACAAGTTGCCTAAGGGCGGATAGGGCGGGGAGGGGGTGGGCTGTCTTAGTCATGTATATGAGGCTTAAGACAGCCCACCCCCTCGGGGCTCGGCGCCGACTGTTACGACTCGCGCGCGGTCTGTGCCGGATCTGCGCAGCTGGGCGTCCGCGAGCGTGCGGTGGTCGCGAGCGCGGGCAAGCCGCGGGCGACCGACTCATCCTCCCTCGGTGCCCTGGCCGCGCACAGCGCCCAGCGCCGGCGGCACAGCGCCCAGCGCCCGCGGCACAGGCGGCCAGCGCCCAGCGCCCGCGCCACAGCGCCCGCGGCACAGGCGGCCAGCGCCCAGCGCCCGCGCCACAGCGCCCGCGGCACAGGCGGCCAGCGCCCAGCGCCCGCGCCACAGCGCCCAGCGCCCGCGGTAGAGCGCGTCAGGCCGGCGCTGCCGCGCCCGGGCGCGAGTAGACCGCTCGCCACCAGAGCTCGGAGAGGGTGCGGATCGACTCGGTGGCGTCGCCGCGCTTGAGGACGACCTCGCGGGTGATGTGGTTCTCGACCATGGCCAGGAGGGCCTGGGCGGAGAGGCGGGGAGCGATGTCGTCGGGGGCGATGCCGCGCTCCTGGTCGCGTGCGATGCGCGCCTCGGCGCGCTCGACGAAGCGCATGATGTACGGCGCCCACTCGTCGGGCAGGTGCTCGCCGCGGGCGCCGGAGAGCTGGGCGGCCAGCAGGAGCAGGCCGCCGTTCTGGTTGACCACGTCCATCACGCGGGCCAGCGAGTTGCGCAGCTCGCGCCGCGGCTCGCCGTCGCCGTCGAGGTAGGGGCTGGCGGCGAGGTACATCTCGCTGAACGCCTGCTGGATGAGGCGGTCGACCACCGCGCGCTTGTTCGGGAAGTAGAAGTAGACCGCCGTGCGCGAGACGAAGGCCTTGCGCGCGATCGCGTCCATCGTCAGGGCGTCGAAGCCCTTCTCGGCGAGGGCCTCGCGTGCGGCGTCGAGGATGGCTTCCTCGGTCGCGTTGCGTGTCTGCACGACCTGCCTTGCGGCGGCCGCGGCCGGAGTCACCTGGCGGCCTCCAAGGCGAACGCGATGCGCTCGCGGGTCTCGCTCGGCGCCACGACCTCGTCGACGAAGCCGCGCGAGGCGGCCACGCGGACGGGCAGGTGCTCGGCGGCGTAGGCGTCGGCCAGCGCCTGCGCGTCGGCCCCCGCCGCGATCTCGCGGCGGTTGACGACCTCGACGGCCTGACGCGGGCCCATGACGCCAATCTTGGCATGTGGCCACGCCATCGTGAGGTCCGCCCCGAGGTCGCGGGAGTTCATGACGATGTGCGCGCCGCCGTACGCCGCACGCAGCGTGACCGTGATGCGCGGCGTCGTGGCCACGCTGAAGGCCCGCAGCAGCGAGGCGCCGTGGCGGATGACGCCGGCCTGCTCCTGCGACACGCCGGGCAGGAACCCGGGCGTGTCGACGAGCACGACGAGCGGCAGCCCAAAGCGGTCGCACAGGTCGACGAACCACGCGCCCTTCTGCGAGGACTCGGCGTCCAGGCAGCCGCCCAGGTGCTTGGGCTGGTTGGCGATGATGCCCACCGGACCGCCCTCGATCCGCGCGAAGCCGACGACGAGGTTGCGCGCCCAGCGCGGACCGAACTCGAGCAGCTCACCGCCGTCGATGAGGCGGGCGGCGACGTCGCGGACGTCGTAGACCTCGCGCTCGCGCTCGGGCAGCACCTCGCCCGGGTCGCCCGCGGCGGGCTCCTCCGGCGGGTAGAGCGGCAGCGACCCGCCCGCCTGCGAGGGCAGGTGCGCCAGCGCTGCGCGCACCATCTCGGCCGCGTGCACGTCGTGCTCGGCAAAGAGGTGAGCCACGCCGTTGCGACCGTGGACCTTCGGACCGCCCAGCTCGAGCGCCGAGACCTGCTCGCGCGTGACGCGCTCGACCACGGCGGGGCCGGTGAGGAACATCTTCGCGTCGGCGCCGGCCATGACCGTCAGGTCGCCCAGCGCCGGCGAGTAGGCGGCGCCGCCGGCGCACGGGCCGCCGATCACGCTGATCTGCGGGACCTTGGCCAGCGCCTGCGCGCGGAAGATCGCGCTGTAGGCGTGCAGCGCCGCGACGCCCTCCTGCAACCGGGCGCCGCCCGAGTGCGGGAAACCGACGACGGGCGCGCCGATCTTGTCGGCGTGCTGGATGGCGCGCGCGATGGTCTCGCCACCGCGCGTGCCGAGCGAGCCGCCCTTGAACGAGCCGTCCTGCGCCCACGCGCAGACCACGCGGCCGTTGACGCGGCCCGAGCCTGACAGCACGCCGTCGCCCACGAGCGACCGCGTGGGGCGGAAGGTCCCGGGGTCGAAGAGGAGCTCCAGCCGCGCGCGCGCGACGAGATGCTCCGGTGCGACATCGAAGACTGCGCTCATCGAGAGGGCTCCCTCTGGGGATCGACGGTGACGAACATCGAGCAATGACCCGTCTTCATGCCTTGGCCACCGCCAGGCACGCGTTCTGGCCACCGAACCCGAAGGAGTTCGACAGCGCCAGCTCCAACCCTGGTGCCTCGCGAGGCCCCTCGGGCACGTAGTCGAGATCGCACTCGGGATCCGGGTGCTCGTAGTTGAGCGTGGGGGGCAGCACGCCGCGGCGCACGGCCTCCACGCACACGAGCGCCTCCACCGCGCCGGCGGCGCCGAGCAGGTGGCCGATGTGCGACTTCGTCGAGGACACGGGCGGCGGGGTGGCCGACCCGTTGAAGACCTGCTTGATCGCAAGCGTCTCGATCTTGTCGTTGAACGGCGTCGAGGTGCCGTGGGCGTTGATGTAACCCACGTCGCCCGTCGCCGCGCCCGCGTCGGCCAGCGTGGCCAGCATCGCCTGCTTGGCCCCGCGACCGTTCTCGTCGGGCTGCGTGATGTGGAAGGCGTCGTTGGAGGCGCCGTAGCCCGCGACGCGGGCCAGGACGTTCGCCCCGCGTGCGCGCGCGTGGTCCTCGCGCTCGAGCACGAGCACCGCCGCGCCCTCGCCCATGACGAAGCCGTCGCGCTCAGCGTCGAACGGACGCGACACGCCCTCGCGCGAGAGCGCGCCCATGCGCCGGAAGGCGGCGATGCACAGCCCGGTGAGCGCGGCCTCGGTGCCGCCGGCGACGACGGCGTCCGCCTCGCCCCGGTCGATCATCCGCAGGGCCTCGCCGATGGCGTGACCGCCGGTCGCGCACGCGCTCGAGACGCTGAAGCCCGGGCCGCGCGCACCGAGGCGGATGGCGATCGTGCCGGCGGCCGCGTTGGGCATCATCATCGGCACGAAGTGCGGCGAGACGGCGCGGTCGCCGCCCTCCAGCCACGCCTGGCACTCGGCCTGCAGGGTCACGAGACCGCCGACGCCGGTGCCGACGAGCACGCCCAGGCGCTCAGGTTCGACGCCGTCGGGCACGCCCGCCTCGTCGGCCGCCTGCGCCGCCGCCGCCACCGCGAGCTGCGTGTAGCGGTCGGCGCGGCGCGCCTCCTTGGCCGACATCGACACCTCGGGGTCGAAGTCGACGCACGCGCCGATCCCGTCGGCGATGCCGGAGCGCTTGGCCAGCAGCGCCTCGAAGAAGGCGTCGGGCCCCTCACCCACGGAGGAGACGACGCCGCGTCCGGTGATGACGACGGCCGTCACGCCGTCGCGCCCGCCTTCTCGCGCGTCAGCTCCTGCACCAGCGCGGCGGCGTCGCCCACCGTGGCGATCGACTTCAGACGCCCATCGGCGATCTGCACGTCGTAGCGGTCCTCGAGCGCCTTGACGACCTCGACGAGGTCGAGGGAGTCGACGTCGAGGTCGCTCCAGGTCTGCTCGGCCGACGCATCCTCGGCGCCGGGCACCTTGATGTTGGCGAGCTCCTCGCGGATGGCCTCGAGGGCCTCCTGATCCGTCGGGACGTTGGCCATGTCAGGGTCTCCTTGCTTCTGGGTCATGCGCCCAGCCCTCCGTCGACGGAGAGCGTGGCGCCGTTCACGTAGGCCGCTTCCTCGGAGACGAGGAACGCGACGGCGGCGGCCACTTCGTCCGGCCGCCCGACGCGACCCGCCGGCACGGCCTGCAGGAGGCCGTCGCCGAGGTCGGCGGTCATGTCGGTCTCGATCACGCCCGGCGTGATCGCGTTGCAGGTCACGCCCTTGCGCGCCATCTCGCGCGCGACGGTCCGCGTGAAGCCCAGCAGGCCGGCCTTGGCGGCCGCGTAGTTGGCCTGCCCGGGGTTCCCGCGCTCGGCGACGACCGACGAGACGTTGACGATGCGCCCCCAGCGCGCGCCGAGCATGTCGCTCAGGGCGCCGCGCGTGCAATGGAAGGCACCGGAGAGGTTGGTGTCGACGACGGCCTGCCACTCGTCCTCCGGCATGCGGATGGCCAGGCCGTCGTGGCGCACGCCGGCGTTGTTGACGAGCACGAGGATCGGCCCGAAGCGCTCGTGCACCTCGGCGAGGGCGGCCTTGACCTGCTCGGCGTCGCCGACGTCGGCCTGCACGTCGCCCGACGTGCGGCCCAGGCGCGCGACCTTCCAGCCGTCGGCCTCCAGGCGCTCGGCGATAGCCGCGCCGATCCCGCGCGTGCCGCCGGTGACCAGGGCGCAGCCGTCGTGGCCGTTCTTGCGGACGGCGTCAGGCACAGGCCTGCTGACGCTCCTTCCAGCTCACGATGCCGGCGCCCCAGACGAAGCCGGCGCCGAAGGCGGCCAGCGCGACGGTGGCGCCCGGCTCGAGCAGCCCGTCGTCCTCGGCCCGAGCGAGCGCGAGCGGAATCGAGGCCGACGAGGTGTTGGCGGTCCGGTCGACGTTGATGGCGACCTTCTCGCGCGGCACGCCGAGCTCGGCCGCCGCGGCGTCGATGATGCGGGCGTTGGCCTGATGGGCCACGAAGAGGTCGATGTCGTCCACCGTCCGGCCGGCGCGCTCGAGCGCCTCGCGGCTGGCGAGCACCATGCGCCGCACGGCGTGGCGGTAGACCTCGCGGCCTTCCATGCGCAGCACGCGGTCGTCGCGCTCGGCGTAGAGCAGGTCGGCCTGCTCGCCGTCGGCGCCGAGCACGAAGCCGCCGATGCCGAGCTCGAGGTCGCCGCCGGCGACGACGACGGCACCGGCGCCGTCGCCGAAGATCACGGCGGTGGAGCGGTCGTCATGGTCGGTGATGCGGCTCAGGGCCTCGGCCCCACACACGAGCACGACCGACGCGCGCCCGGACTCGACCAGCGCGGCCGCCTGGTCGAGCGCATAGAGGAAGCCGGCGCACGCGGCGTTGACGTCGACGGCCGAGGCGCGGTGCGCGCCGATGATGCGCGCGACCCCGGGCGCCAGCCCGGGCGTGACGCGATCGGGCGTGATGGTCGAGACGATCACCTGGTCGACCTCGATGCCGGAGCGACCGGCGTCGTCGAGGGCCAGGAGGCAGGCGCGCGCGGCGAGGTCGGCGAGCGGCTCGTCGGGCTCCAGGTGGCGGCGTTCACGGATGCCGGTGCGGCGGACGATCCACTCGTCGGTCGTGTCGAGGCGCTGCTCGAGATCGGCGTTGGTGACGACGCGGTCGGGCAGCGCCGCGCCGATCCCGAAGATCCCCGCCGTCGTGCCGCGGCGCCGGCGCGGGGCCGGGCGTCGCGTGATGGCCGTGCGCGGCGCCGGCGTGGTCGTGGTCTCGACGGTGGCCGCCATGGTCACGCCGCCTGGAGGGTTCGCTTGACCAGGCCGGTGAGCACGGCGCCGGGGCCGAGCTCGACGAAGCGCTCGATGCGCGCCGTGCGCATCGCCAGCAGCGTCTCGCGCCAGCGCACGGGGCGCAGCAGGTTCTCGGCCAGCTCGCGGCGCACGTCCACGAACGGCGCCGCGCTGCCGTTGGAGTAGACCGGGATCTGCGGCTCGGCGACCGGCGTGGCGTCGAGGGCCGCGCGCAGGCGCTCGGCCGCCGGCTCCATGAGCGGCGAGTGGAAGGCGCCGGTCACGTCGAGGCGCCGGCTGCGCGCGCCGGCCTCGTCGCGGGCGAGGTCCTCAGCGGCCAGCACGGCGTCGAGGGGCCCGGAGAGCACGAGCTGGCCGGGCGCGTTGTCGTTGGCGACGACGAGGCTGAGGCGCTCGGCGAGGGCGCGCACGCCGCGCGCGTCCCCGCCGAGCATGGCCACCATCCCCCCCGGTGAAAGCTCGCCGGCCTCGGCCATCGCCGCCGCGCGCTCGTCGACGAGCCGCACGGCGTCGTCGAACTCGAGCGCTCCGGCGGCGACCAGCGCGGCGTACTCGCCGAGCGAGTGGCCCGCTGCCGCTCGCGCCGCGCCCTCGTCGTCGCCCTCCTCGCGCCACTGGTCCCACGCCGCCACCGAGCACAGGAAGAGGGCGGGCTGCTGGTAGCGGGTGCCTTCGCTCAGGCGCTCGAAGGGGTCGTGGCCGAGAAGCTCGAGGCCGCGCTCGAGCAGGGGGTGACCGCGGTAGGGCTCTTCCATTCCCTCCGCATGGCTCCCCTGGCCGGGAAAGAGCAGTGCGCTGGACGGCATCGAGGCATTTGACCCCACAGTGCAGCGCCGGTTGCAGTGGTTCGACACATCACGGGTGATGTGTCAAATCGGTATTTCCCGTAGTTACGGGGAATTGCGCCAGACGCTCGACATTGGAACGACAGAGTGTCGAGCGGTTGTCGTCAGCCGTTGGTCGCGAGCGAGTCCAGCTTCGCCTGCGTGCGCATCTCGCTGAGGATGCGCTCGAGGCGGGGCTCGGATTCGTTGTCGACGTGGCGCATCGCGCCCGCGACGGCGGGGTGGATCGTCGCGATCAGGCGGTGCATCTCGTGCGCCACCGCGCGATAGCTGGGATGGCCTTCGCGGCCGGAGCGGAGCTCGATGAGCTGCATGGCCTCGCGCGCGTTGAGGTCGAGGACGTAGCGGATGCGGTAGCCCAGGCACAGCGCGTAGCCCGCCTCGCGCTCGCGCCCTTCGCCGGCCAGCCGCTCCCATTCCGCGCGGGAGACCTCGAGCGCGCGCCGGTAGCGATCGCCGCAGCCCGCGGCCTCGACCTCCTCGGGCACGCCGGCGCCGAGATGAGGGGTCAGGCCCTGCCATTGCGCGGTCAGCATCCGGTGGCGCTGGAGGTCGCGGAAGGCGCCGTAGTCGGAGACGATCTCGAAGCGGTAGCGCAGCGCCTCGAAGCCGCGCCCGGGGCGGTGGCGCCGGTTGGCGCGCACGCCGACGAGGTCTGAGAGCAGCTCGCTGCGCTCGGCCGTCGAGAGTGCCGATAGGCGGATGCGCGTCTCCTCCTCGCCCGTGCTCGCCGCTTCGAAGAGCAGGGCGGCCAGGAGCGCGTCCTCGTCGCCGTCGACGTGCAGCAGCGAGACCGACGGGCGCGCGTCCGCCTCATCGGCCTCGCCGTCGAGGCCCAGGCGCCGGACCCAGCGCTCGGCGGCGCGCTCGCGCCCCTCCAGGTAGGAGATCCACTCCCCGCCACGGTCGGGGCGCTCGACGCGCGTGACGAAGCTCGGCATCACCGCCTGGACGGCCTCGAGGATCATCTGGCCGTTCCGTCGGGCCTCGGGCAGCGGGTGGGCGAGCAGGTGCAGGACGAGCTGCTCGTAGGTCTGGCCGCTGGCGAAGATGCCCATGTGCGAGAGCGACGCCGCGGGCAGTAGGCCGCGCAGCAGGTCCAGGGCCTTGGCCTGGATCGCGCGCCGCCGCGCTGGTGAGTCCTCGCCAGGGAACTCGGAGTCCACCCACGCCCGTACGCGCGGCAGCGACGCTGCGTAGGTGTCGAAGAGCTCGTCCATCGCCTGCTCGTAGCGCGGACCGAAATCGGCGTCGCGGTAGTAGCGATAGCGCTTGCCGCCGCCGGGCATCGGCGTGTCGTAAGGGATGTAGCGCGTGGACTGCTCGAGGTAGGCGGCCAGGCGCGGGCGCTGCAGCACCTTGGTCAGGACGTTGGAGACCCACTCGACGGCGATGTGCGCGCCCCCGAGCTGGGCGACCGAGTCGTCTCCGTAGCCCAGGAAGATCCGCTCGTAGAGGTCCGCCGCGCGCTCGCCCTCACGGCCGTCGTAGGCCGCGCCCGTGGGCGCCAGCGAATCGGCGAACTCGTCGAGGAAGAGCCGGCGCAGCGTCCCCTGATAGCGCGAGTAGCGCGCGAAGAGCGCGCCCTTGACCGTCTCCGGCAGGTTGACGAGCGCGAAGACCGGGCGATCGAGGTTCGTGACGTGCGGCGCGAGGCGGGCGCGCTCCTCCTCGGTGAACGTCTCGATGGGGTGCTGCATGGGCGGGCGATGCTAGCGCCCGCCTCGGCGGGCGCCCGTGCAGCCGGCGAAGCCTTGCCGCTCGGCGGGCGCAGCGTTGCCGCTCGGCGGGCGCAGCGTGGCCGCTCGGCGGGCGCAGCGTTGCCGCTCGGCGGGCGCAGCGTTGCCGCTCGGCGGGCGCAGCGTTGCCGCTCGGCGGGCGCAGCGTTGCCGCTCGGCGGGCGCAGCGTGGCTCGGCGCGGGCGGCTCGCCCCGGCCGACTTGCCGACCTTCCCCACCGGCATGGTCGAAATACACTATTGTCCCCAAACCCGACTGCCTTTATGCCTATTCTTTGCCGGAGGTCCTGTTGAGAACCCGTACGCTCATCGCTGCCGTCCTCGCCCTCGCCGCCCTCGTGACGGCCGGCTGCGGCGGTGCCAGCGACACCCACGGCGGCGGCGCGACGGCCGCATCCTCGGGCGAGGGCTCGACCAAGTTGTCGCTCGTGGCCTACTCGACGCCGCAGGTCGTCTACGACCAGCTCATCCCCGGCTTCCGGGAGACCGCGGAAGGCAAGGGCGTCTCGTTCTCGGAGTCCTTCGGAGCCTCGGGCGACCAGAGCCGTGCCGTGGAGGCCGGCCTGGCGGCCGACGTCGTGACCTTCTCGCTCGAGCCCGACATGGCGCGCCTCGTCAAGGCCGGCCTGGTGGCCCCCACCTGGGCCGACAACGCGAACAAGGGGCTCGTCTCCAAGTCGGTCGTCGCGCTCATCGTGCGCAAGGGCAACCCCAAGAACATCCACACGTGGGACGACCTGCTCAAGCCGGGCGTCTCCGTGCTCACGCCCAACCCGTTCACCTCGGGCGCCGCCAAGTGGAACATCCTCGCCGCGTACGGGGCCAAGAGCGGCGGTGGCGGGAACCCGCAGGCGGGCCTGGCCTACCTGCGCGAGCTGATCACCAAGCACGTCAAGGTCCAGGACAAGTCGGGCCGCGAGGCGCTCCAGAACTTCGCCTCGGGCAACGGCGACGTGCTCATCTCCTATGAGAACGAGGCGATCACGGCCCAGAAGAAGGGCCAGGCCGTCGATTACGTCATCCCCGACCACACGATCCTGATCGAGAACCCGATCGCGGTGGTGGCCAAGAGCACGCACGTGAATCAGGCCGAGGCGTTCGTGAAGTACGCGCTCTCGCCGGCGGGCCAGCAGAAGTTCGCCGACTGGGGCTACCGCCCCGTGGACCAGGCGGTCTTCGAGAAGAACGCCGCCAGGTTCCCCACGCCGAGCGGGCTGTTCACGATCCGCGACCTCGGCGGTTGGTCGAAGGTCAACGACACCTTCTTCGACCCCGGCAAGGGGTCGGTGGCGAAGATCGAAGAGGAGGCGGGGGTGTCCACTGCCAAGTGAGGCCCTCACCGCCGGTACCGCCCGCCGCCGTTCGCGCTCGGTGGTCGATGGTGCGAGCGCGCTCGGCCTCGGGGTCGCCACCCTGTGGCTGAGCGTCATCGTCCTCATCCCGCTCGCCGCCCTCGTGGCGCGCTCGTTCGACGGCGGCCTGGACACGTTCTGGTCGGCGGTGACCAGCCGCCAGGCGTTCTCGGCCTTGAAGCTGACGCTGTGGACGTCGTTGGTGGTGGCGGCCGTGAACGCGGTGGCGGGCACGCTCACCGCCTGGGTGCTCGTGCGCGACCAGTTCCGCGGCAAGGCGTTCATCAACGCGCTCATCGACCTGCCGTTCGCGCTCCCCACGATCGTCGTCGGGGTCGTGCTGCTCGCCCTCTACGGGCCGACCTCCCCGGTGGGCATCCACGCGGTCGCGACGACATGGGCGATCCTCCTGGCGCTGTTGTTCGTGACGCTGCCCTTCGTCGTGCGCTCGGTGCAGCCCGTGGTGCACGAGCTCGACCGCGAGATGGAGGAGGCGGCGGCCTCGCTCGGCGCGGGCTCGCTGACGATCGCCCGGCGCGTCATCCTGCCCAACCTCGTCCCGGCGATCCTCTCGGGAGCGGCCATGAGCTTCGCCCGCGCGGTCGGCGAGTTCGGGTCGGTGATCCTGGTCGCGGGGAACATCCCCTTCCACACGCAGCTGGCCTCGGTCTACATCTTCGGCCAGGTCGAGAGCGACGATCCGATCGGCGCGGCCGCGGTCGCCGTGGTCCTTCTCGTCCTCTCGCTCGTCGTGCTCCTGGCCATCGCCGCCCTGGGACGGTGGGGGGCCCGCCATGAGCGTTGAGCGCCGCGTCCGGGTCGGCCTGCGCACGGTCGTGCTCGCCTACCTCGGGATCCTGCTGCTGGTCCCCGTCGGCCTCGTCTTCTACCGGACGTTCGAGCACGGGCTCGTGCCGGTGTGGCAGTCGATCACGACGCCGGCTGCGGTGCACGCCTTCTGGCTGACGATCGAGATCGCCCTCATCGCGGTGCCGCTGAACACCATCTTCGGCGTGATCACCGCTCTGGCGCTCGTGCGCGGGCGGTTCCGCGGCAAGACCGTCGTCGACGCCGTCGTCAGCCTGCCGTTCGCGCTCTCGCCGGTGGTCATCGGCCTCGCGCTGCTGCTCGTCTTCGGGCGTGGCGGCTGGCTCTCGCTGCCCTTCCAGGTCATCTTCGCCGTGCCCGGGATGGTGCTGGCCACCGTGTTCGTGTCGCTGCCGTTCGTGGTGCGCGAGGTCGTGCCCGTCCTGCGCGAGGTCGGCGACGAGCAGGAGCAGGCGGCCGCGACCCTGGGGGCCTCCCGCTGGCAGGTCTTCTGGCGCATCACGCTGCCCGCCATCCGCTGGGGCGTGGCCTACGGCGTGGTGCTGACCACCGCGCGCGCCATCGGCGAGTTCGGCGCGGTCAGCGTCGTCTCGGGTCGCATCGCCGGGCAGACGCAGACCCTCACGCTGCTCGTCGAGCAGCGCTTCCAGAACTTCGACCTCGCCGGGGCCTACGCCGCCTCGGCCCTGCTGGGGGTGAT
This sequence comes from Solirubrobacteraceae bacterium, assembly GCA_036379935.1. GTDB lineage: Bacteria > Actinomycetota > Thermoleophilia > Solirubrobacterales > Solirubrobacteraceae > JAOPZW01. The sequence goes on along the minus strand of DASVFT010000092.1, from coordinate 65,374 downwards.
CGCCATCGCGACGCTGCTGGCCATGACGCTGCTCAAGCCCAGGAAGGACGAGGCATGATCTCGATTCAGGACGTCTCCAAGCGCTTCGGCGACTTCCAGGCCCTCGGCGACGTCTCGCTCGAGGTCCCCGAGGGCTCGCTGACCGCGCTGCTGGGTCCCAGCGGCTCGGGCAAGTCGACGCTGCTGCGCGTCATCGCCGGTCTCGAGATGCCCGACGGCGGGCGCGTGATCATCGACGGCGAGGACGCCACCGCGGTGCCCGCGCAGCGGCGCGGCATCGGCTTCGTCTTCCAGCATTACGCGGCGTTCAAGCACATGACCGTGCGCGAGAACGTCGCGTTCGGGCTGCGTATCCGCAAGCGGCCAAAGGCGGAGGTGACCGCCAAGGTCGACGAGCTGCTTCAGATCGTCGGCCTGCAGGGCTACCACGCGCGCTACCCATCGCAGCTCAGCGGCGGACAGCGCCAGCGCATGGCCCTGGCCCGCGCATTGGCGATCGAGCCGCGCGTGCTGCTCCTCGACGAGCCCTTCGGCGCCCTCGACGCCAAGGTCCGCGCCGACCTGCGGGCGTGGCTGCGCCGCCTGCACGACGAGGTCCACGTGACCACGGTCCTCGTCACGCACGACCAGGAGGAGGCGATGGAGGTCGCCGACCGCATCGCCGTCCTCAACGAGGGCCGCATCGAGCAGATCGGCGCGCCGCGCGACCTCTACGAGCGCCCGGCCAACGGCTTCGTCATGTCCTTCCTCGGGCCCGTGGCGCGCCTGGGCGAGGACCTCGTGCGCCCGCACGACCTGCGCCTGACCTCCGAGCCGCGCGACGGCGCGCTGGAGGCGATGGTCGCCCGAGTCGTGTACCTCGGCTTCGAGGTCCGCGCCGAGCTGCAGCTGGGCGACGGCTCGCCGCTGGCCGTCCAGCTCACGCGCGACGACGCGGTCGCGCTGGAGCTCGACGAGGGCGACATCGTCTGGGTGGGGCACACGCCGGCGCCCGAGCGGCTCGCGGCGTAGGCCGTCCTCAGCGCGTGACCCAGGCCTCGGGGTCCTCGGCCAGCTTCGCCACGCGCGCCGGCAGGCGACCGCTGGCGACGTCGGCCAGCGTCACGCGCTCGACGACGCTGCGCAGGCTGGCGCGCACGGCGATCCACACTTGCGCCAGCGGCTGGGCGGCGCCGTCGTAGGCCACGTCCTCGGGGCGCCCGCCGCGCACCGAGGCCAGTGGCCCGTCGACGGCGCGGATGACGTCGGCCACGGTGATGTCGCTGGCCGGGCGCGCGAGCCAGTAGCCGCCGTCGGCGCCGCGCTGGCTGCGCACGATGCCGGCGTGGCGGAGGTCGCCGAGGATGTTCTCCAGGAACTTGAGTGGGATCGCCTGCGCGTGAGCGATGGCCTCGCCCTTGGTCGGGCCGTCGCCGGCCGCCGCGAGCTCGACCGCGGCGCGCACCGCGTAGTCGGCCCGTGCGGAGATGCGCATCCGCGCATCCTGCCATGCGGGCGGGGGCCGGCCGCTACCGAGCGCGGACCGTCTGCGTCGGGCAGCTCGCCCGCTGGCCGCGGACGCGGACCGTCAGGTGACCGCGCCTGTGCGCGCGAAGCCGGATGCCGGCCCTGCCCCTGCCGTTCGTCTTGCCGCTCGCTGTCACGCCGGCGCCGCGCACGAGGACGTGGACGCCCATCATGCGCTGCTTGCCGCGCCGCACGGTGGCGACGACGCGCACGCGCTTGTGCAGCGGGACGGTGCGGCGGTTGAGGCTCACGCGCAGGCAGCGGCGCGCGCCGGAGCTCAGGACGTTCTGGGCCGGGTTGGTCGAAGCCTGACCCCCGCCGGGGATCGCGATCTGCGTCGGGGTGCCGGGCTCCGGGTCGATGGGCGGCAGTGGCGGTCCGGGCTGGGGCGGAGCGTCGCTCCACACGTGCACATCGTCGATGGCGCCCTTGAAGCCCAGCGAGCACGAGCCACGGTAGATGCCCAGGTAGACGCCCTTGCTGCCGATGCCGTAGGCGATCGGGAAGGTGGCCGGCGTGCCGTCGCCGACCTGCGCGCCGTCGACGTAGAGCCGCACGCTCTGGCCGTCGTAGGTGCCCACGACGTGATGCCACGCGCCGTCCCAGATCCGCCAGCGCGGGACCTCGGGCGAGATCGTGTAGTGCGTGGTGCTCGAGACGTAGAACGACATGCCGCCGGCCCAGCCCGAGTAGAGGCCGTACGCGCTGCGGTCGCAGGCCAGCGAGCCCTTGGACAGGACGTAGCGCCAGCGACCCGGCGAGCCTGCGTTGCGCACCCAGGCGTCGACCGCGACATGGGCGGGCTCGAGGAGCGACGTGTCGGCGACGGCCACGTACTCCGAGCCGTCGAAGGCCAGGGCGCGGCCGCCGTCGTGGCCGGCGATCCAGGCGGGATCGTCGGCGTCGGGCCCGCTGGTCGCGCCGAGCTGGCCGTCGTTGGCGTGTGCGGTGGCGTCAGCGGCCACCTGGCCAGCGCCCTCGTCGAAGGCCCAGTGCGCCAGCTCGTCCGACGCTGACGCCGGTGCCGCGACGCATCCGAGCACCGCGACCACCGCGAGGATTGCAACAGCTTCCTTGCCCATGCGCGGCACCGTATACGCGGTGGGGCGATCGGCTCCCACCCGTTCGGATAGGTTCGCGGCGGTCTGCGGGGTGGGGCCTAACCAGCGGCGCGCGGGTTGCCCGTGGCCTGGCCGGGTCCGCCCTCGTCCTCGTGCGAGGTGGCGGGCGCATCGGGCGAGGGCCCGCGATCGGCGGGCCGGCCCTCGCGCGGCGTGGCGCCAGCGGGGTTCTCCTCGGCGTTCTGGTCGCTGCTGGCCGTCTCGCGGGGATCCTCGCTCGGGGGCGAGTCGCGGTCGTCTGCCATGCCGTGGGGCTACCCGTTCGGGCCGTCCTAGAACAGCCCGGAGAACGAGCGACCGGCGTCGATCGCCAGGTCGAAGAGCGGCGAGGGGACGATGCCGAAGACCAGCGTGGCCGCGCCGAAGAGGATGGCCACGAACCACGTCTCGGGCTGCACGCGCGGCGCATCGGCCTCGGGCGAGCCGCCGGCCATCACCGGGTGCGCCAGAGGGGCCAGCGCCGTCGTGGGCGCGGGCGCGTCCTGCATCCACATCGCGGCGATCACCTTCAGGTAGTAGGCGAGCGACACCATCGACCCGACGACGATGACGACGCCGAGCCACGCGTAGTCGCCGGCCACGGCCGCGTCGATCAAATAGAACTTGCCGATGAAGCCGGCCGTCGCGGGGATCCCGGCCAGCCCCAGCATCGCGACCGTCATCGCCATGGCCAGCAGCGGGCGCTCGGCGCCCAGGCCCTGGACCGACGCGATGTCGTCGCCCAGCCCGGTCTCGCGCTCGCGGATGACGATGACCGCGAACGCGGCCACGTTCATGAGCAGGTAGACGCCGAGGTAGAACACCGTGGCCTGCACGCCCAGGCGGGTGGCGACGACGACGCCGGCCAGCATGTAGCCCGCCTGGGCGACCGACGACCACGCCAGCAGCCGCTTGAGCGAGCTCTGGCCCAGCGCGCCGACGTTCCCGACTCCGATCGTGATGGTGGCCAGCGCCGCCAGGGCCGGCCCCCAGTCGGCGGTGGTGTCCAGCAGGGCGACGTCGAACAGCCGCAGGATGGCGCCGAAGGCCGCGGCCTTGGTCGCCACGGCCATGAAGGCGGTCACCGGGGTGGGGGCGCCCTCGTAGACGTCGGGCGTCCACTGGTGGAACGGCGCGACCGACGCCTTGAAGCCCAGGCCGGCCACGGTGAGCGCGATGCCGGTCAGCAGCAGCGGGTCGGTGGCCACGTCGTCAAGGCCGCGCGCGATGCCCGCGAAGTCCGTCGAGCCGGTGGCGCCGTACACGAAGGCCAGGCCGTAGACCAGCGTGGCCGAGCCGACCGAGCCGATGATGAGGTACTTCAGGCCCGCCTCGAGCGAGGTGGCGCGGCGCATCTCGGTGGCGCACAGCACGTAGAGCGGGATCGAGAGCAGCTCGAGGCCGAGGAACAGCGACACGAGGTTCTGCGCCGCCACCAGCACCCACATGCCGGCGGCCGAGGTCAGCAGCAGCGCGTAGTACTCGCCGTGGGCCGCCTCGCGCGGCGCCACCGCGCGCCACGACAGCAGCACCGCGGCGGCCCCGCCCGCGCAGAAGACGTAGGACAGGACGTTCGTGAGGTCGTCCAGCCGCAGCGCGCCCGCGATCAGGTCCTTCTGCTCGCCGTGCTGCCAGATGCCCAGCCCGATGGTCAGCCCGAAGCCCGCGAGGGCCAGGAGCGGCACGAGCATCTCGCGCACGACACGCGGGCGCAGCAGCCCGAAGAGGAGCACGATGGTCGCGCTGCCCAGCAGCGCGAGCAGAGGCGAGAGCCCCGCCCAGTCGACATGCGGCCCTTTGGCGGCGGCGATCACCGCGACGCCTCGCGGGGCGGCTGCGTCAGGGCGCTGGCGTCGCGGATCGAGGCCCTGACCGAGCTCTCGCTCTTGCGCAGCGCGACCTGCGGGTAGAGGGCGAAGGCGACGATCAGCGCCACGAGCGGCGCCAGCACGAGCCCGTCGGTGAGCGAGATCTCGCGCGGCGTCACGCGCGGGCCGACGCGGTTGTGCATCGCGCGCACGTAGAGACGCAGCGTGTAGACGCTGGCCAGGACCACGCCCGTGAAGGCGACGATCGCGACCACGATCTTCGCGTTGAAGACGCCGAGCAGGATGAGGAACTCGCCCACGAAGTTCGACGAGCCCGGCATCGCGAGGTTGGCCAGCGCGACGATGAGGAAGAGGGCGGCGAGCACGGGCGCGCGGAACGCCATCCCGCCCATGTCGCGGATGTCCTCCGACCCGCCGGCCCGCGCGGCCAGCAGCGCGCAGATGAGGAAGGCGGGCGCCACCACGAGACCGTGGTTGACCGCCTGGAGCAGCGCGCCCTGGGCGCCGGTGTCCTGCAGCGAGAAGATGCCCAGCGTGATGAAGCCCAGCTGGGCGACCGACGAATAGCCCAGGATCAGGCGCGCGTCGGGCGTCGTGAAGGCCAGCACCGAGCCGTAGAGGATCGAGGCCAGCGCCACGAGCAGCACGAGCTCCTGATAGTGCACCGCGGCGTCGGGATAGAGGGGGAGCGCCACGCGCAGGAAGCCGTAGGCCGCGACCTTCGAGAGGATGCCGGAGAAGACGGCGAGCACCGGCAGGGGCATGGCCTTGTAGCCGTCCGGCATCCAGCCGTGCAGCGGGAAGGCGGGCATCTTGACCAGGAAGGCGGCCGCGAAGCACAAAAAGATCCAGTCCTGCGAGCCGGTGGGCAGCCGGCGCGCGGCCAGCTGAGCGAGGTCGAAGGTCACGCTGTCGCCCGGCGCCAGCACACCCGTGGCCACCGCGGCCGCGAGCATGAGCAGCGAGCCGACCAGCGTGTAGATGAAGAGCTTGACCATGCTCGCCACGCGATTTGGCGTCTCGCCCCACCCGCCGCCCAGGAACAGGAAGGGCACGAGCATGAGGTCGAAGAAGATCACGAACAGCGCGAGGTCCTGGGCCATGAGCGCGCCGAGGACCCCGGTCTCGGCCAGGCCCAGCCACAGGTAGAACAGGCGCGGGCGCTCCCACTCGCGCAGGGCCGACCACGCGACGGTGGCGAAGAAGAGGATCGTGGCCAGCACGATCAAAAACAGGTTCAGCCCGTCGACGCCGAGCTTGTAGTGGATGCCCAGCTCGGAGATCCACGCCCGGTCGATCACGAACTGCAGCCCCTGCTTGCCGCCGTCGAACTTCAAGAGCATCACGACCGCGTAGACGAGCGTGGCGAGCGAGCCGAGCAGCGCGCCGAGGCGGGCCTCGGCGGCCGGGAGGACGAGGCTCGCGACCGCGACGGCAAGGGGGAGCCAGAGCAGGACCGTGAGGTTCATCGCGAGGGCTCGCGTTCGGGATGCGGCGTAGCGATGGTCGAGCAATGACGCGCTGTCATGTGCTCTGGATCAGGAAGTAGAGGGCCATGGCGACCATGCCCAGCACGAGCACGGCGGCGTAGGCGCGCAGGAAGCCGTTCTGCAGCGCCCGCGCGGCGGCAGAGCCGGCCTTGACGATGTTCGTGGTCCCGCCGACGAGCAGGCCGTTGACGATCACGCGCTCGAAGGTCTGCTGGCCGAAGCGCCCGAGCCAGGCGAAGGGCCGCACGACGAGCAGGTCGATCAGCTCGTCGAAGTACCACCTGTTGACGAACAGCCGGTGCAGCGGGGCGAAGCGCTCGCGGACGCGCTCGGCCGTGCCCGGCCGCGCGACCCAGACGAGGTAGGCGGTGGAGATGCCAGCCGCGGCCACGACGACGGCGACGACCATGCCGATCACGGTCAGGGTGTCGCTGGGCCCGGCGCCGAAGCGCGAGTCGGCGAAGCTCGGGTCCAGGAAGTGCTCCAGCCAGTTGGTGACGAACGGGACCTGCACGACGCCGCCGGCCACGGCCAGGACCGCGAGCACGCTCATCGCGATGCGCATCTCGGGCGCGCGCTCGGCGATGTGGTGCTCGGGCCCCGGGAAGCCGACGTCGGTGTCCTCGATCTCACCCGTGGCCGGGTTGAACGGCGCGTCGGCGTGATGCAGGTGACCCTCCTCGAGCTCGCGCGCCTCGGGCGAGGGCTCGCCCCAGAAGGCTCGGAAGATCATCCGCCACGTGTAGAGGGCGGTGAGGAAGGCGCCGACGTAGCCCAGGACGTAGAAGACCCACCAGCCGCCGCCGCGCGAGGCGATGTCGCCGAGGATCTCGTCCTTGGAGAAGAAGCCCGAGAAGGGCGGCACGGCCGACAGCGCGAGCCCGCCGATGACGAAGCACGCGTAGGTGAAGGGCAGCGCGCGCCTGAAGCCGCGCATGCGGTCCAGCGACTGCTCGCCGGCCATCGCCGCGATGACCGAGCCGGCGGCCATGAACAGCAGCGCCTTGAAGAAGGCGTGCGTCATGAGGTGGAAGTGCCCGGCCACGTAGGCGCCGGCGCTGACGCCCATGATCATGTAGCCGATCTGCGACATCGTCGAGTAGGCGATGACGCGCTTGAGGTCGGTCACGGCCAAGCCGATCGTCCCCGCGATCAGCAGCGTCGCGCACCCGACGATGGCGCCCACCAGCGCGGCGGTGTCCGAGAGCTCGAACAACGGGTGCATGCGCGCGATGAGGTAGACGCCGGCGGTCACCATCGTCGCGGCGTGGATGAGGGCCGAGACCGGCGTCGGGCCCTCCATGGCGTCCGGGAGCCACGTGTGCAGCGGGACCTGGGCCGACTTGGCGAAGGCGCCGACCAGGAGCAGGAGCAGCCCGGCGGTCAGCGCGCCGTTGTGGGAGGCGAAGTCCTTGGAGGCCGAGTCGAAGGTGCCCAGGAAGTCCAGCGTGTGCGAGTGGCGGAAGATGAAGAACGTGCCGAGCACCAGGCCGGCGTCGCCCACGACGTTGATGACGAAGGCCTTGATCCCCGCCGAGGTGGCGGTGGTGCGCCGGTACCAGAAGGAGATGAGCAGGTAGGAGGCGGCGCCCACGAAGGCCCAGCCGACGATGAGCAGCAGGAAGTTGCCCGCCAGCACGAGCACGAGCATCGAGAAGACGAAGAAGTTCAGGTACGCGAAGAAGCGCGCGTAGCCGCGATCGCTCCACAGGTAGGCGACCGAGTAGAGGTGGATCAGCGTCGACACGCCGGTCACCACCAGCGCCATGAAGATGCTCAGCGGATCGACGAGGAGCGAGAGCTTGCCGTCGACGCCGACCGTGTTGGCGTAGTCCCACGCGACGTAGACGACCTGCCGGTGCTCCTCGCCGCGATCCTGGAGGGCGAGGAAGGCCAGGACCGAGCAGACGAAGGCGGCGGCGATCGCGGCGGTGCCGATCCAGCCCACCGCCTTGCCGGGCAGGACCCGGAAGCCGAGCGCGTTGACCAGCGTGCCGGCGAGCGGGAAGAGCAGGATGAGCCACGCGGAGGTCTGCATAGCGCCTAGCCGTGCAGCTCCCGGATCTCGTCGACGTCGATCGGCAGCCGCCGGCGGTACACGGCGACGACGAGGCCCAGGCCGATGCAGACCTCGCAAGCGGCCACGACCAGCACGACGATCGCGAAGACCTGGCCCTCGGCGTTGCCCCACATGCGCGCGAAGGCGATCAGCGCGATGTTGGCCGCGTTGAGCATGAGCTCTAGGCAGAGCAGGATCACGAGCGGGTTGCGGCGCGTCAGCACCCCGATGGTGCCCACCGCGAAGACGAGCGCCGAGACGACGAGGTACCAGTCGAGGGTCACTCGCCGCCACCCCCGGCACCGAGCTCGAACGGCTCGCGCGAGCTGCGCCCGCCGACCGCCTCGGCCATCGTGCCGAGGCCGGGCGGCAGCCGGAAGTCCATCGCCGCCACGCGATCGGCCTCCTCGGTGCCGATGCCGCCGCGCCGGCGCGCCAGCACGACCGCGCCGGCGGCGGCGATGAGCAGCAGGAACGAGGCGATCTCGAAGGGCAGCAGGAACTTGGTCAGCAGCAGCTCGCCGATCTGCGCCGGGCTGCCGAAGCCGGCGCCCACGGTCGGCCCGTCGGAGGGGACGGCCTTCAGGCTCGAGCCGAGCACGGCGATGGCCAGCTCGACGAAGAGCGCGAGCCCGAAGAGCACGGCGGCCGCGCGCTGGCCGCGCCCGACCGGCGCGCGGAGCCGCGTGGGCTCGGCCGCGCCGACGTAGGCGACGACGAAGACGTAGAGCACCATGACCGCGCCCGCGTAGACGACGACCTGCGCCGCCGCCACGAACTGCGCCTGGAGCAGCAGGAAGAGCGCGGCGAGCGAGAGCAGGTGGAAGACGAGCGCCAGCACCGCGTAGAACGGGTTGCGCACCATCACCACTCCCACCGCGCCGCAGACGGCACCGATCGCCGCGATGAAGAAGAAGACCTCGGCCATGCGCGGTCGCGGAAGCTACTCGCCCTCGCGCCGCAGCGGCGTGCGCTCGAACGGCTCGGCGAGGAGCATCTCCTTGGTGAAGATCAGGTCGGGACGGGTGTAGTCGGACATCTCGTAGTCGGTGCCCATGGTGATGGCGTCGAACGGGCAGGCCACCTCGCAGTAGCCGCAGAAGATGCAGCGCGCGAGGTTGATCTCGTAGACCGCCGCGTAGCGCTCGCCGGCGCTCACGCGGTTCTCCGGCGTGTTCTCGGCCGCCACCACCCGGATGCAGTCGGCCGGGCACGCCGCGGCGCACAGCGAGCAGCCCACGCACTTCTCCAGGCCGGTGTCCTCGAAGCGGTGCAGGCGGTGGCGCCCGCGGAAGCGCGGGTAGACGGGGACCTTCTCCTCGGGATACTGGAAGGTGGTGACGCCCTGCACGATGCCGCGGCGGAACGTCGTCTTCAGGCCGCGCAGCGTCTCGCCGAAGGCGCGATAGGTGCCGCCGGGACCGCCGGCTCGCGGCCCACGAATGACCTCGACGACGCTCTCGTCGGCCGGATCCCACTTGCCGCTCATGACACCACCACGATCGCGGTCACCAGCGCGTTGACGGTGGCCAGCGGCAGCAGGACCTTCCAGCCGAAGCTCATGAGCTGGTCGTAGCGCAGCCGCGGCAGCGTCGCGCGGATCCAGATGAAGAGGAAGACGACGACGCCCATCTTGGCCAGCACGACCAACGGGTCGACCCACGTCGGGGGGTCGATGCCGAAGGGCAGCAGCCAGCCGCCGAAGAAGACCGTGGTCACGATCCCCGCGACCACGAGCACGTTGAGGTACTCGGCGAAGTAGTACGACGCGAAGCGCCCACCGCCGTACTCGGTCATGTAGCCCTGCACGAGCTCGGCGTCGGCCTCGACGAGGTCGAACGGCGGGCGGTTGGTCTCGGCGAAGGAGGCGGTCAGGAAGATCAAAAAGCCGACGATCTGCGGGACCACGTACCACATGCCCTCCTGCGCATGGACGATCCCCGTCAGCGACAGCGTGCCCGCGGTCATGACCACGCCCACCAGCGCGAGGCCCTGTGAGACCTCGTAGGAGATGAGCTGCGCGGCCGCGCGCATCGAGCCCAGGAACGAGTACTTCGAGCCCGACGACCAGCCGCCGAGCATGATCCCGTAGAAGGCGACGGCGCCGAAGGCGAAGAGGTACAGCGGCCCGATCGAGACGTCGAGGCCGTAGAGCCCCGTCTTGGTGCCGAAGATGTCGACCGTGTCGCCGAACGGGATGATCGCGAAGGCCGCGACGGCGGTCATGATCGACAGCACCGGGGCCAGCGCGAACAGCCAGCCGATCGACGTGCGCGGGCGGAACTGCTCCTTGGTCAGCAGCTTGATGATGTCGGCCAGCGGCTGGGCGACGCCGTAGGGCCCGACGCGGTTGGGGCCGTAGCGGTTCTGGAAGCGCCCGAGCAGCTTGCGCTCGGCGATGAGGACGATGGGCACCGCCTGCAGGCCCACGGCGAAGATGACGATCGCCTTGAGGATCTGCATCCACCACGGCTCGAAGTAGCCGACCTCGGCCAGCGGGAGCTTCACGCGCGCCGCACCTCCACCAACGGCCCCTCGAGCGCGTTGGTCTCCAGGAAGACGCTGCCCTCGGGCATCGTCGAGCGCACCGCCACCGTCGCGTCGACGGTGTGCCCGTCCGAGCCCACCACGACGTGGTCGCCCGGGAAGAGCTCGAGGCGCTGGGCGTCGGAGGGAGCGATCTCCAGGCGCAGCTTCGGGTGCAGGAACTGCAACGACGGCGACACGCGCACCTCGGGGGCGTTCCAGATCGAGCGGTACGTGCCGAGCCGCAGGCGACCGTTCGCGGGGGCCGCGCTCGGCGCGATCTGCAGGCTCGCGGGCTGGATCTCGGCGGCCGGGAGGGCCGCGGCCGCCGCGCGGGTCTGCCAGCGCACGCCCTTGCCGCCGATCTCCTCCAGCGTCAGGCCCGCGTAGAACGGGACCGCGTCGGCGAGCTGGGCCGTGGCCATGGGGCCGGTGAGCACGCCCAGGTCGAGCCCCACGGCGCGCGCCACGTCGGCGATGACCGACCATTCCGCGCGCGTCTCGCCCGGGTGCCCGATCGCCGGCCGCAGGCGCTGCAGGCGCCCGTCGGGGTGGGTGATCGTGCCTTCCTTCTCGGCGTAGCTCTCGGCCGGGAAGACGACCGTGGCGTGCTCGAGGAGGCCTTCGGTGAGCCACGCGGCGTGCGCGACGACGGTCGTGGCGCGCTCCAGCGCCTCGGCCCAGCGGTCGCGACCCGGCAGCTCGACCAGCGGATCGGCGTGCAGCAGGTAGAGCGCCGTGAGCTCGCCGTGGCGCGCGCCGTCGGCGATCGCCGCCGCGTCGCGGCCGCCGTCGACCGCCGCGTAGCCCGGCCCGGCGTTGGGCAGCACGCCCGCCTCGGCCAGGCCGCGCCCGTTGGTGCCGGCGGGGACGCACAGCAGGCCGGCGCCCTCGCGGCCGCCGGTGACGTTCAGCGCGCTGGCCACCTCGAGCAGCGCCTGGGCGGCCTCGGCGGCGCGCGGCCCGGAGACCAGGCGCTCGCCGTAGAGGATGACCATGTCCTCGCCGGCGCTGCGCAGCAGCTGCGCGAGCCCGCGCACCGCGCCGGCATCGGCGCCCGCGCCGGCGGCCAGCTCGTCGACGTCGCCGCCGCCGGGCGTGAGCGCGGCGCCGAGCGCGCGCAGGAACGCCTCGCCCGCACCGGGGGCATAGCGGATGCTCGCGCGCGCGTTGGGGTCCAGCGACGACGGGCGGCTGGTGGCCACCGCGAGCTTGACGCCGTGCCGGCGCACGCCCTTGCGCAGGCGCAGGTCGACGATCGGCATGTCGTCGACCGGCTCGGTGTCGAGCACGAGCACGGCGTGCGCGAACTCGAGGTCGGGCACCGTGGCCTGGGCGTCGGGTACGGCCAGCGCGCGGTGCAGGCCCAGCGGCAGGGTGCCGCCCTGGCGCGAGTCGAGGTCGCCCGAATCGAGGCCCTCGCGCATGAGGCGCTGGAGGAGGAAGCCCTCCTCGTTGGTCGTCTCGCCGCCGACGATGGCGCCGACGCGGCCCTTGGCGCGCCGCAGGGCGGCGCCGGCCTCGGCCAGCGCGCGCTCCCACGTGACGCGCCGCAGCTCGCCGCCGTCGCGGATCATCGGGTGGGTCACGCGCTCGTCGACGTGCACCGCCTGGTAGGCGAAGCGGCCCTTGTCGCACAGCCAGCCGTCGTCGACCTCGGCGTGGTCGCGCGCGAGCACGCGCAGCACGCGCTCGTCGCGCACGGTGAAGGTGACGTTGCACTGGGCCGGGCACAACGTGCACACCGAGCCGGCCCCCTCGATGTCCCACGGGCGCGCGCGGAAGCGGTAGGGCTGCGAGGTGAGCGCCCCCACGGGGCAGAGCTCGATGATGTTGCCGCTGAACGGGGCCACGTAGGGGTGGCCGTCGAAGGTGGCGACGTAGGTGTGCGCGCCGCGCTCCTCGAGGACGAGCTGGTAGTCCTCGGAGAGCTCCTGGCTGAAGCGCACGCAGCGGTAGCACAGGATGCAGCGCTCGCGGTCGATGGCGATGAGCGGGCTCAGGGCCAGCGGCTTCTGGAAGTGGCGCTTGGGCTCGATGAAGCGCGAGCGCCCGCCCCCCCAGCCGAACGAGATGTCCTGCAGCGGGCACTCGCCGCCCTTGTCGCACACCGGGCAGTCCAGCGGGTGGTTGATGAGCAGGAACTCGACCACCGCCTCCTGCGCCTGGCGTACGCGGTCGGTCTGCGTGTGGACGACCATGCCGTCCTTCACCGGGGTCGAGCAGCCGGTCTGGAGCTTGGGGATGCCCTCGATCTCGACCAGGCACATGCGGCAGGCGCCCACCGGGGCGCCGAGCTTGGGCTCGTAGCAGAAGACCGGGATCTCGACGTCGCCGTGCTTGGCGGCGTCGACGAGCATCGCGTTCTGCGGCGCGGTGACCTCCAGCCCGTCGATCGTGAAGGACACCATGCGCTCCTCCGGGCGCGGCATCAGGCGACCGCCCCTTGGATGAGCGCCTCGGGCGGCGCCTCGTCGGTGGTGGCCAGCTCGTTGCGCGCCCGCGCGGCCTCGATGTGGGCCTCGAACTCCTCGCGGAACTTCAGGATCATCGAGCCGATCGGCATGGCCATGGCGTCGCCGAGCACGCACAGGCAGTTGCCGATGATGTTCTCTTGGACCGCGGCCATGATGTCGAGGTCCATCGGCGTCGCCTCGCCCGAATCGATGCGCTCGAGCATCTTCACGGTCCAGTTCGTCCCCTCGCGGCACGGGGTGCACTTGCCGCACGACTCGTGGCGGTAGAACTTCGCCGTCTTCATGGCCACGTCCACGACCGGGGTCGAGTCGTCGATGACGATGATGGCCCCCGAGCCGAGCATCGAGCCGGCCTTGGCCAGCGAGTCGAAGTCGTAGGGAACGTCGAGGTCGTCGGCGGTGAGGACCGGTGCGCTGGAGCCGCCGGGGAACCACAGCTTGACCTCGCGTCCCTCGGGCGGGCCCCCGGCCAGCCCGTAGATGATCTCGCGCGAGGGGATGCCCAGCTCGACCTCGTAGTTGCCGGGGCGCTGCACGTGGCCCGACACCGAGACGACCTTGGTCCCCGTCGAGCCGGCGGTCCCGAGCTTGGCGTACTCCTCGCCGCCCATCCGGATGATGACGGGGGCGGTGGCCAGCGTCTCGACGTTGTTGATGAGCGTGGGCCCCTGGTAGAGGCCCTGGTTGGCGGGGAAGGGCGGCTTCAGGCGCGGGTTGCCGCGCTTGCCCTCCAGCGAGTCCAGAAGCGCCGTCTCCTCGCCGCAGATGTAGGCGCCGGCGCCGCGGTGCACCCACAGGGTCAGCGAGTGGTCGGAGCCGAGGATGCCCTCGCCGAGGTAGGCGGCCCGCTTCGCCTCCTCGACGGCCTGCTCGAGCTTCTGGGCCTGAAGCTCGTACTCGCCGCGGATGTAGATGAAGGCGCGGTTGATGCCCCCCGCGTAGGCGGCGATGATCATGCCCTCGATGAGCATGTGCGGGTTCTTCTGCATGAGCTCGCGGTCCTTGAAGGTCCCCGGCTCGGACTCGTCGGCGTTGCAGACGAGGTACTTGTCGATGGCGCCCTTGGGCAGGAACGAGATCTTCTTGCCCATCGCGAAGCCGGCGCCGCCGCGGCCGCGGATGCCCGAGACCTCGAGCTCGTGCAGGACTTCCTCGCGGGTCATCGAGAGCGCCTTGCGCAGGGCGTCGTAGCCGCCGCGGCGCTGGTAGACCTCGAGCGTGTCGAGGCCGGGCTCGTCGATGCCCTTGAGCAGCAGTGGTTTGGTCATGCCGCGTTGGGGTCGGTGGACTTGCGGTACTTCAGCTGGCGATCGGGGAGCGGCTCCTCGCCCCGGCGCACCGCGTCGAGGACGGCGGGGACCTCGTCGGGGCGGATCGGCCCGACGTACTGGCCGTTGATCGAGGCCATCGGCGCGATGTCGCAGGCTCCCAGGCACTCGAAGGCCCGCAGGTTGAACTCCGGGTCCTCGCCCGCGTGCTCGTGGAAGGCGGCGAAGAGCTCGTCGGCGCCGCACAGCGAGCACGAGATGTTGGTGCACACGAAGACGTCGTTGCGCCCCACCGGCGTCGTGAAGAGCATGTCGTAGAAGGTGGCCACCGAAAGGAGATAGGCGGGCGTGAGGCGCATGACGCAGGCCGCCTGCTCGATGCCTTCGGGGCTGCACCAGCCGTAGCGGTCCTGCACGGTGTGCAGCGCCGGGATCACGGCCGACCGGGGGTCCGGATAGCGGCGCATGTACTCCTCGATGCGCGCTCGCAGGTCCTCGGGCACCGGCGTGGTCGCGGGGTCGGGGACCTCGGCCGGATCCTTCGAGAGGTCGGCCGCCTCGTCCCAGCCCGGGACGCGCGAGCCGTGCCCGAAGCGCGGCACGCGCTGGGGATCGATCGCCATCTATGCCGTTCCCCCTGCGACGATGCCTGCCTCAAGGCTCACCGGTCGATCCCTCCGAGGATCGGGTCCAGCGCGGCCAGCGTGGCGATCAGGTCGGCGATGTAGAGGTCCTTGACCATCGGGGCGGTGGCCTGGAGGTTCACGAACGAGGGGTCGCGCATGTGCACGCGCGCGGGCTTGCTCGAGCCGTCCGAGCGCACGAAGCAGCCCAGCTCGCCGCGCGGCGATTCGATCGGGTAGTAGACCTCGCCCGGCGGCACGCGGTAGCCCTCGGTCACGAGCTTGAAGTGGTGGATGAGGGCCTCCATCGAGGTGGCCAGCTCCCACCGCGGCGGCAGCGCGACCTTGCGGTCCTCGGTCATGAAGGGTCCCTCGGGCAGGCCGTCGAGCGCCTGCTCGACGATCTTCACCGACTCGCGCATCTCCGCCATGCGCACGAAGAAGCGGTCGTAGTTGTCGCCCACCGTGCCGATCGGGATCTTGAACTCGAAGTCCTCGTAGGACGAGTAGGGCGTCGCCTTGCGCAGGTCCCACGGATGGCCGGCGGCGCGCAGCAGCGGGCCGGTCACGCCCAGGGCCAGCAGCTCCTGGAGCGACAGCGTGCCCACGTTGCGCAGGCGCTGAAGGACGATCTCGTTCTTGGCCAGCAGGTCCTCGTAGGAGTCGATGCGCTCAGGCATGAGCTTGCAGAACGCGCGCACGCGCTCGGCGAAGCCCGGCGGGATGTCCTCGATCACGCCGCCGACCTGGATGTAGCGCGTGTGCATCCGCTGGCCGGAGGACATCTCGAAGAGGTCGAGGATCGTCTCGCGCTCGCGGAACCCGTACCAGAACATCGAGATCGCGCCGAGATCCAGCGCGCTGGTCCCCAGCCACACGAGGTGGCTCATGATGCGGTTGAGCTCCATGTGGATGACGCGCAGGTACTGCGCGCGCTTGGGCACCTCGACCTCGACGAGCGTCTCCACCGCCCCGCAGAACGTCATGGCGTTGAAGTAGTAGGCCAGGTAGTCCATCCGCTCGACGACGGGGATGACCTTCCAGTAGCTCTTGTCCTCGGCCGTCTTCTCGATCCCCGTGTGGACGTAGCCGATGATCGGCTTGAGGTCGCGCACGACCTCGCCCTCGAGCGTGACCAGCAGCCGCAGCACGCCATGGGTGGCGGGATGGTGCGGTCCGAAGTTGATGGTCAGGAGCTCCTGCTCGAGCCCCTCCGCGCGCTCGATCGTCTGCGTGCGCGCCGAGATGTCGATCGAGTCCTCCTGCCGGCGATAGTCGGAGACCTCGGTCACGCCGTGTAGTCCCTTCCGAAGACCTCGTCCTTCGTGAAGAGGACCGGCTCGCCGCCGATCGGGAAGTCGCGGCGCTGCGGGAAGCCCTCGTAGTCCTCGGGCATGAGGATGCGGCGCAGGTCCGGGTGACCGTCGAAGACGACCCCGAACATGTCGTAGATCTCGCGCTCCTGGTGGTCGGCGGTCGGCCACTCCGGCGTCACCGAGTCGACCGTGGCGGCGTCGGTCGGCACGCGCAGCTTCACGGTGATGCGATCGAGCGCCTCCATGCTCAGCAGCTCGTACTGCACGCCCAGGCGCGGCTCGTCGGGGTAGTAGTCCAGCCCGTGGACGCTGGCCAGGAAGGTGAAGCCCTTGCCACGCAGGAAGGCGAGCGCGGAGCGGATGGCGGCCGGCGCGACGTGCAGCGCGGCCTTGCCGCGGAAGAACTCGGTGTCGCGGACGGCGTCCGGCTCGGACTCGGTGAGCTCCTGTGCGAGCAGCTCCAGGCCGGTGGCGTCAGGCACCGGCGGTGTCTCCCGGCCCCAGGACGTTGATCGCGGGGACGTCGGTGGGCGCCCCGGGCAGGAGCTCCTCCGTGCCGTGCGCGTTGTAGCGCTCGCGCCAGCCCAGGCTGGGATCGTCCTGGATCATCGAGCGCAGCTTGAGGACGCCGTGCATGAGCGCCTCGGGGCGCGGCGGGCAGCCCGGCACGTGGACGTCGACCGGCATGAACTTGTCGGCGGGGACGATCGCGTAGTTGTTGAACACGCCCATCGACGAGGAGCAGGCGCCCATCGCGATGGCCCACTTCGGCTCGAGCATCTGGTCGTAGATGCGCCGGACGACGGGCGCCATCTTGATCGAGATGCGACCGGAGAGGATGAGCAGGTCGGCCTGGCGCGGGGAGGCGCGGAAGGCCTCGAAGCCGAAGCGCGCGACGTCGACGCGGGCGGCCACGATCGACATCATCTCGATGGCGCAGCAGGCCAGCCCGAAGGTGGCCGGGAACATCGCGTTCCCGCGCGCCCAGTTGACCGCCTTGTCCAGCGTCGTGGTGAGGATCGACTCCTCGACGTGACGCTCGAGCTCCTCGCCCTCGAGCTCGCCGCGCAGCATCTGCTGAGCCCGAAGCTGGCGTGCGCGGAAGTCCGTCGGGGGCTTCTCGCGCCTGACTATCTCCATTCCAGCGCCCCCCGACGCCAGACGTACACGAAGGCCACCAAGAGCAGAGCGATGAAGACGATCGTCTCGACGAGGGCGAACGTCCCGAACGCGCGCAGCTGGACGGCGACGGGATAGAGGAAGACGACCTCGATGTCGAAGAGGATGAAGAGCATCGCGATCAGGTAGAAGCTGATCCCGAAGCGGAACCCGCGCTGGATCTCCGACGGCAGCCCGCACTCGTAGGGGTCCGCCTTGCTGGCGACCTTCGGCCGGCGCCGGGGGCCGAGATAGGTGTTGAGGACCGCGAAGGCCGAGCCGACGGCGGTACCGAGACCGAGGAAGACGACGGCTGGCAGATACGAGCGGAGCATCGGGACGGCGGGGTTCTACCACCATTTGTAACGAGTTGATACTTAGTGGCAGATGGCGCACGTAGCCGAGGTCGTAGCGCTCGTGACCGCGGTCATGAACCTTGTCGCAGCGGCGCTCGGCGCCTGGCGCTGGTGGACCGTCGAGCCCTCGCGCGCATTCTGGGTGCTGTGCCGCGCGGGGCAGGCGCTCGGCGTGGTCCAGGCCCTCGTCGCCGGCATGCTCGCGGCGCTCGGCTTCCACCCCGCCGACGGGCTCTACTGGCTCTACGCGCTCCTGCCGGTGGCGGTCTCGTTCGTGGGCGAGCAGCTGCGCGTCACAGCGGCCGAGGCGATCCTCGACGACCGCGACCTCGAGGACGCTCAGGCCGTGGGGAAGCTCGACGAGGCCGGCCAGCGCTCGGTCGTGCTGGCCATCGTGCGCCGCGAGATGGGCACGATGGCCGCCGCCGCCCTCGTGGTCGCCTTCCTCGCGCTGCGGGCGTGGGGCACCGCCTAGCAGGATCCCGCGCGCGCGCGGCGAAGCTGACGCGGAGCCCGGCGCCGACCCAAGACGGTCCTCTGTCTCACACCGCGACTGTCTTGCAACGGCGGCAACCTGGCCGGCGCCGGGCTTTCCCCTCTCACGGCACGACCTTCAGCTCGGCGTACTGCCCGAGGTTGTCGTGGTTCGAGATGGTGCAGATGAGGCGGTACTTGCCGGGCTTGAGGTCGACCGTCGTCGTCCCCGTCTCGCCCGGGAAGAGCGTCTTGGTCGCGCGGCCGTAGTGCCGTTCTCGCTGGCCGCCGAGCGGTCGCTTGAACTGCGCGACGACGACGTTGTGGGTGAGGCGTCCCGTGTTGTGCGCCGTGATCGTCACGCTGCCGGCCCTGACCTGGATGTGCTCGGGCAGGACCCGGTACTCGTCCAGCCGCACGTCGACGCGGCGCTCGGGCGCTCGCGTGTAGGCGATGGTGCCGCCGCAGCCGCTCGTCACGAGGGCGGCGAGGATGAGGAGCAGCGGCATGGCACGTGCGCCCGTCATGCCTTTCGTATGATGCCGCCCGTCATGGGCCGACGTCGCCGCGTCATCGCCGCCGCGCTCTCCGTGGTCGCCGTCGGCGCTGCCGCCTGCGGCTCGCAGGGGATCTCGCCGCAGATCGCCTCCCAGCCGGAGAACGTGCGGCATGGGGCGCTGCTCTTCTCCGAGCGCTGCTCGGGCTGCCACACGCTCGATGTCGTGGGCGCCGAGGGGACGACGCTCAACGTCCGCCAGCGCGAGCGCGTCGACGGCCCCAACTTCAACGTGCGCAAGGAGCAGCCCGAGAACGTCCTCTACGCCATCCGCAACGGCGGCTACTCGGGCGCGATCATGCCCGAGAACATCGTCGTCGGAAAGGATGCGAACGACGTCGCGGCCTTCCTGGCCAAGTACTCCGGCCGCGAGCGCACGACCTCCTTCACGCCGGAGCAGCAGACCGGCCAATAGCCTTCGGGGTCCGTGCTGGACCTGAGGCTCATCCGCCGCGACCCCGACGCGGTCCGCGCCGCGCTGGCGCGGCGCTCGCCCGAGCTGGCCGAGCGCGTGGACGAGCTCGTCGAGCTCGACGCGAGCTGGCGCGAGGCGACCGCGGCCGCCGAGCGCCTGCGGGCCGAGCAGAAGACTGCATCGGAGGGGATCGCCGCGGCCAAGCAGGCGGGCGAGGACGCCGGCGACGCGATCGCGCGCATGCGCGACGTCTCGGCCCAGGTCAAGCTCCTGACCGAGCGCGCGCGCGACGCCGAGGAGCGGCTGCAGTCGGTCCTCGCCGGGCTGCCCAACCTGCCCGACGAGACCGCCGCCGACGAGGACGAGGTCGTGCGCGAGGTCGGCGAGGCGGGGGCGACCGGCGCGGATCACCTCCAGCTGGCGGGCGAGCGCATCGACATCGAGCGCGCCGCGCGACTGTCGGGCTCGCGCTTCGCCTACCTGCGTGGCGACCTCGTGCTGCTCGAGCTCGCGCTCGTGCGCTGGGCGCTGGACAAGCTGATGGGCCACGGCTTCGAGCCGGTGATCCCGCCGGTGCTGGTGCGCGAGGAGGCGCTCTACGGGACGGGGTTCCTGCCCGACACCGAGCAGCAGATCTATCGGCTCCCCGACGACGATCTCTACCTCGTGGGGACCTCGGAGGTGGCCCTCGCCTCGCTGCACGCGGGCGAGATCCTCGAGGGCCTGCCGCTGCGCTACGCGGGGTTCTCGTCGTGCTTCCGGCGCGAGGCGGGCGCCGCGGGCAAGGACACCCGCGGGATCTTCCGCGTGCACCAGTTCGACAAGCTCGAGATGTTCTCGTTCGTGGAGCCCGACGCCTCGCGCGACGAGCACGAGCGGCTGCTGGCGATCGAGGAGGAGATCCTGCGCGAGCTCGAGATCCCCTATCGCGTCGTCAACATCGGCGTGGGCGACCTCGGGGCCAGCGCGGCCAAGAAGTACGACTGCGAGGCGTGGCTGCCGGGCCAGGGGCGCTACCGCGAGGTGACCTCGACGTCCAACACGACCGACTTCCAGGCGCGGCGCCTGCAGATCCGCTACCGGGGCGCCGAAGGCGCCCGCCCCGAGGTGCTGCACACGCTGAACGGCACGGCCGTGACGTGGCGCCACATGATCGCGCTGCTCGAGAACGGCCAGCGCGACGACGGCAGCGTCGCGTTGCCCGCGGTGCTGGGTCCGTACGGCGCGCCCACCGTCCTGCCGGCGCCTGGCGCTAGTCCGTCGACTGCACCGCGCTGAGCGCGTCCTCGCGGGTGGCGCGGATGTCGAACGTCGCGTCCAGGCGCGTGATCTCGAACAGGCGCAGGACCGTCGGGTTGGTGCAGACGAGGGCCATGCGCCCGCGCTGGCGCGTCACGCGCCGCAACCCGTTGAGCAGCACGGACAGGCCGGTCGAGTCGATGAAGTCCACGTCGCTGAGATCGAGGACGACGGCGGTCTTGCCGCGCCCGATCGCGTCGTCGAGCAGCACGCTGAAGCGGGGCGCCGTCGACACGTGGATCTCGCCCGCGATGGCGATCACGTGCGTGCGCTCGTCGACGTCCTCCTCGGACAGCTCGAACTGCGGCTCGGCAAAGGCCACAGCGCTTGCTATCCGACCGCGAGGTCGCCTGTCAAACCGAAGGCGTCCGCGAACGAGGGCGAGCGGTGGCCGCGGCGCTGTGCAGGAGCGGCAGAACCTGCATCCCGAGCTCGGTCAGCACGTAGCGCAGAGCGGGACGTCCCGGCGCGCCGTGCGAGCGCGGACCGATGGGCCGCAGCAGGCCCGCCTCGGCCAGGAGCTGGAGGTGGTGGCGCATCGTGGTGGCCGGGATGTCCTCCTGCTCCATGTACGCCACGTCGCCCGCGGCGAGCGCCTCGTCGCTGATCGCGAAGGCCCGCAGCGCGCTGATCCGCAGCGGGTGCGCCAGCACCCGAAAGGCCCGGGCGAGCTCGGCGTCAGTGTGCGAGCTGTAGTTCCGGCGCCGCGGGAGTCGCACGCCGACCATGGTGCCACGGCCATCGGACCGTCAAGCGAAACGCGGTCCTGTGGTGCGGCCAACGGTGGCGCTGGCGCGACGAGCGGGGCACCGGAGGCGGAGGGGGTGGGATTCGAACCCACGGCCCGCGAGGCGGGCTCCGGCTTTCAAGGCCGGTGCATTCGACCACTCTGCCACCCCTCCGTCGCCGGGCCAGCGTAGCGGCCGCCGGACCCACGAGCCCAGGGTTACACTGACCCCCACCGGGAGAGGTGGCCGAGTGGCTGAAGGCACTCGCCTGCTAAGCGAGTATGGGGTTTAGATCCCCATCGCGGGTTCGAATCCCGCCCTCTCCGTCGCCGCGGCCGGCCCCGCGTCCCGCTCGCTAGACTCGGACGTCGCCGCCCCGCGGACACCGCCGCCACGCGGCCCCGCGCCCGTAGCTCAGCTGGATAGAGCGTCGGTCTACGGAACCGAAGGTCAGAGGTTCGAATCCTCTCGGGCGCGTATGGGAACCCCGATGGCTGTCGGGGTTTCGCCGTTCTGGCGCCGATTTGACCGTCGGTTTCGGGCGTCTTGGCCACCGAAGGTCTGCGCGCCTTGAGCGTCTATTCATCGGACTCACGCAGCCTGAGATCGGCTCCGCGAAGTTTCTGGACGTCGGGCTCGCTGAGAAGGCCGACGCGTATCCGTCGCAGCTCTCAGGTGGCCGGCAACAGCGGGTAGCCATCGCCCGAGCGCTGGCCATGGATCCGACCCTCATGCTCTTCGACGAGCCCACGAGTGCTCTGGACCCGGAGCTGGTCGGAGAGGTCCTCACGGTGATGAAGCGCCTGGCTGGCCGGGTAATGACGATGGTCGTCGTCACGCACGAGATGGGGTTCGCTCGAGAGGTGGCAGACCGGGTGGTCTTCATGGACGGCGGCCGCCTGATCGAATCGGGCGCTCCGCGTCAGATGCTGGCGTCCCCGACTCACGACCGGACGAAGGCGTTCCTCTTGCGCCTGCTGTGAGCTCTCGGTCGTGCATCGTGCAGAGCGCCGCCGCCGGTCCGCCGTCATCGCTACACCCGCGCTCGGCCCTACCGCTGGTGTTCGCGCGTAGCTGTGCCAGGCGATCCCTACAGCGGTTAAGCTCTGGTCGACCTGCTCCGGACCGAGAGAACGGTGCGCTCTATGCCGACGCTTCCACTCGCCGATTGCACGTGCGACAACGTCTGCCCGACGGCTCCCGACTGCACCTGCATTGCGATCTTCACCGGGGGCGGCGCGGTGCGTTGCTGCTGCAGCTGCAGCCTGACCATGACCCCCCTGACGCCGGACGTGGTCTTGAAGGCCGAGGATCAGATCAACCTCAACGTGCGTGATACCGAGCTCGGCACGGTGGCGGAGTTCGTGCACCAGGTCACCAATGCGGACATCCTCATCCCGGTGTCGGCCTTGCGCAAACGCGTCACGGTAAGCCTCGAGCGCGTCACGTTCGCCGACGCGTTGGACGAGGTCGGGCTCGTCCTCGGGCCGTCGCAGGACCGCGGGTACTGATCGCGGCGGATCGGCGCGCGACCCGGTCGCTTCCCGACCCGACCTCCACACCATCTGTTTCATGTTGTGAAACATGAAACGAGCACCTAAACTAGGGTCATGCTCAAGGGCCAGGACGTCGTGCTCATGCTTCAACTCGTCGGCGGCGCGAAGCCGGCGTCCGTGCGCGAGCTCGCCGACAGTGTGGGCTACGACGTGGGGGGGACGCATCGGGCGCTGCAGCGGCTGCGCGAAGCAGGGCTCTATGCGCCGGACCGCCGCCGCGTGCCGATGGCGGCAGCCGAGGAGTTCCTCGTGCACGGCGTCAAGTACGTTTTCCCGGCGCAGCGTGGGAGCGAGACGCGGGGGGTCGTCACGGCCTGGGCCGCGAGCCCGCTGGCATCGCAGCTCGCTGAGGTGCCCGAGCTGCCGCCTGTCTGGCCGCACCCCACGGGCAAGACGCGGGGCGTCGCGCTCGAGCCGCTGCATCCGATCGTGCCCGAGGCGGCGCTGCGCGACCCGGCGCTGTGGGAGCGCCTGGCGCTCGTCGATGCCATGCGGGCCGGCGACGCACGCGCGCGCCGTCTCGCCGCGAAGCTGCTCGTGGAGCGTCTGCGCGGGTGAGCATCGAGCTCCTCGAGCGGGGCGCCGCGGCGCTGGGGCCGCTGCTCGACGAGGTCGTCTTCATCGGCGGCGCCACGGTGACGTTGTGGATCACGGATCCGGCGGCGCCGGCGCCACGCCCGACCAAGGACGTGGACGTCGTGGTGGAGGTCGTCACCCGCGCCGCGTTGCACGACTTCGAGGCTCGTCTGCGAGCGCAAGGGTTCGCTGAGGACACGAGCAGCACGGTGATCTGCCGGTGGCGCTTCCACGATCGAGCCGACGAGGACTTGATCCTGGACGCCATGCCGGCCGACGCGACGCTGATGGGCTTCGTCAACAGATGGCAGGGGGCTGCACTGGCTTACGCCACCGAACGTCGCTTGCCAACCGGTGTGGCCATCCGGGCGATCCCGCCGCCCTATCTCATGGCGACGAAGCTGGAGGCATTTCGCGGCCGTGGCGGAGCCGACCACCTCGGCAGCCACGACCTCGAGGACGTCGTCCTGCTCGTCGACGGGCGGGAGGAGCTCGTCGATGAGGCCGGTGCCATGCCCGCTGACCTGCGCGCGTACCTGTCATCCGAATGCGCCGCGCTGCTGGCCGAGCCGCGGTTCATCGACTCGGTCTTCGGGTTCCTGCGCCCCGACGCGGCCAGTCAAGCGCGGGCGGAGGCGATCGTGCTGCCGCGCTTGCGCGCGATCGCCGCCGGGCGAGGTTGAGCGCGTTACTACGGAACCGAAGGTCTCGGGCGCGTACGAGACGGCCTCGTTGACGATGAGCGGTCGGTTGCGCGTGCGCGGCGTTGAGGGCGTCGTCCCACGTTAGGCGCCGTCCTTGACATGCTTGACGTAGCGGCTGACCGCACTGCCGCGGTACAGCGAATCGGCGACCCCAGTCAGGGGTGACCATAGGCTTACGCCGTGCCCTTCACGCTCAGGAACCTCAGGGAGGACCTGGAGGACCTTGGGTCCAAGTTCGACGGCGCGCCGGACCTGGAGTTCCGCCTGGCGACCAAGGCGCTTGAGCTCGAGCGATCCGGCCTGAGCTACCAGCGCGTCCCGCGCGGCTATCGCTTTCCGTACGGCCACACGCACAGGACGCAGGAGGAGGTGTACGTGGTCCTGCGCGGGAGCGGGCGGATGAAGCTTGACGACGAGATCGTCGAGCTCAAGGAATGGGACGCGGTGCGTGTCGCGCCCGGTACGTGGCGAGGCTACGAGGCCGGGCCGGAGGGCCTCGAGATTCTCGTCATCGGCGCGCCCAATCTCGGCGAGTCTCCGCGCGAAGACGTCGAGGGCCAGCGCGACTGGTGGGCTGACTAAGAGCCCAGCGAGTGAAACATGGAGCGGGTGCGGGAGCAGTGCCGCTCGCGTAGGTAGGGCGTGGCGCCGATCGTTGGGCTGGGTCGCCGACGAAGGGTGATGGTTGTCGTGGGCGGCTGAGCGAGCCCACGGATGAGCACCTCGACGGAAAGGCGCAGCCCCGGCCGCGGCTGTCCCATGATCGGCGGGTAAGGACCGTGAGGAAGCGTGAGCTGTTGCTCGTAGCAGTACCGGCCTGGGCTCCTGGATGCTGTGAGGAAGCCCATGCTCGAGGATGTCGGTGGCCGACCGAGTCCGAGGCCGCCGAGCCGGACCGTGGCCGCCGGGCTGCCGTTCGAGTTGCGTGGCACGGGGCGGTTGAGGCGGATGTAGACGAAGTAGGTCGGCTGTCCGGCTTCGCGACCGTAGACGGCGATCGGTTTGCGGACGAGTTCGAACGCTTCGCCGCTGGTCGTTGCCAGGTGTGGCTCGTGGCGCGCCGATCCCGCGCTGCTCGCGGGCGCGGCAGACAGGATTACCGTCGCGATCCTCGCGGCGGTGCCAACAAGCGTGCGTGTTGTGGTCACCGCAGTCACCCTGTGAGGACAACGCGCCATGCGTTTCAGCGTCGGACGAGCACGTACTGCCCTGAGAAGCGCGGGATGTGGACGAAGTTGCCATGGACCGGTCGTCGGGTCCAGGTGCCGTGGAAGCGGGTCTTGACCGCGACGACGCCGTCGGGAACGGCGAGGTCGATCCCGGCCTTGGGCCATCCGCTGACGTGGGCTGAGCTCGGCGGGGGCGCCGGGTTGGGGACGCCCACGCCGACGCCGCGCTCGAGGGCATGGGTCAGCCCGACGCAGCCAAGGCCGGCACCTGACGCGTCGGCTGCGATCAGGCACACGCCGTCGCTGGCCGGGATCAACGCGAGGCTTGCGGCGATCTTGCGCGCCGCGCTCGCATCGAGGTGCTGCGAGCTCGCGATCTTCTTGACCGCCGCGCCGAGCTTGCCGGTTGGGGGCGCGCCCCGGCGCAGCACGGCGAAGTGGGCCGCTGCGGTCGTGTGGGCCGACGCCGGGGAGGGGTGGCGCCGCAGTCGCAGCTTGGCGCGGGTCGCTGCATCGAACGGCAGCGTCTCGTAGACGCGGATCTGCAACGTCGACCTGGAGCCGTTGGGTTGGGCGGTGATGTAGCGGAGGGGCAGCGACGTCTTCGGGTCGATGTCGTAATAGGCGGTGTAGTCGCCTTCGTTGTCGGAGCGGCCGGGCAGGTCGACCCTGAGGCGATTCGGGCCCAGCGGCGAGAGCTTTCCCGCCTGGTAGGCGCGGCGGAAGATCGCCATCGGGTCGCCGAACTGATTGGGGTCGCTGCCGGTCCGCTCGGCCTTCCGGTGCGTGACGCGGTCCGAGGTCGACGACCACGTCGTCGTGCGGCCGTCGGCGGTGCGCATGTCCAGCGCGAGGTGCCGTCTGTGGTTGGAGAGCTCCCAGATGAGGATGTGGGTGACGCCCTTGTGCGACCAGCCCTCGGCGACGATCTGCGTGTTGCCCTCACCCCCCACGTGCGTGCGCCACGCCGTGCGCCAGTGCAAGACGCCGGGCTTGGTGACCGCGGCGTACGCGCGCGCGGCGAGGTTGTCGCCGTGCTCGGCCGCCCGACCGGGGATCAGCGCGATCGCCGCAACGATGAGCAGCGCGACGGCGGCGGCCGCGACGGGCGACCGGAGGCGGCGCCGGCGCCGGCGCGGCGGCGTGGGTACGCGGTGCGCGTAGGGCGGGACGTCCAACTCGTCTGGATCGATCGGATTGGCGTCGCGCAGATCGTCGAGCAGATCGGTCATGGGGCGGTCCTCGCGGCAGTGGTGGAGAGCGTCGGCTCGGCTCGGCGGTCGAGCTCGGACTGCAGACGCGCACGGGCGCGATGCAGACGCGTGTAGACGGCGGGCGCGGAGCAGCCGAGGACTGCGGCCGCATCGGCGGCGTCCAAGTTCTCCCAGGCGGTGAGCATCACCACCTCACGATCGTCGGGAGGCAAGGTCGCCAGCGCCTCCAGCAACGGCGTGTCCGCGGGGAACGCGGGCGGCGGAGCGGTCGCGCGGTCTCGCGCCAGCACGCCGAGCGCCGCGTGCAGCGCGGCCCGACGCCTCTCCGATCGCCGCTGGTTGGCCAGCACCCGGCGTGCCACGCCGTACAGCCACGGGCGAGCGTCCGCCGGCACCTCCGCGAGCCGACGGTTGGCGACGAGGAACACCTCGGAGACGACATCCTCGGCCGTGGCCGTGTCGCTACGGCGCAGCGCGTACGCCAGGACGTGCTTGGCGTGCGCGCGGTAGAGGTCCTCGACGGTCGTCACGTGAGAGTGGTGTCCGGACGTGCGCCGGTTCTTACACGGTCTGGCGAACGCTGCTGGCCCTTTCGCCCGACGAGCCGCTCGCTGGACATCTCGGCGCGAGTCCTGCGGGCCGCGATCGACGACGTCGCCGCCCATCGGCATCACGACGTCGTCCCTCTGGCGGGCGCCCTGGCCAACACGCCGGCCGCCAAGGGGCCTGCTTCCTAGCGGGAGACTTCAGGGAGGCCGGCCGAAGTCGGCCTCCCTGGCGGTTGCGCCTGACTAGCTGCAGGCGACGCTGAGATTGCGCGTCGTCTTGATCGTGACGACCTTGCCGCTGTGTCGCCGGTAGCGGCTCGTGAGGCGCACGTTGTAGTTCCCCTCCGGCTTGTTGGTCAGGTTGACGGTGATGGTGCGTCCGTTGACCCTGAGCGCCTTGCCGCGCAGCGACGCCCGGGTTGTGAGGAACAGCAGGCCTCTCCGCTTCGGCGCGTGCAGCTTGCGCACGTTGGCCGTGCAGTTCTTCGCGGTCGACGCGAGGGTCGACGCGGCGGTATTCACCCGGGCCGGCTCGCGCACGAACGTGGTGGTGACCACCGGCCCAGACGCGGTCGGCTGGCAGTTGAAGCAGAACGTGGTGCTGTTGACCGTGAGGTCGGTCACAAGCGCCGACAGGTCGTCGCCGCCGGTGAACCCGGCCGAGATGTAGATCCCGGTGATGATCTCGCCTCCGTGCGCGGCGATCACCGTGGCCCAGGGCTGCTGGTCGGGCGGGACGCCGTCGCACCCGTCGTCGTCGTAGCGGACGTCGCCGCCCACGACGTCGAAGTGGTTGGACGTGTTCTCGGCCGGAACGATCGTTGCGCACTCGGTCGGGTCGAAGATCACGTCCTCCTCGAGTCCGTCCGCGTCCTGATCCTCCAAGAAGACGCGCAGGTAGGGAGCGGAGATCGGGCTGTCGTTCGTCGTGTTGTGGCTCTCGCTGAATCCGAGCGCGGTGATCTGGCTCAGCGTGAGCCCATTCGCGCCCCGGTAGTACAGCGAGCCGCCGGCGCTACCGCCGTTGGCGTAGACGCCGAACTGGACGCCGTCGTTGGTGCTGGCGACGCTGGGGTTGGTCGCGCCGAAGTCGCCCGACAGCTGTGTGACCGGGACGGTTGCGGCGGCAGCCGCGCTACAGAACACGAGCATCGCCACCGCGACGGCCAGAGAGATGCTCCTCATTCTTCCCTTGCCCCCCTTTGGGTTGCGCTGTTGACCCGCTCGGGGTCATCCTTCCTTCCGCGAGCGCGAGCAAGATAGCCCCAGCGCTCGGGCTTTTGCCAGCGCTGCGTTCCGCGAATGCGGTGTCTGCGAGATGACGAGCGACGAAAGCCAGCCATGATGCGCTGATGCGATAGCATCAGACCACCATGCGGACGACCCTCGACATCGATGACGACGTCGTGGCCGCAGCACGCGAGTTGGCGGCTGGTGAGCGCCGTTCGCTTGGCTCCGTGATCTCCGAGCTCGCCCGCCGCGGCCTGACCCCGGCGCAGGTGGAGGCCGAGGACGGCGTGCCGGTGATCCGTGTGCCAGCCGGCACGCCGCCGATCACGGCGGAGATGGTGCGGCGCGCGCTCGACGAGGACTGAGCCGGCCGGCGTGGCGCTGCTGGACGTCAACGCGCTTGTGGCGCTGGCGTGGGACTCGCATGTCCACCACGCAGCGATGCGCGCGTGGTTTGCCGCGCACCGCGCCGGCGGGTGGGCGACGTGCCCGGTCACGGAGAGCGGCTTCGTCCGGGTCTCCTCCAACGCCAAGGTGCTCCCGAGCCCGATCGGCGTCGCGGCGGCGCGCGGCGTGCTGTCGGCGCTACGCGCCCTCGAGGGTCACCGCTTCCTGGCCGACGACGTGTCGCTCGCCGACAGCGACGTGCCGGACATCGTGGGCCACCGACAGGTGACCGATGCGCACCTGCTGACGCTTGCGCGTCGTCAGCGCATGGCGCTCCTCACATTCGACGCGGCGATCCTGACCTTGGCCGAAGGCCGCGACGTCGAGCTGCTCGCGGCCCTGTGATCAGCCCGCTGGCCACCCTCGTGGCGGCGGCGCGGTCGAGCCTCGGACGACGAGGGTGGCGGGGATCAGCTCGCTGCGCAGCTCGGCCCCGTGCGCCAGGTGGTCGAGCAGGACGCTCGCGCCCAGCTCTCCCATCCGATCCGGCTGCGTGGCCACGGTGGTCAGCGGCGGCTCCGCCAGCGCCGCCACCGGTAGGTCGTTGAAGCCCGTGACCGAGACGTCCTCCGGCACTCGCAGGCCGCGCTCGCGCAGGACGCGCTGAACCGCGAGGGCCATCATGTCGTCGACGACGACGATCGCCGTGGGCGGGTCATTGAGGGCGAGCAGCGACTCGGCCGCCTCGCGGGCGGGACCGGTGCCGAAGCGCTCGCCGCGGATCAGTCGCTCATCGACGTCGAGCGCGGCAGCCGCCATCGTGGCGCGGTAGCCCGCGAGGCGCGCTTCTGCCGTGCTCACGCCGCGCTTTCCGCCTATGAAGCCGATGCGCGTGTGGCCGAGCTCCTGCAAGTGCTCGGTGGCCGCGCGGGCGCCCCCTTCGTCGTCGGCGGCGACCGAAGGGCTTCCGTCAACCGTACGACGGTTGATCAGCACGCAGGGGACGCCTTCGGCGTGCAGGCTCGCCAGCACCGGCTCGTGCAGACGGGCCGCGGCCAGCAGGATTCCATCGACTCCGCGGGCGATCAGGAAGTCGAGATCGTCCTGGCCGGGGCTGCCGTCGAGCGCCACGGTCGCCAGCAGGCTGTGGTACCCCTCGGCACGGGCGGCCCGCTCGACGCCGGCGTGCACGCTGGCGAAGAGGGTGTCGGTCAGATCGGGGATGACGAGGCCGATCGCCAGGGATCGGCGCGTCCGCAGGCTGCGGGCGGCCAGGTTGGGTCGGTAGCCGAGTTCCTGAGCCGCGGCGAGGACCCGCGCGCGCGTCGTCTCGCTGCTGCGCTGGTCGACTCCACGGAGGATGCGCGAGACCGTCGAGGGGTGCAGGTTCGTCGCGTCGGCGAGCGCGCGGAGCGAGACGGCCTGCCGGGGCGTCGTCGGCGTCGTCTCAGGCGGCATAGGCGCCATCATAGAACAAACGGTTGCGCCAATCGTTTGTGCAGGCTAGGATCGCGCCCCATCGTCCTGCGATGTGGCAGGCGGCATTCGAGGAGGAGGAGTCCATGAGAGGGCACGCAGCGCGGGCGCTGGTCGGCCTCGGCATCTTGCCGGCCGCGATGTTCGGAGCCGGGTGCGGCGGGGAGCGCGGCTCGTCCGGCGAGCAGGGCACGCTCAAGATCGGCGTCCTGGCCCCGGTGACCGGGTTCATGGCCGGACACGGCCAGGGCATCCGCGACGGTGCGCGCCTCGCGGCCGACGAGATCAACCGCCAAGGCGGGATCGACGGCCGCAAGGTCGAGCTGGTCGTGGTGGACGGCAAGTCCGATCCGGCGACGAACACCGAGAAGGCGAAGGAGCTCGTCGGTCGCGACCACGTCAACGTCCTCATCGGTACCGGCAGCAGTGCCGAGACCCTCGCCGTCGTCCCGATCGCCACGCAGAACAAGATCCCGTTCGTCTACGCCCTCGACGGAGAGGTGAAGACGTGCGCGCCGGGCCGCGGCGATGCAGTGAATCCCTATGTGTTCGCGTCGGGACCAACGCCTGAGATGCTCCTCGGGTCGTTCCTGCCCGACATGCTGACGCGCTTTGGCAAGCGCGTGTACTTCGTGGGCTCCGACTACGTCTTCCCGCGCAGCCTGAACGCGGTGGCGACCGCCGTGGTACGCAAGAATGGCGGCCAGGTGCTCGGCGACAACTACCTGCCGACCGAGACGACCGACTACGCGCCCGAGATCCGCAAGGTCCTGGCGGCGAAGCCCGACGTGCTCTTCCTCACGCTCCCGGGCTCGGCGGGGATCACCTTCGTCAAGCAGGCCCGCCAATTCGGCGTGTTCTCCAAGATGACGGTCACCGGCTCGGCGACGTTCGATACCGAGGCCTACTCGGCGATCGGCAAGCTCTCGACGGGCGTCTACGTCGTCAATCGCTACAGCGAGGAGCTCGGCGGTGATCGGAACGAGCGCTTCGTGGAGGCGTACCGCAAGGCCTATCCGAGCTTCCAGTACCCCGTTGGCCCGACCGCGGCGGCCGGATCGTACGGCGTGGTCTACGCACTGAAGGCGGCGGTCGAAAAGGCCAAGTCGGTCGATGGCGACGCCGTGGCGAAGGCGTTGAGTGGCCTGTCGCTCGACCTTCCGCAAGGACGTGTGACGATCAACCCGAAGAACCACGTGTTCGATCAGACGGTCTACGAGATGCGGATCGGGGGCGGCAACTACCAGGTGGTCAAGGATCTGGGCATGCAGGAGCATCCCGGGTTCGAGGGCTGCTCTGTGAAGTAGAGCGAACGGGGTCGATGCAGCTCGCCCTGAACGCCCTCACGGCGACCAGCGTCCTGGCGCTGGTCGCCGTCGGCCTCTACATCGTGTACGGCCTCGTGGGCGTCATCAACATGGCGCATGGCGAGATGCTCACGATCGGCGCGTACACGGCCGTCGTGCTGGTGGGCGCGAACGTCCCGTTCTGGCTGGCCATCGTGGCGGCCACTGCGGTCTCGGCGCTCGTCGGGCTGGCGTTGGAGGCCGGTGTCCTGCGCTACCTCTACGGCATCCCGGGCCTCGCGACGCTGCTCGCCACCTGGGGAGTGAGCATCGCTCTGCAGCAGGCGCTGCGGTTGCACTTCGGGCCATCCGGCCAGTACATCGACGCGCCGCTGAACTCCACGGTCCAGCTCTTCGGCGAGGCCTATCCGGCGTACCGGCTCGTCCTGCTGGGCATCGCGGTGTGCGTCCTCGGCGGCGTCGTCTACACGCTGACGCGAACCACGGTCGGGATCGAGATCCGCGCGACCATGGACGACCGTCAGAAGGCGGAGCTCATGGGCATCGACACGCGGCGACTGCTGCGCGGCGCCGTCGTGGCGGGGACCGCGATCGCGGGGTTGGCCGGTGCGCTCATCGCGCCCATCACGGCGGTCACACCGCTGATGGGCTTGGACTACGTCGTGCAGTCCTTCCTCGTCGTCATGGTCGGCGGGGTGGAGACGGTGCTGGCGCCCATCGCGGGAGCGACGCTCGTCGGCGGCATCGGGAGCATCGCCACGAACGCCGTCGGCGCCACGTGGGCGCAGATCATGATCCTGCTGCTCGTCGCGCTGAGCGTCTACTTCCGACCGAACGGCCTCGTCGGGAGACCGGCGCAGTGAGGTTCTCGTGGCGGCTGGCGCTCGCCGGGCTTGGCCTGGCGTACCTTGTCTGGCGCGGCCTGACCGCCGACCTCTACGGACTCGACATCCTGATGGTGGCGGTCGTCTTCGGCATGTACGCGTCGGCCGTCGACCTGGCGTGGGGCTATGCCGGGATCCTGCTGCTCGGCTCGGCGCTGTTCTTCGGGATCGGCGCGTACGGTGCCGGGTTCGCCCTCGACCGAGGCTGGGAGCCGCTGCTCGTCTATCCGTTGGCCATGGCGTGCGCGTCGCTTCTTGCCGTCGTCATCGGATTCGTCGGCTTCCGTCGCGGCGCCTCGCAGGTGCACTTCGGCCTGATCGGCCTGGCGCTGTCCCTCGTCTTCGAGCGCATCGCGGTGAGCGAGGCGGACATCACCGGTGGATCGAACGGCCTCATCGGCCTGCCGCGGCCGGTGCTCGCCGGGGTTGTGGACCTCTCGAACAGCGTCGACCTCTACACGGCGGTCGTCGTCGTGGTCGTGGTCGTGGTCGTGGCGCTCTATCTGCTTCAAGCCAGCGCGTGGGGAGACGCCGTCCGCGCCGTCCGCATGGACGAGCGCAAGGCCGCGTCGCTCGGCTACGACGTCCTGGCCATCAAGCTGCAGGTCATCGGGCTCGTCGCGGCGGTCATCGCCCTCGCCGGTGCCCTCTTCACGTCGGTGAACGGCACCGCGTACCCGGCGCTCTTCGGCATCGTCGTCAACATGCAGGCGCTCGTGTGGGTGGCGCTCGGCGGCGCGGGCACGCTGCTGGGACCGCTGCTCGTCGCCACCGCGCTGAAGCTGACCGAGAGCTACCTGAGCGACGCGGCCCTGGACTACTACCAACTGCTCCTCGGCCTCGCGTTCGTCGTGGTGGTCGTGGCGCTGCCGGCCGGTCTGGGCGGCGTCCCCCGCATCGCGCGCAAGCATGCCGCCCTGCTCCTGGATCGCCGGGCCCGGAAGGCCGATCCCGCCCGCCTGGGAGGCCGCCGATGAGCGCCGCGCTTCTCAGTGTCACCGGGCTCGAGCGGGCCTTCGGGGGCGTCGTGGTGGCCGACGGCGTGAACCTCGAGCTTCAAGAGGGCGAGCTTCGCTGCCTGATCGGTCCCAACGGGGCGGGCAAGAGCAGCCTGGTGAACATGATCACCGGCCTCGTGACCCCCGCGGCGGGGGAGATCCGCTTCGCCGGACGCGACATCACGCGCGCGGGCCCGGCGCGGCGGCGCCACGACGGCATCGCCCGTACGTTCCAGACGGCGCGCGTGCTCGGGGAGAGCACGGCGTTCACCAACGTGCTGCTGGCCGTACGAGCACGGCGGGCGGGCCGGCGGCTTGCGCGCACGTGGCGAGTCTCCGACGCCGAGCGCCGGCAGGTCGAAGCGGCGCTGGCGCTGGCCGGGCTTCACGCCGAGGCGCATCGACCTGCCGGCGACCTCACGCAGTGCCACAAGCGGCTGCTCGAGATCGCCATGGCGGTGGCCGAGCCCCCGCGCCTGCTGCTGCTCGACGAGCCGACGGCCGGGATGTCGGTCCGCGAGACCGAGGAGGTGGCCGCGATCATCGACCGGCTGCGCACCACCGTGGCCATGCTCGTCATCGACCACGACATGACGTTCATCCGCAGGCTCCAAGCGCCGGTCACCGTGCTCCATCGTGGTGCCGTGGTGCGGGAGGGGACCATCGACGAGCTCGAGGACGACGAGCTCGTCCGCGAGATCTATCTCGGCGTGCCCGATGACTGAGCCACTGCTGAAGGCCGAGGGCATCTCGGCGGGCTACGACGAGACCACCGTACTGGAGGACGTGGGCCTCCACATCGAGCCCGGTGAGATGGTGGCGCTCGTCGGACGCAACGGCGTCGGCAAGACGACGCTCGTGCGCGTCATCTCGGGGCTGCTGCCGGCGAAGGCGGGGCGGATCGAGCTCGACAGCGCGCCGATCGACCACTGGCCAATCCACCGGCGGGCCCGGGCGGGGCTCCGCGTCGTGACCGAGGACCGCGGGCTGTTCGCCAACCTCACGGTCGGCGAGAACCTTGAGGTCGCGGCCCGCCACGCGGCCAGCGGGCGCCGGCTGGCGCTCGAGGATGTCGTCGAGCGATTCCCGCGGCTCGCGGAGCGCCGCGGTCAGCGCGCGGGCTCGCTCAGCGGTGGCGAGCAGCGCATGCTCGCGCTCGCCCGAGCCTTCGTCTCCGGACCGCGGGTGCTCATCGTCGACGAGTTCTCGGAGGGGTTGCAGCCATCGATCACGCAGGAGCTGGCGTCGGCGCTCGCGCGTGCACACGCCGACGGCCTCAGCGTGCTGCTGGTCGAGCAGAACGTCCACCTCGCGCTCAAGCTCGCCGGCCGCGCCTACATCCTCGAGAAGGGGCGGATCGTCCACGAGGCCGAGGCGGCCGAGCTCTCCGCGGACCTGTCAGCCCTCAGCCGGTACCTCGTCATCTGATCGGACCCTTGAGGAGAGCCCTTGTCACGTAGCGACGCCATCGCAGCGCTCGATCGCATCGACCCCGAGCTCGGCGCCTTCCTGCACGTCGACCGCGATCGGGTGATCGCCAGCGCCGACGCGTCGCGTGGCGGGCGCCTCTCGGGCGTGCTGATCGCGGTGAAGGATCTCATCGACACCGCCGGCCTGCGAACGACCTATGGCTCGCGGTTCTTCGCCGACCACGTGCCCGAACGCAGCGCGCCCGTCGTCGAGCGGCTCCAACGTGACGGCGCGATCGTCCTGGGCAAGAACAACCTCAACGAGTTCGCGTACGGCGTCAACGGCTACAACCCTCACTTCGGGCCGATTCTCAATCCGCGCGATCGCAGCCGCACGGCCGGGGGATCGAGCGGTGGCAGCGCGGCGGCAGTCGCTGCCGGCGTGGTCCCCATCGCCCTGGGCACGGATACGAGCGGCTCGGTTCGCATCCCGGCGGCGTGCTGTGGCGTGTACGGGCTGAAGTGTTCGCGCGGGGCCTTCCCGATGGAGGGGATTCATCCACTGGCGCCCGAGTTCGACACCGTGGGCTTCCTGGCCCGCGGCGTCGAGGACCTCCAGCTGGTTCTGGGCATCGACGAGTTGCCTGACCCCAAGGGTCTGAGGGTCGGACGTCTCGGGGCCGACCTCGAGGTGCCGGGGATGCCGGCCGAGCACTGGACGGTGTTCCGCGCGCAGGTCTGGGAGGTCCACCGCGAGCGCTTCACGGCGGGTCCGCAGCGCTACGGTCGGGACCTGCAGTGGAAGCTCAGGCTACCGGTCGGGGATGTCGAGGCGGCGCAGCGGATCATGGTCGACTGGCGCCGGCGCTTCGAGGCGGCCGCCGACGACTTCGATGTCCTGATGGGACCGGCGCTCGACGGCGCCGCGCCCACGCTCAGTGACGCGATCGCGGAGTACGACGCGGATGAGTTCTTCGTGGGCGAGCGCCTGTTGCGACACACGACCCAGTACAACGATCTCGGATGGCCGGCGCTCGTCGTCCCGACCGAGACAGGACCGGTCCAGCTTGCCGCCCGACCATCCGCCGAAGCCGCGCTGCTGGCGATCGCCGCCACGATCGGCCTGGACAGCATGGAGACGGTGCTGGTCTGAGTTCGCCCGGGGCTACGCCGCCGTCCAGAGGTCGACCGCGTCCACCTCGAGCGGGTCGAGCGCGAGGCGTGCCGAGCGGACCGCGTAGCGCAGCGTGAGTGGCCCCTCGCGGTAGAGCGGGCTGGTGCCGTCGAAGACGAGGCGCGAGACCATGGCGGCGCCCGCGATGTCGATCGGCTGAAAGTCGCGCAGGCGGCGGGCGAGCGTGAGCAGGTCGTCGGCGCACTCGCGGACCTCGACGCGACGCAGGGGCAGGCGGGCGCTCACCGACCAGCTCTTGCGCGCCTCGCGCAGCGCGATCTCGAGGGCTTGAGCGAGGTGGACGCGTGTGGTGGGGGAGGTGAGCTGCGCCGCGCGACGCGCCAGGCTCGCGTCGGTGGTCGGGTCGGCGCCGTGCGCGAGCTGCTCGTCGAGCTCGTCGCGCCGCCACCAGGTGCGGAGCTTCAGGGGGATGCTGTCGGACATGCCGACATGGTCGACCCGCGCGGCGCTCGCGCCCATGGGGGCAACTCCCGATCTTGGGGACGGATGGCCCCCCATCCGGCATCCTTGTCCGCAGATGTCGCTGTTCACGCGAGTGCTGCTGGCCAATGCTGCCGTGCTGGCGATCGCCACGCTCCTGCTGCTGTTCTCGCCCGTCGAGGTGAGCTTCCCGGTGACCAGCACGCAGGCCGTGATACTGGTCAGCGGCTTCGTGGTCTCGGTGGTGCTCAACACGCTGCTGCTGCGCGGCGTGATCGCGCCGCTGCGCCGGCTGACCGCGACCATGCGCTCCATCGAGCCGCTCCAGCCCGGCCGCCGCCTGGCCATCCGCGGGGCTGACGCCGACGTCGCCGCGCTGGCCGTGGCCTTCAACGACATGCTCGACCGCCTCGAGACCGAGCGGCGCGAGAGCGGACGCCAGGCGCTGCTCGCGCAGGAGGCCGAGCGCCAGCGCATCGCGCGCGAGCTCCACGACGAGGTGGGCCAGGTCCTCACCAGCGTCGTGCTCGATCTCGAGCGCGCGGCGCGGGGTGCCGGCGAGCAGGACGCGGCACAGCTCGCCGCCGCGCGCGAGGCCGTCCGCGCGAGCCTCGAGGACGTCCGGCGCATCGCTCGCGAGCTGCGCCCCGAGGTGCTCGATGACCTCGGCCTCCAGAGCGCGCTGCGCGGGCTGTGCACCGCCGCCGCCGCCCACCACGACCTGCATGTCGAGCGGAAGTTCGACCTGCAGGACCCCGTCAGTCCGGAGGTCGAGCTGGTCGTCTATCGCGTAGCGCAGGAGAGCCTGACGAACGTCATGCGCCATTCCGGTGCCTCCGAGGTGCTGGTCGCGCTGCGCCATGTGGACGGTGGCCTGCGTCTTGTGGTGCGCGACGACGGCCGCGGCCTGCCGCAGAGCGCCAACGGCGGCACGGGCATCGCGGGCATGCACGAGCGAGCACTGCACATCGGCGGTCGATTGGCGATCTCGTCGCTGCCGGCAGGCGGCACCGAGGTGCGCCTCGACATACCGCTGCCCCAGGGCCCATGACCGTCCCGCTGAAGACGCGGATCCTGCTGGCCGACGACCACCCGATGGTGTGCCGCGGGCTGCGGATGGTGCTCGACGCCGAGCCCGACCTCACCGTGGTGGCCGAGGCCGGCGACGGTCGCGAGGCGGTGCGCATCGCGCTATCGACCGAGCTCGACCTCGCCGTCCTCGACGTGGCCATGCCCCACCTGACCGGGCTGCAGGCGGCCGCCGAGCTCAAGCGCCGGCGCCCGCAGCTGCGCACCCTGATGCTCTCGATGTACGACAGCGAGCAGTACTTCTTCGAGGCGCTCAAGGCGGGCGCGTCCGGCTACGTCCTCAAGAGCGCGGCCGACCGCGACCTGGTCGAGGCCTGCCGCGCCGCCATGCGCGGCGAGCCCTTCCTCTATCCCGCCGCGGTGGCGGCGCTCATCCGCGACTACCTCGACCGCGCGGGCCGCGGCGACGCGACGCCGAGCGACCTGCTCACGCCGCGCGAGCTCGAGATCGTCAAGCTCGTGGCGGAGGGCCACACGAGCGACGAGATCGCCGAGGCGCTCGTCATCGCCAAGAAGACCGTGGAGCACCACCGCAGCCACATCCTCGAGAAGCTCGGCATGCGCGACCGCGTCGAGCTCACCCGCTACGCGATCCGGCGC
Organism: Solirubrobacteraceae bacterium; assembly: GCA_036379935.1. Classification (GTDB taxonomy): domain Bacteria; phylum Actinomycetota; class Thermoleophilia; order Solirubrobacterales; family Solirubrobacteraceae; genus JAOPZW01. The sequence goes on along the minus strand of DASVFT010000092.1, from coordinate 27,432 downwards.
GGGCTGGTCGAGCCCTGAGGTGAGCGGCGCGGGCGGCAGGATACGATCGGCCCGTGCCTGACCGTCTCTACTTCACCGAGTCCGACGAGGCCAACGCGCTCATCGCGTCGGATCCCATGGCGCTCCTGGTCGGCTTCGCGCTCGACCAGCAGGTCAGCGTGCAGAAGGCCTTCGCCGGGCCGCTGGCGCTGCGCGAGCGCCTCGGCGCCCTCGACGCGGACACGCTCGCCGCGGCCGACCTCGAGCCCGTGTTCCGGGCCAAGCCCGCCATCCACCGCTTCCCCGGCTCGATGGCACAGCGGGTGCACGAGCTGGCCGTCCACGTCCGCGACCGCTACGACGGCGACGCCGCGCGCGTGTGGACCGATGCGGCCGACGCCGATGAGCTGCGCTCCAACCTCGCTGCGCTCCCCGGCTTCGGCGAGATGAAGGTCAAGGCGCTGGGCGCGGTGCTGGCGAAGCGCTTCGGGGTCGAGGCCGCGCAGGACCTCGTCCCGTGGCATCCGACGCTGGGCAACGTCGACTCGCCGCAGGCGCTGGCCGACTACCAGGCGGCCAAGCGCGTGCACAAGGCGGAATGGTCCAAGGCGCAGGCGCGCTAGCCGATGAGTTTCCCCCGGGCCGGCCGTTATACGGTCGATGACCGGGGACGAGCAGAACACGGTGGCCGCCGCGCGCGCGGGTGACGCGGCCGCCTTCACACGACTGGTCGAGCGCCACCGGCGCGAGCTGCAGCTGCACTGCTACCGCATGGTCGGCTCGCTCGACGACTCCGAGGACCTCGTGCAGGAGACGTTCCTGCGCGCCTGGCGCAGTCGCACGAGCTTCGGGTTCAATGGCCGCTGGTCGTTCCGGGCCTGGCTGTACCGGATCGCGACCAACGCCTGCTTCGACGTCCTCGCGCGCACCCCGCGACGCGTGCTGGCCTCGCAGCTGGGGCCGCCGAGCGACGCGGACGCCCCGATTCAGCCGCCGGCCGATCTGCCGTGGCTCGGGCCCTATCCGGACCGCCTCCTCGACGGGCTTGCGCCCCCCGACACCCAACCGGACCTCGCGGTGGTGGCCAGGGAGACCATCGAGATCGCCTTCCTCGCCGCGATTCAGCTCCTCACGCCCAAGCAGCGCGCAGTCCTCATCCTCCGCGACGTGCTCGCGTGGTCGGCGAAGGACACCGCCGCGCTGCTGGACACGAGCGTGGCGTCGGTCAACAGCGCGCTCCAGCGTGCGCGGGCCACGCTCGAGCGCCACCTGCCGCGGCGGCGACTGGAGTGGGACTCCACCGCGGATCCCAGCGCCGAGGAGCGCGTGGTCCTCCAGCGCTTCATGGATGCCTTCGAGCGCGCCGACGTCGGCGCTCTGGCCGCGGTGCTGCGCGAGGACGCCCGCGCCAACATGCCGCCGTACCCGATGTGGCATGACGGGCGCCACACGATCGTCACCTCCGTGGCGAAGGCCTTTGACCCTGCCTCGCCGGCCTACCTGGGCGAGTGGCGGGTCGTCGAAGCCCACGCCAACCTGCAGCCGTCGGCCGCCTTCTACGTGCGGCGCCCGGGCGAGGGCGAGTTCCGGGCCTTCGCGCTCGACCTCCTGCGCATCGAGGACGGCGGCGTCGCCGAGATCACCTCCTTCCCTGCGGACGTGTTCGAAGCCTTCGGCCTGCCGCCGGTGCTGTGACGACGGACGCCGGCGCCGACCGGCTCTCGTTCCTGGCCCGGGGCGTGCCGGCGGCGTTCGAGCTGCGCGCGACGTGGGTCGCCCCGGGGGGCAAGCGCGCCTACGACGAGGCCGAGTGGCGCGACGCCCTGGTCGTCGTCGAGCGAGGCGAGATCGAGCTCGAATGCGCCGCGGGTGGGCGGATGCGCCTGGGCTCCGGCGCGGTGCTCTGGCTGGTCGGGTTGCCCTTGCGCGCCCTGCACAACCGTGGGGCGGAGCCGGCGCTCGTCGTCGCCGTCTCGCGGCGAGTCGCTTGACAACGAGTATGACGATCGGTCTACTTAGTCCTCGATGCCGCCCTCGAGCCGGGATCGCATGCTCGATGCAGCGGTCGACCTGCTGCAGCGCCGGGGCTTCCACGGCACGGGCCTGAACGAGCTCCTGGCCCGCAGCGGGACGCCGCGCGGATCGCTCTACTTCCACTTCCCCGGCGGCAAGGAGCAGATCGGCGCCGAGGCGATCGCGCGGGCCGGCGAGCAGGTCGCCTCGGCGATCGCGCACCTGATGAGGACGAGCCGCTCCCCCGCCGACGCGGTGCAGGAGCTCGGCGGCGCCCTGGCCGCGGGCCTGGAGGCCTCCGAGTTCGAGCGCGGCTGCCCGGTGGCCACGACGGCGCTCGAGGCCGCGCCGGGACACGAGACGATCCGCGCCGCCGTGCAGGCCTCCTTCGAGAGCTGGCTGGCGCCGCTGGGCGAGCGGCTCGAGGCGGCCGGACTCTCGCCCGACGAGGCGGCGCAGCGTGCCGAGCTCGTCATCGGCGCGCTCGAGGGCGCGCTCATCCTCGCCCGCGCGCGGCGCGACGGCGACGTCGTGCGGCGGGTCGCGCGCCAGCTGAGGCCGGTGGTCGAGGCGCGCGGCGCGAGTGGGTGAGGCCCGGCGCTCAGCCGCGCCGCCTCGCCCGCGCTCGGCAAGCCGCTCGGCTCAGCCCGCGCCCGCGACGCCCGGCGCGGACTGCCGTCGCCGGCGCGTCTCGTGGCGGGCCAGCACGGGGAAGGTCGGGGCCAGCGCGTCGTAGAGCGCGGCGAACGCCGGCAGCAGGTCGGCGTAGGTCGCCGCCGCCGCGCCGGGCTGGACGACCTCGTCGATCTCGACAAGGTCGGCGGCCAGCTCGATGGTCTCGACGAGCCCGAGCGCCTCCATCCCCAGCAGCGCGGCACCGAACGCCGACCCCTCGTGCCCGCTCGGAAAGCCGACCGGCATGCCGAGCGCGTCGGCGAGCATCTGTCGCCACAACGCGCTGCGTGCGAACCCGCCGGTGGCGCGGACCTCGCGCACCTCGTCGCCCGCGTCACGCATCGAGGCCAGCACGAGCGCAAGCTGCTGGCACACGCCCTCGAGCGCCGCACGGACGAGGTGGGCGCGCCCGTGGCGGTGCGTCAGGCCGACGTACGCGCCGCGGGCCTCAGAGCTCCAGTGCGGGGCGCGCTCCGAGAGCAGGTACGGGAGCATGATGAGCCCGTCGCTGCCGGGCGGCGCCTCGGCGGCCAGCGCCACGAGCGCCTCCTCGGCATGGGCGCCGAGGTCGGGCGCCAGCGCCTCGCCGACCCACTGGAGCACCACCCCGCCGTTGTTGATCGCGCCGCCCACCACCCAGCGTCCCGGCGTGAGCGCGTAGCAGAACACGCGCCGCGCGGGGTCGATCGCGGGACGCTCGACCACGACGCGCAGCGCTCCGCTCGTCCCGATCGAGCACGCCGCCACGCCGGGGCGCACGGCGCCCACGCCCAGGTTGGCCAAGGGGCCGTCGCCGGCGCCGACGACGACCGCCAGGCCGGGCTCCAGCCCGAGCTCGGCGCCGGCGCCGGCGCCGAGCGCCAAGCGCTCCTTGACCGGGACGAGGGCCGCCAGGCGCTCGCGCCCGAGGCCCGCCACCTCGAGCGCCTCGGGATCCCAGTCCAGCGCCTCGAGGTTCATCAGCCCGGTGCCCGAGGCCAGCGAATGGTCGACGGCCCACGTCCCCGTCAGCCGCGCGATCACGAGCTCCTTGATCCCGACCCACCGTCGCGCGGCGGCGAACGTCTCGGGCTCGCGCTCGGCGAACCACACGAGCTTGGGCAGCGGGGCCATCGGATGCAGCGGCGCCCCCGTACGGTCGTGGAGCTCCGGTCGCTCGCGGCGCAGGCGCTCGGCCTGCTCGGCCGCGCGCATGTCGGCCCACGTCACGATGCGCGTCAGCGGGCGGTCGTCGCCGTCGAGGGCGACGAGGGCGTGCATGGCGGAGCTCAGCGACAGCCCGGCGACGCGAGCGCCGCGCGCGCGGGCGCCGGTCACGGCGTCGCGGACGGCGCGCAGCGCGCCCTCCACGACCACGTCCGGATCCTGGACCGCCTGGCCGGGTTCCGGCTCGAGCAGCGGATAGCCGGCCTCGCCGCTGCTGACGGCGTTGCCGCGCACGTCGAAGGCGATCGCCTTGGCCGCCGTGGTGCCGACGTCGACGCCGACGAGCACGGTGGCGTCCTCGCGTCGCGGGGCGCTCACGTCACACGATGAGGTTCATGACCAGTACCAGTGCCATGCCGAAGACCGAGATGATCGTCTCCATCACCGGCCACGTCTTGATGGTGTCGATGACCGACATCCCGAAGTACTGGTTGACGGCGTAGAGGACCAGCAGGGTGTCGTGCCCGCTCCACATGCGTGGCTCGCCGGGTCACCTTCCCGGTCGTCGCCACGGGTCAAACCGGAGCGCGGCGGACTGCTAGCGTCGTTGCGAGTGCAATCAGGCCCCGAAGAGGACGCGCGCAAGGTCTGGATCCTCGCGCTCACCTGCCTCGCGCAGTTCATGGTCATCCTCGACGTGTCCGTCGTGAACGTCGCGCTGCCCTCGATCCGCGCGGACCTGCACTTCTCGGCCGTCGACCTGCAGTGGGTGGTCAACGCCTACACGCTCACCTTCGCCGGCTTCCTGCTGCTCGGCGGTCGCGCGGCCGACCTGCTCGGGCACCGGCGCGTGTTCGTGGTGGGAATGCTGCTCTTCGCCGGGGCGTCGCTCGTCGGCGGCCTCTCGAGCAGCCAGGCGATGCTCGTGGGCGCACGCGCCGTCCAGGGTCTCGGTGGCGCCGTGGTGGCCCCGGCGACGCTCGCGATCATCACGACGACCTTCGCGGAGGGACTCGAGCGCAACCGCGCGCTGGCCTACTGGGGCGCGATGGGCGCGGTGGGGGGCTCCACCGGCGTGCTGCTGGGCGGCGTGCTCACCGAGCTGCTCGGCTGGCAGTGGATCCTCTTCATCAACGTGCCCGTCGGCCTACTCGGCGCGGCCGGCGCGATGCGCTTCATCCCGCCGAGCGCGCCCGTGGCCGTCGGGGAGCGCCACTACGACGTGGCCGGCGCGCTGTCGGTCACCGCCGGGCTCGTGCTGCTGACCTTCGCGATCGTCCGCACCGACGTCAACGGCTGGGGCTCGCCGGCCACGCTGCTGGTGGGGGGCGCCGGCCTCGCGCTGCTCGCCGTCTTCCTCCTCGTCGAGAGCCGGGCACGCCGCCCGCTCATGCCGCTGCGCATCTTCCTGTCACGAACCCTGACGGCCGCCAATCTCGTGGTCTTCGCGCTGGGCGCCTCGGCCTTCGCGATGTGGTACTTCGTCTCCCTGTACCTCCAGGAGGTCCTCGGCTACACGCCGATCGAGGCGGGGTTGAGCTTCCTGCCGATGACCGGCGCGATCGTCGTAGCCTCGACCTTCGCCGGCCGTCTCGCCGCGCGCGTCGGGCCGGGACGGATCCTGGCGCTGGGCATGTCGCTCATCGCCACGGGCATGCTGCTGTTCACGCGCATCTCGCCGACCGGCGCCTACCTCAGCGACGTCCTCCTGCCGGGCGTCGTGACCACCACGGGGATAGGGCTGGCCTTCGTGCCGGTGACCATCGCCGCCGTGGCGGGGGTCGATCGCGCCGACGCGGGACTGGCGTCGGGGCTGGTCAACACGTCACGCCAGGTCGGCGGCTCGCTCGGCCTCGCGGTGCTGGCCACGCTGGCCACGCAGCACACGGAGGATGTCGCCGGCCCCGGCCGCGTGGACGCCGCCGCGCTCACCGCCGGCTTCCACCGCGCCTTCCTGGCCGGCGCCGTCTTCGCGGCGCTCGGCGCGATCACGGCGGCCGGCCTGCTCATCCGCGTGCGCCGGCCGCGCGCGCGGGCGGAGATCCCGGCGCCGGTCGACGCCTGAGCGGTGCGCGAGCAGGACGGGCGCGCGGGTGGGGAGGGGCGCACGGCCCTCGTCTGAACGCTAACGTTCCGGCCCTGACTGCGACCGCCGAAGAGATGTCGCCCGAGCAGGCCGGCTCGGGCTTCTCGCTGGAGCTCGGCCAGGACCAGAAGGACATCCGCGACTGGGTCCACGGCTTCGCCGAAGGCGTGGTGCGTCCCGCCGCTCATGAGTGGGACGAGCGCGAGGAGACGCCGTGGCCGATCATCCAGGAGGCGGCGAAGATCGGCCTCTACAGCTTCGAGGCGCTCGCGCAGTTCTACGGCGACGAGACCGGCCTGACGCTGCCGATCGTCAACGAGGAGCTGTTCTGGGGCGACGCCGGCATCGGCATGGCGATCATGGGCACCTCGCTGGCGGTGGCGGCGATCTTCGGGCAGGGCACCGGCGAGCAGTTCGGCGAGTGGGTTCCGCAGTGCTTCGGGACGCCCGACGAGCCGGCCGTGGCCGCCTTCTGCGCCTCCGAGCCCGACGCCGGCTCGGACGTGTCGGCCATCCGCACCTCGGCGCGCTACGACGCGGCCACCGACGAGTGGGTCCTCAACGGCCAGAAGGCGTGGGCCACGAACGGCGGCATCGCCGCCGTGCACGTCGTCATCGCCTCGGTCGACCGCGAGCTGGGCGCCCGCGGGCACGCCGCCTTCGTCGTCCCGCCCGGCACCAAGGGCCTCGCGCAGGGCGCGAAGGTGGCCAAGCATGGCCTGCGCGCCTCGCACACCGCCGACGTCCACCTCGACGACTGCCGCGTTCCCGGCACCTGCCTGCTGGGCGGCAAGGACCAGCTCGACGAGCGGCTCGCGCGGGCCCGCGAGGGCGGAAGCGGGCGCTCGCACGCGGCGATGCAGACCTTCGAGGCCACGCGGCCGACCGTCGGCGCGCAGGCCATCGGGATCGCGCGCGCCGCGTACGAGTACGCGCTGGACTACGCGCGCGAGCGCGAGCAGTTCGGCCGCAAGATCGTCGAGAACCAGGCCATCGCCTTCGCGCTGGCCGATATGAAGCTCGAGATCGACGCGGCGCGGCTGCTGGTGTGGCGCGCGGCGTGGATGGGGCGCAACGGCGTCGCGTTCGAGGCGGCCGAGGGCTCGATGAGCAAGCTCAAGGCGGGCGAGGTCGCGCTGTGGGCGACCGAGCGGGCGATGCACGTCCTCGGCGGCAACGGCTACGCGCGCGAGTACCCCGTCGAGCGCTGGCACCGCGACGCCCAGATCTACACGATCTTCGAGGGCACCTCGGAGATCCAGCGCCTGGTCATCTCACGCGCCATCTCGGGCCTGCAGATCCGCTGAGCCGGCGCAGGCCCCAGGCGCGGGCCGCGGGGTGTCGTCCGGCGCGGCGCGAGACCGCGCGCCGACGCGTACCCTGCGTCCGGTGAAGCCACGCCTGCGCGGGGTCAGCCACCAGTACGCCTTCTTCGTCGCCCTGGCCGCCGCCGCAGCGCTGGTCGTGCTCGTCCGCGGCGGCCAGGCACGCGCCGCCGTGGCGGTGTACGGGCTCTCGCTGTGCGCCATGTTCGGGGCCAGCGCGCTCTACCACCGCATCGACTGGTCGCCGCGGCCGCGCGCATGGCTGCGGCGCCTCGACCACTCGATGATCTTCGTCCTCGTGGCCGGCACGTACACGCCGTTCGCGCTGCTCGTGCTGGCGCCGGCGCTGGGATGGACGCTGCTCGGCATCGTGTGGGGCGGCGCGCTGGCCGGCGTGGTGATGAGCCTGGTGTGGGTCAACGCGCCGCGGTGGCTGAGCGCCGCCGTCTACGTCGCCCTGGGCTGGGTGGCGATCGTCGGGCTTCCGCAGCTGTGGAGTCGTGCCGGCCCGCTCGCGGTGGCCCTGCTCACCACGGGCGGGGTGCTCTACACCCTCGGCGCCATCGTCTACGCCCGCCGGCGCCCGGACCCCTCGCCACGCGTCTTCGGCTACCACGAGGTCTTCCACGTGCTGGTCATCGCGGCGGCGGCGGTGCACTTCGCCGCGGTGGCGGTCTACGCGGTCTGACCGGCGTCGGCGCGGGCCTTGCTTTCTCGCGCGCGCGAGAGTTGCGCGCAAGCTGATTCGCCGGGCGACCGCGCGGGTACCTAGCGCATCGAGGTTGTGCCGGGTCGCCCCGCATTGGGAGGGGGGACCGTGAGGAGACATAGCCGGTCCACTGGACCGAGAAGGGTGCGCTCGATGCTTGCTCGCAGGAGGGTCGCGGCCGCGCTGGCCGTCACATTCGGATTGCTCGTCGCGGCGTGTGGTGGCGGCGACAACGGCGGTGGTGGGGGCGGCGGCGGCGGCGCTTCGACGACCGGGGGCGGAGGCGGTGGGACATCCGTCAGCGGCGCGAAGGTCATCGACGCCAACTCGCTGCAGAACCCGCCCAAGGGCACGGTCAAGTTCTGCCAGGGCAAGGACACGACCGGCATCGGCAAGGACCTCGTCAAGAGCTTCAACGCGAAGTACTCGAGCCAGGGCTACAAGGCCGTCCTGACCGAGTTCTCGGCCTCGGCCGACCAGCAGCGCGCGGCCTTCATCCAGCGCCAGCAGGCCAAGTCCGACGACTGCGACGTGTTCAGCTCCGACGTGATCTGGACCGCGGAGTTCGCCAGCCAGAAGTGGCTGTACGACCTGACGCCCTACGTCAACGCGCAACGGTCGAAGTACATCGGTGCACCCCTCGAGACCGTCCACTACGGCGGCAAGTACTGGGGCGTCCCCGAGACCAGCGATGCTGCGTTCCTCTTCTACCGCACCGACAAGGGCGGAGGCTCGCCGCCGACGACGTGGCAGCAGGTCTACGAGCAGGCCAAGTCCCAGGGCGGCATCGTCTACCAGGGCGCGCCGTACGAGGGGCTGACCTGCGACTACCTCGAGCTGGCCTTTGCGGCCGGCGGCACGGTGCTCTCCGACGACGGCAAGAAGTCGACGATCAACTCGCCGCAGAACGTCAAGGCGCTGCAGCTCATGGTCGATGGCATCAAGTCCGGAGCGGCGCCCAAGGCCGTCACCACCTACATGGAGCCGGAGACCGACCAGGCCTGGACAAGCGGGCGCTACGCCTTCATGCGCAACTGGACCTACGCCTACGCCGCGGACAACAAGAGCCCGAGCAAGGTCAAGGGCAAGTACAAGGTCGCCCCGCTGCCGAGCTTCGAGGGTGGCGGCAAGGCGGGCATCCTTGGCGGGCACAACAGCGTCATCAGCGCCTACACGAAGAACCCGGGCCTGGCGCTGAAGCTTGCCGACTTCTACGCCTCGCCGTCGTTCCAGAAGAAGGCGATCCTGGAGTACTCGCAGGCGGCGATCATCCCGGACGTCTACAGCGACGCCGACGTCAAGAAGGCGGTGCCGTACGCGGACCAGCTCCTGCAGGCGCTGAGCCAGGCCAAGGCCCGTCCGGTGTCGCCGGTCTATCCGCAGATCTCGCAGGCGATCTACAAGAACGTCAACGACGCGCTGGCCGGTCGCGTGAGCCCGCAGGACGCGCTGAAGAAGGCGGACTCGCAGATCAACAGCGCGCTCGCGACCTTCTGATCTGAACCATGGAAGCGGCCTCCGCCACGGCAGCCCGCACGCCGACGCAGCAGCGGCGCTCCAAGGGCATGCCCGAGCGCCGTCTGGCGAAGGTGATGGTCGCGCCGTCGATGATCCTCATCGCGATCGTCGCGGCGTGGCCGATCATCTACGCCATCTGGCTCTCGCTGCACGAGTACAGCGTGCGGGTGGCCGGTTTGTCGCGCTGGGCGGGGCCGCTGGGCCTGCGCAACTACTCGACCGCGCTGCAGAGCTCGGAGTGGCACGCCGCGCTGGAGCACACGCTCATCTTCACGGTGGCCTCGGTCACCCTGGAGCTGCTCATCGGTCTGGGGATGGCGCTGGCCATGCACGCGGCGTTCCGAGGCCAGGGGCTGCTGCGCACGACGGTGCTGGTGCCGTGGGCGGTGCTCACGGTGGTGACGGCCGTGATGTGGCGGACGATGTTCGTCTCGCCCTACGGGTTCGTGAACACGATCCTGGGGACGAGCACGGTGTGGCTGGGATCGGAGCCACAGGCCCTGATCGTCATCATCATCGCCGACGTCTGGAAGACGGCACCGTTCATGGCGTTGCTCATCCTCGCCGGGTTGCAGGTCATACCCGGCGAGGTCTACGAGGCGGCCGAGGTCGACGGAGCCTCGGCCTGGCAGCGGTTCATGCGGATCACGCTCCCGCTGCTCAAGCCGGCGATCCTCGTGGCGCTCATCTTCCGCACCCTGGACGCGCTGCGCATCTTCGACCTCCCGTACGTGCTGACACAGGGGCAGAACGGCACGTCGACGCTGTCGACGATCGCCCAGGAGACGTTCGCCACGAACCGGATCTACGGCCTGGGCTCGGCCATGGCCGTGCTCACGTTCATCATCGTGATGCTCGTCTCCTTCGGGTACATCCGCTTCGTGGGCGGGAATCTCCGCGGACTGAGTGAGGACTAGGGATGGAAGCCGGAGCCGCCACAGCACCCCGCGCCGCCACGCGACGGAAGACGAAGACCAGGCGACCGCCGCGCGGATCCACGCCGTGGTGGATGTGGCTGGCGGTCGCCGCGATCGTGATCTTCTGCCTGTTCCCCTTCTACTGGCTGATCAACATCTCGCTGAAGACGGGCAACGACCTGCAGTCCTCGCGGCTCATCCCGCCCCACCCGACGCTCGACAACTACCAGCGCATCTTCGAGAACAGCGACTTCGTGAAGTCGCTGCGCAACAGCGCGATCGTCGCCCTGTCCACGACGGTGCTGGCGCTCATCGTGGGGTCCTTCTGCGCCTACGCGCTGGCGCGCCTGAAGCTGCGCGGGAAGTTCGTGATCCTGGCCATCGTGCTTTCGATCTCGACCTTCCCGCAGATCGCCATCGCGGCGCCGCTGTTCAAGCTGTGGTCGGACATCGGGATCTTCAACACCTACATCGGGCTGATCCTCCCGTATCTGACCTTCGCCTTGCCGCTGGCCATCTACATCCTCGTGTCGTTCTTCCGAGAGATCCCCAGGGACCTCGAGGAGGCGGCGCTCGTGGACGGGGCCACGTACTTCCAGGCCTTCCGCAAGGTCGTCATCCCACTGGCCGCTCCGGGCCTGGCCACGGCCGGCATCCTCACGTTCATCAGCGCGTGGAACGAGTTCCTGCTCGCCGTCACCCTGACGTCGTCGTCGGCGGCGCGCACCGTGCCCGCGCAGATCTCCTTCTTCACGGGCGCGACCGAGCACGAGATCCCGTACGGCAGCATCTCGGCGGCCTCGGTGGTCATCACCGCGCCGCTCATCCTGCTCGTGCTCCTCTTCCAGAAGCGCATCGTCGCGGGCCTCACGGCAGGCGCCGTCAAGGGTTAGTGCAAGCCACGGCCGAGGAGGTACCGGGCCTCGCCGAGGTGCTGGCCCCCGAGGGCTGGCCGAACGCGTCGAGCGCCTCGGTCGGCGAGGGCGACCCCGGTCGCTACAACTGCCTCTTCGGGCGCGACTCGCTCATCACCTCGCTCGCCGTCCTGCCGGCCCGGCCCGGCGTGGCGGCGGCCACGCTGCGCGCGCTGGCTGCGCTGCAGGGCACGCGCGAGGACGTGACGTGGGACGAGGAGCCGGGCAAGATCGTCCACGAGGTGCGCCCGGTGGTCTCGGTTGCGCGCCAAGGCTACCTCGGGCTGGAGGCGCCGCCCGACGGCGAGCTGCGCTACTACGGCTCGGCCGATGCGACGCCGCTGTTCCTGCACGTGCTCGACGCCACCGGCGATCGCGCCCTGGCCGCCGAGCTCGAGCCGGCGTGGCGGGCGGCCGGGGAGTGGCTGCTGGGCGCGCTCGAGCGCGGCGGCGGGCTCGTGCGCTGGCACCGGCGGGCGCTGGGCGGGCTCGTCCAGCAGGGCTGGCGAGACACCGTCGATCCCGTCGCCTCGCCCTCGCAGGGCTCGGGGATCCTGCACGAGGACGGCGCGGTGCCCGAGCCGCCCGTCGCCGACGCCGACACGCAGGCCGCCGCCCTCGCGGGCGCGCGCGCGCTCGCGCGCCTCTCGGGCGAGGCGGCGCACGCCGACGCGGCGGCGGCGCTGGCGGCGCGCATCGGCACGGCCTTCGACGCCGAGACCATGGCCGTCGACGCGCACGACGCGCCCGTGCGCGGCGCCGGGTCGCAGCTGGGCTGGCTGCTGTGGGCCGGCGCGCCGGTCGCCGGCGCGGCCGAGCGCCTGGCGGCGCCCGACGTGCTCACCGACTTCGGGCTGCGGACGCTGAGCGATCGCCATCCATGCTTCGACGCGTTCTCCTATCACCGCGGCTCGGTGTGGCCGTTCGACTCGTGGCTGGGCTGGGCGGGCCTGCGGGCCGCCGGTGCGATGGAGGCGGCCGAGCGCGTGCGGGCCGGCGTACTGGCCGGCGTCGAGCGCATCGGACGCTTCCCCGAGCTCTACGCGGTCACCGGCGACGCGATCGCGCCCATCGCCATCTCCAACCACGTGCAGGCGTGGACGGTGGGGGCGGTGTGGGCGCTGGGCCACGAGTGGGACGGGGGCGCACATGTGGTGGCGTGACGGGGTCCTCTACCAGGTCTACCCGCGCTCGTTCGCGGACTCCGACGGGGACGGCGTGGGCGACCTGCGCGGCCTCATCGCCCGCCTCGACCACCTGGCCTGGCTGGGCGTCGAAGGGCTGTGGCTGAACCCGACCTTCCCCTCGCCCAACGCCGACTGGGGCTTCGACGTCTCCGACTACCGTGGCGTGCACCCGCAGCTCGGCACGCTCGACGACCTCGACGCGCTCGTGGCACGGGCGGGCGATCTCGGCATCCACGTGCTGCTCGACCTCGTCCCCAACCACACGAGCGACGAGCACCCGTGGTTTCGCGACCGCCGCGACTTCTACGTCTGGCGCGAGGGCCGCGACGGCGGCCCGCCCAACAACTGGAAGAGCCTGTTCGGCGGCCCGGCGTGGACGCGGGACGACGGCGCCGGCCTCTGGTACCTGCACAACTTCGATCCCAAGCAGCCCGACCTGGACTGGTGGAACGAGGACGTCCGCGCCGAGTTCGACGACATCCTGCGCTTCTGGTTCGACCGCGGCATCGCGGGCTTTCGCATCGATGTCGCCCACGGGATCGTCAAGGACCGCGAGCTGCGCGACAACCCCGAGGCGACCGAGGACGACGAGGAGCACTTCCGGCGCCTCGGGCAGCGTCCGGTGTTCTCGATGAACCGGCCCGAGGTCCACGACGTGATGCGCCGCTGGCGGGCGGTTGCCGATGCTCACGACGCCGTGCTCGTCGGGGAGACCTACGTGCACGACCTCGAGGCGCTCGTGAAGTTCTACGGCCAGGGGACCGACGAGCTGCACCTCGCCTTCAACTTCGTCTTCCTGCTCGCCGAGTTCGAGGTCGAGACGCTGGCGCCGATCGTCGCGCGGACGGAGGAGCTGCTGCCCGAGCACGCCTGGCCGGTGTGGACGCTCGGCAACCACGACACCGCGCGCTACCCGACCCGCTGGACGTGCGGGGATCCGGGACTGGCCCGCTGCGCCCTCATGCTCCTGCTCACCCTGCGCGGCACGCCCGTCCTCTACTACGGCGACGAGCTGGCGCTGCCCGAGACGGCGATCCCCGACGATCGCGTGCTCGATCCCGTCGGCCTGCGCCGCGAGCCCGGGCGGCCGGGCCGCGACGGCGCGCGCACGCCGATGCCGTGGAGCGACGAGCCGGGCGCGGGCTTCACGCGCTCCGGCGTCGAGCCGTGGCTGCCGTTCGGGGCGGTGTCGGGCATCGACGTCGCCAGCCAGCGCGCGGTGGCCGGCTCGCCGCTGCGGCTCACGCGCGACCTCATCGCCCTGCGCCGTGAGGAGGACGACCTGCGGACCGGCGCGTACGAGGAGATCGTGGCCCAGGACGGCCTGTGGGCCTACCGCCGCGGCACGGGCTTCCTGGTGGCGCTGAACCTCGGCCGCGACGAGCGCAGCGTCGCCGCGCGCGGGACCATCGCCGTCGCCACGCGCCGCGAGTGCGACGGCCAGGAGCTGAGCGGGAAGCTCGTGCTGGGGCCCGGCGAAGGCGCGGTCGTGCGCGTGGCGACGGCAGCCCGCGGCACATGACGCCGGTTTGGAAGGATGCGCCGGCGTGGCGCGATTCGGCATCCTGACCGGCGGCGGCGACTGCCCCGGACTCAACGCGGTCATCCGCGGCGTGGTGCGGGCCGGGGTCAACCGGTTCGGTCACCAGATCATCGGCTTTCGCTACGGCTGGTCCGGCGTCCTGCAGGGCAACACGGTCGAGCTGGCCGCGCAGAACACGGCGGGCATCCTCCACCGCGGCGGCACGATCCTGGGGACGTCGCGCACGAACCCCTACAAGGACGGCGCCGACGGCACGGCGCTCGTCCGCGAGGTCCTCGAGCGCGAGGGCATCGACGCGCTCATCCCGATCGGGGGCGAGGACACCCTGGGCGTGGCCGGACGCCTCTCGAACGATGGCGTGCCGGTCATCGGCGTGCCCAAGACGATCGACAACGACCTGGCCGGCACCGACGTGACCTTCGGCTTCCACACCGCGGTCCAGATCGCCACCGACGCCATCGACCGCCTGCACACCACGGCGGAGTCGCACAACCGCGTCATCGTCGTCGAGGTCATGGGGCGCCACGCGGGCTGGATCGCCGCCTACAGCGGGATCGCCGGCGGCGCGGACGTCATCCTCGTCCCCGAGCGGCCGTTCGATATCGACGAGGTGTGCGAGCGCATCAAGCGGCGCCACGCCAGCGGGCGGACGTTCTCGATCGTGGTCGTCTCCGAGGGCGCGGTGCCCCGCGACGGCAGCGGCATCACCACCTCGGGCGCCAAGACCGACGCCTTCGGACACGCCCGCCTGGGCGGCATCGCCGTCGCGCTCGAGGGCGAGATCGAGGAGCGCACGGGGTTCGAGACGCGCATGACGATCCTCGGCCACGTCCAGCGCGGCGGGACGCCGACGGCCTACGACCGGGTCCTGGCGACGCGCTTCGGCGTCAAGGCCGTGGCGGCCGCCGACCGCGGCCAGTGGGGGACCATGGTCTCCCTGCGCGGGACCGACATCGTCCTCGTGCCGCTGGCCGAGGCCGTCGCGGAGCCCAAGCTCCTCGACGATGACCTCTACGACACGGCCGAGGTGTTCTTCGGCTAGACGGGTACGCTCGCGCCAATGCGCCGCCTCGCATCGGTTCTGGTTCTCGTCGCCTGCGCCCTGGTCGTCGCGGGCTGCGGCGGCGACACCAAGCGGGCCAACGCCTACGTCGAGGCGGTCAACATGGCGCAGAACGACTTCGCCTCGACCTTCGACCGTCTCTCCACCCGCATCACCTCGAAGAGCACGCAGGTCGAGGACCAGAAGACGCTCGACGGCTTCAGGGCCGCGGTCGACAAGGTGGTGGGCGAGCTGCGCGCGATCGAGGTCCCCTCCAAGGTCAGGGGGCTCCACGGCCAGCTCGTGAGCGAGATCTCGGCCTACGGCGCGCAGATCGACAAGGCCAAAGGCGCGTTCGCCGACCGCGACGCGCAGGCCATCGTCGAGGCTCAGAACGACCTCGTCGGTGCGGTGACGCGCGTCAGCACGCAGATCAACCGCACGATCGAGGCGATCAACAAGAAGCTCCGGGAGTAGCGCCATGCTCGAAGGCCTCATGCAGAACGACTTCCAGCTCACGGTCGGCGCCATCCGCCGCCGGCTGCGCAGCTGCTACGCCGGTCAGGAGGTGGTGACGCTCGAGGCGGACGGTCCGGTGCGGGCGACATACGCGGAGGTCGCCGACCGCGTCGACCGCCTCGGGCGCGTGCTCGAGCGCCTCGGAGTGGGACCGGGCGACCGCGTGGGCACGTTCGCCTGGAACACGCAGCGCCACTTCGAGCTGTATCTGGGGGTGCCGTCCTTCGGCGCCGTGCTGCACACGATCAACATCCGGCTCTTCCCCGAGCAGGTCCAGTACATCGTCAACCACGCCGGCGACCGCGTGATCTTCGTCGACGCCTCGCTCGTCGAGCCGCTGGCCAAGCTGGCCGCGGGCTTCCGGCACGACGTGCAGTACGTGGTCATGGGCGACGGCGACCTCGACGCGCTGCCAGGCGCGCTCTCCTACGAGGCGCTGCTCGCGGAGGCCGGCGGCGGCGAGCACGACTGGCCCGCGCTCGACGAGCGGGCCGCCGCGGCGCTCTGCTACACGAGCGGCACCACGGGCAACCCCAAGGGCGTCCTCTACTCGCATCGCTCGGTCGCCCTGCACTCGACGACGGTGTGCATGGCCGACGCGGTCGGGCTCTCCGCGTCGGACCGCGTGCTGGCCATCGTGCCCATGTTCCATGTCAACGCCTGGGGGCTGCCCTTCGCGGCGGCGCTCACCGGCGCCGAGCTGCTCCTGCCCGGCCCGTTCCTGCAGGGCGAGCCGCTGGCGCGCTTCATCGAGGCCGAGCGTGCGACGCTCGTCGCCGGCGTCCCCACCGTGGTCGGGGCGCTGCTCGTCCACGTCGACGCCCACGGCGGCGACCTCAGCTCGCTGCGCGGCGGGATCTGCGGCGGCGCGGCGGTGCCGCGCTCGCTCATGGAGGGCTTCGAGCGCCACGGCGTCGAGCTCCTGCACGCCTGGGGCATGACCGAGACGAGCCCCATCCTCACCGTCGCGCGGCCGCCCGCGGGCGTCGAGGAGGGCGAGCCGCGCTGGGCCTACCGCACGAGCCAGGGACGGATGGTGCCGTGGGCCGAGCTGCGCATCAGCGACCGCGCCAACGAGATCGAGGCGCGTGGCCCGTGGGTCGCCGCCCGCTACTACGAGGATCCCTCGGGCGACGACAAGTTCACCGAGGACGGCTGGCTTCGCACGGGGGACATCGGCACGCTCGACGACGAGGGCTTCGTCCGCATCACCGACCGCGCCAAGGACCTCATCAAGTCCGGCGGCGAGTGGATCTCCTCGGTCGAGGTCGAGACGCTGCTCATCGGCCACCCGGCGGTGCTCGAGGCGGCCGTCATCGCCATGCCGGACGAGCGCTGGGGCGAGCGCCCTCTCGCCTGCGTCGCGCTGGCCGCGGGGAGCAAGGCCTCGGCGGAGGAGCTGCGCGAGCACCTGTCCTCGCGCCTCGCGCGCTGGCAGCTGCCCGACGCGTTCACCTTCATCGACGAGGTGCCCAAGACGAGCGTCGGCAAGTTCGACAAGAAGGTCCTGCGCCGCCGGTTGGCCGAGGGCGAGCTCGAGGTCGAGCGCTCGGCCCGCGACGCGGTGCGCTGAGGGAGTCGGCGGCGTCCGCCGAGCCGGGGAGAGGCCGGCTCGACGGGCGCGCCGCGCGGGGTCAGCGACCGGCGGAAATGCGGCCGGGCGCTTGAGTGAGGAGGCCCCCGTGTCGGAGAGGAGGATCCAGGGGCCTACCGCTCGCGTGAGAGCACAGCTTCGCGCTCGGCCGCCCGCACGGCGACGGTGCCACCCGGCCTCTTGGGGGTACGGCTGGCTCTACGCGCCAATGACGCACAACGGTTTTCGAGACCGCCACGGACCTGGGGATTTGCAGTGGATTCAGGCGCCGTGGCCCCGGCTGTGGGCCCGGGCACCGGCGAGGTAGGCGTTGAGCTTGGCCGCGTTCTCCGCGAGCGAGTCGGGCAGCAGGTGCCCGTAGCGGTTGTAGGTGAACGCGACGCTGCTGTGCCCCATGTACGTCGAGATCGCCTTCATCTCAACCGCCGCGGCGATGAGGTAGCTCGCGTACGTGTGGCGCGCCTCATGCAGGCCGATTGGCGTCAGGAGCTCGCCGGGCTCGAGCTTGCGCCCTTCGTCCTGGGCGCGCTTCGCGGCCCCCGCGGCGGTACAGGTGTGGCGGGCGTTGGCGGCCTCCCAGGCGCGCACAGCGCGCTCGTTGGCAGCGCCGCGCGGACTGCCCGGTGGTGGTCGGCAAGGGGGTCGACCGGCAGGGGTCCATGTCGCGGAACGAACAACGTTGCGCCACGAGCACAACGTGGCAGACTCGGTGACCATGATCAGCGAGAGCTTGCGGGAGGTGGTGAAGCGGCGCCGACATTGGCCCGTGATTTACGACAGCCGCGCTACACGGACCGTGCGCGTGACGGCGATCTGCGGCGCCGGAGGACGAGGCCGAGTACGAACCCAGGCTGGGCCGCGGAGGCCGCCTACGCCCCTGTAGCGTGCAGCACGGGGCGAGTTCAGCGCAGGACGCCGGCATGCGGGCGGTGGCGACAGCGGCGTCTCAGCGCCGGCCGAGGACCGGCGCCCCGAAAGGGAGCGGTCGAGCTACGCGCGGTGGGCGGGCGGGGCAGGTATGACGGGCGGGGGCGTAGGTGTGGGGATGTGGAACTCGACGTGGAGTTCGACGCGGAGGGCGTCGGCTATCGCTGAGAGCTGCCCAACCGTCGGGTTGCCGCGGCCATGCTCGAGCCCTGAGATGTACGGGCCGGTCGCGTCCATTCGCTCGGCGAGTTCGGCTTGCGTGACCCCGACGTGCTGCCGGACCTCGCGGATCGCTCGACCGACCACCTGAGACGCGACCGTGCTGCTTGCCGTGCGAGGCATGGCTAGCAGGCGACCGCCACGCCGACCTGTTCCGGAGGGGCGGGGATCGACGGCACGGCGGCGCCGCGCTCCGGCGCAGGCCGCGTCGATGCTGCATCGGTGTCCACGAGAACGACGGCGACTAGGTCCCCGTTGCGGTAGGCATGCGGGAGGTTCCGAGCCCAGTTCTCGGGATCATCCGCCTGACGTAGCTGTGCTCCGCTGGCGAGGTCAAGCACCAGCAGGTCGTCGGGAAGGACGACGCCCTCGCCGTCCGTGTAGATGACGAGATCGGTCCCCTCGGCGCGAACGAGGGCGCGTCGGCGCCACTCGACCTGGCTTGCCTCCTCGTCATATACGGGGCTGCGGATCTCGACTTCGACCATTGCTATCGCCTCCCTGGGCCTCTGTATCGGCGCCAAGGGTGGTTGACTAAAGCCCTTGGGTAAAGAGTTGTACCCCGTTCGGACGGAATCGTCCAGCGGAAACCGAAGAATTTAGAACTCGCCCGAGGTCGGCAGCCGACCCGAGGCGAGCATGCGCTTCACGCGGGCCCTCAGGGCATCGCCACGATCTTGCGAAAGGAACTCTCCCACGCCGTAAAGGTCGTGATGTACCAGCTCCTGAAGCGCGTTCTTCTCGTCGTCGTCGAGGGTCCCGTCGCTAGTCGCATGGCGAAACTCGATGAACAGCGAACCGTCGTTGATGAAGTCGCCCGGGCGCGCGAACGCAAAGGCGCTGTCGATGGCAGCCAGGCGCCTCGCCATCGGGTCATAGCGGAAGTTGGCTCCGTGGCGATCCTGTTGGCCGATGAGCGCGTCCCAGAACGCAGTCGCGTGGGCCTGCGCAGGGGCGTCGGTGAACACCGCGGGGTCGGGCCCACCGTCGCGGAAGTTGACGAGCACCCCGGGTCCGGCGCCTGGGACGTCACGGAGCACTGCCGTCGGCAGCAGCTGGTCGAACGGGTCGCCGAGAGCGTGGGCGAGGCGCCATGCGACCACCTCGTGCGTCAGGCACTCATCCCTGTCCTGGTCGTAGTTCGCGCACGCGTTGGGGTTCTGGCCTCCAAACGGCTTCAGGATGGCCTGGCGCCGCGACTCGAACACCACCACAAACGTAACGCTGGCGCCTGGGTGCGACGTGGCGTTGACAGCTACGCTCAGGACCGGCTCACGAAGCATGAGCTGTTCCAGCGCGGGCCCGTCCGCGGTCGCTGCTTGGAGCCGGTTGATGCGGTCCTGAAGTGTCGCCGTCACCTGCGCCTCCCGTGAGGCTGTGGGGCCGCGGCCGAGGGGGATCGCCGCATGCCTGAGACTAGAGCGACACGAGCATGTCAACGAGCGCGGACGGATACCGACCCACGCGAACACAAGGGGCCGCCGGGTCCCCACCCGACGGCCCCCGAGGCTCTAGGACCAACAGCGACGACGCTGAGAGTGCCAGCCCCTTCGGACAGGTAACAAATGCCACATGAACTCCGGCGGGCCGCCGGGGCGTGCTGCGCAGCGACCCGGTCCGGCCTGCGGGTCAGCGACCGCGGATCTGGCGCCCCTCCGCGGAGTCGGGGTCTTTGAGGGCCTTGGCCACGGCGTAGCCGACCTCCTTGGGCCCGCCGATCGAGAAGCGCCCAGCCGGGGTGAACTTCCCGGCGATCCCGTCCCAGACGGACGAGACCGTGCCATCCTCAGCGGTGAACTGCCTGTCCCAGACGACGCCCTCGAGGAGCTCGAGGATCTCGTCGACGCTCATCGCGGGGGTGCCCTCACGCCGGGGAGGCGCGGGCACCGCGTGGTGGGCCAGAACGCCGAGCCCAGCCAGGATGGCCGGGGCGGCGACGACGACATCCGGTCGCCGCTCAGGGTCGAGCTCGTCCTCGAGCTCCTCGAGGATGGCCGACCATACCTCGACGACGGCGGCCTCGACGCGCTCGAGCTCGATGCCGTCGCCGAACATCATCGGCCTCGAGCCGACCTGCAGCCCCGGCTCGCCGAGCAGCGTCGTGACGATCGCCGTGCGAAGGCCCGAGATCGTCATCAGGTCGTCGTCCTTGCGTCGCAGCTGGCGACGTCGCATGTTCACACGCCCGCGGATGACCTCGACCTGCTCGGCCACGGTCCGCGTGATCTTGGTCGCCGGGTCCATCGAGTCCATCGAGATCGCCACGGCGGCGTTGGGCTTGACCTCGCGCGTGTTGAGGTCGTAGAAGCCCTGCCGGGCCACCCGCTCCTCTTTGCCGTGGTGGATCACCACGGCGACGCGGCGCTGCATCAGCGCGGGCTCCGCCTGGCATGCATAGCCGAGCCCGATGCGCTGCGTCTCGCCGTCGATCGCGGTCAGGAAGTCCCCGAACGGGAGGATCACCGCCTTCACCCCGGGCGCGAGGTCGACGACATCGAGCGGGGCGGGGTGGTAGAGCGTGATCGGCGGCGTGATCGCCGGGCGCTCACCTCGGAAGCCCTCGACGATGTACTGCCCGTACGCCTTGGCGTTCTTGGCCTTGGCGCCCTCGACAAGCCGCTGCACCTCGGAGCGAAGCTCGCCGTACTGGCGCAGCCGCGCGTCCTCGGCGACCCTGTCGGGCTTCTCCGAGGCGATCGGGTCGGGCACGACCTGCAGGAGGTGTCCGATGTTCATCGCGCCGATGCACGTGGTCTCGTCGACCACGATCACCGGCACGGGCTGACCCGCACTCGGGTCATAGCTCAAAGGCCCGGCGACGCCGGGGGTACTGCTGATGGGGTCTGAAAAGCTCATATCGAGCTCCTTTCTGGAGAGGACCCCACGCGCTAACCTGGCAGATGTCACGCCGCGAGGTGGCCCGCAGAGCCCTCTCCGGTTGAGGAGGCCGCTCGACTCGAGCGGCCTCCTTTTTGGGTTGCGCTCAGAACGATACTACACACTAGCCACCTGAGTTCAAGATTCGTACTCTCGAGTTCGTGATCTGTGAGCTCGAGGCGAAATTCGTGAGGTCGCCACCGCCGCGAAGGGCTGGCGAAGTGCCGCCGGCCCTTAGCGCGTGGGCCCAGCTCTGGCCCGGATGCGCCCGAGAACAGCCGTCGACCGCGGCCGAGTGAGGTTCCGCGCTCTCACGTAGACCGAAGCCGCTAGGCCGCGGAACCCCGCATAGACGCTGGGATTCCGCGAGCTAGAGGCGGAGGGGGTGGGATTCGAACCCACGGTCGACCGAACGGCCGACAACGGTTTTCGAGACCGCCCCGTTCAACCACTCCGGCACCCCTCCGAGGGACCCGTCACGGGCGACGACGAAGGGTAGCGGCGGCGCGGCGCTAGCGACGCGAGCCGAAGAAGTCGGTCAGCAGCGCGGCGCACTCCGCCGCCAGGAGCCCGCCGGCCACCTTGGGGCGGTGGTTCAGGCGCGGCTCGCCGAGCACGGCGAGGACGCTGCCCGCCGCCCCGGCCTTGGGGTCGACCGTGCCGTAGACGACGCGCGGGACGCGCGCGAGCACGATCGCGCCGGCGCACATGGCGCACGGCTCGAGCGTCACGTAGAGCACGCTATCCAAAAGACGCCACGAGCCCAGGGTGGCCGAGGCCTGGCGCAGGGCCAGGATCTCGGCGTGCGCGGTGGGGTCCTGACGCAGCTCGCGCTCGTTGCGGCCCGCGCCGATGACCTCGCCCTCGCGGACGATGACGGCGCCGATGGGGACGTCGTCGTGCTCGAGGGCGCGCTCGGCCTCGCGCAGGGCCAGGCGCATGAACCACTCGTCGCGGGGGAAGAAGCGGCCGACGGACATAGCCAGGGCTCTTATCATGGTCGGCGGTGGCCGGGGTGGCGGCCGCAACTCGTCCGGACGCCGCCTGTTGCGACCTATCAGCCCGTGAACTGCCCGCTCCGTTGCCTCGCCGTGCTGGCCGCCTCGTGCGCGCTCGTGCTCGCGGGCGCCGCCACGGCCGCGGCCGACGACCTCGTCGTGCGCCTGCGGCGCGACGCCGGTTCGGAGGCCGTGGCGCGGGCGGTGGCCGGTGCCGGACTCACGCATCCGCGGCGCCTGCCGGGCGGGTTCGTGGCCTACAGGGCGCGCGACGCGGCCGCGGCAGCGCGCAGCCTTCACCGCGCCGGCGTGGCCTTATGGGCGCGTCGCAGCCTCGCCGCGCGCATCGCCACCGCGCCCGGCAACGACACCGGCACCGCGACGACGTCCGGGCTGGCCGGCGGCTGGCAGCAGGTCCAGTGGGACCTCGTGGGCCCGTTCGGCATCGACGTCGCGCCGGCGTGGCAGCTGGCCGCCCAAGCCGGCGACGAGGGCGGACGCGGCGTGAAGGTGGCGGTCCTGGACACCGGGGTGGCCTACGCCGATCGCGGTCGCTACCGGCGCTCGCCCGAGCTTCCGCCCGCGCGCGTGCTGCGCGGCTACGACTTCGTCGCCGACGACCCCTATCCCAACGACGCCAACGGCCACGGCACGTTCGTCGCCTCGACCATCGCCGGGGCGGCCAACAACCACTACGGCATGGTCGGGATCGCCTACCGGGCCGACATCATGCCGGTGCGCGTCCTCGACGAGTTCGGAGAGGGCAACTCGGTGCGCATCGCGCAGGGCATCCGCTACGCGGTGGACCACGGCGCGCAGGTCGTCAACGTGTCGATCGAGCTCTACAACGACGACGTCATCGATCCGCGCGCGCTGTCGATCACGACGGCGCCCGAGATCCGCGGTGCGCTGCGGTATGCGCGCGCCCACCGGGTGCCGGTCGTGGCCGCCGCGGGCAACGCGAGCCAGAGCGACGTCCCCTCGGCCCGCCTGGACACCAGCATCATCTACGTGGGGGCGACCACGGAGCACGGCTGCGTCGGCTGGTACTCCAACGCGGGCCCGGGGGTCGACATCGTCGCGCCGGGCGGCGGCCGCGACCGCGACATCCCCGGCGACCCCGCGTGCACGCAGAGCACGAACGGCCGCAACGTGTGGCAGATCTCGTTCAACCGCTCCAGCCCGGCGCGCTTCCGGGTGCCACTGGATTCGCATGGCAAGCGCGGCCTGGCCGGGACGTCGATGGCGGCGCCGCACGTCACGGGGGTCATCGCTCTGATGCTCGGAGCCGGCGTGCTCGGCGCGGACCCGACGACGGCCGCGGTCCAGCAGCGCCTGGAGGAGACCGCGCGCGACCTCGGCCCCACCGGCCGCGACCGCTACTACGCTGCCGGCCTGCTCGACGCGGCCGCCGCGCTGCGGGGCACCAAGACGCCCTAGGTCGTACGGATGATCAGCACGCTGCAGGGAGCGTGGTGGCTGACCTTGTTGGGGACCGAGCCGAGGAGGAAGCGCTTGGCGCCGGTCATGCCCTTGTTGCCGACGACGATGAGATCGGCGCTGCGCGCCTCGGCGACGTCGAGGATGGCGTCGGCCGGGTCGCCCTGGCGGGCGTAGGTCTCGCTCGCGACGCCGGCCGCCTCGGCCTCCTCGGATGCCTCGCGCAGCGTCGCGTCGACGTCCTCGCGCGGGTTGACCATCCATTGAAGGTCGCTCGGCGCCTGCTGTGCCTCCTCGCGCAGCCGCCCGCTGGACACCGGCTCGTACGCGCTGACGATCTCCAGCCGGGCGCCGAGTTGACGGGCCAGCGCGACCGCTTGGCGCACGGCCTCGCCGGCGGTCTGCGAGCCGTCGGTCCCCACCACGATCGAGCTGAACATCGGGCGGGAGTGTAGTCCCGGCCCTCAGGCGAGCTTCACGATGGCGATGACGATGCCGGCCAGGACGAAGACGCAGATCAGCACCTGCGTCCAGATCCAGAACGGCGACATGCGGCCAAGCTAGCATCGCGTCCGTGAGCCGCGACGCCCAGTCCCCCGCCGAGCGCGCCGAGGCCGTGCTGCGAGCGGCCGAGTCGGCCGCCGCCGCGGCGCAGGGCGCAGCGCCGGGCGACGACATGCCGGCCCCCGCGCACGAGGCCGGTGCGCCGGCCCGGCTGCTGGCCGCGGCGGGCGAGCTCGAGGCGAGCGTCGCGCAGGCGCGGGCCCAGCTGGACGCGCTCGACGACGCGCTGGCGCGACTCGACCAGCCTCCCTCGCAGTCGCAATAGAGTTCCCGCCCTATGGCGATGGAACCTGGCGGCTTCTCCATCTCGACGTCCGACCACGACGGGCGGACGATCGTCGTCGTGCGCGGAGAGCTCGACCTCGCGAGCGCGCCCGACGTCGAGGAGGTGATCGCCGAGCGCATGGACGCCGGCCAGGAGGTCGTGCTCGACCTGCGCGAGCTCGAGTTCATGGACTCGAGCGGGCTGCGCGTCCTCGTCGTCGCTCACGCGCGCACCACCGACGGCGGCCCGCGCTTCGCGGTCGTGCGTCCGCCCGAGGGCGGCGCCGTGGCCAAGATCCTGGCCATCGCCGGCGTCGACCAGGAGCTGGACCTCGTCGACGAGCCATGAGCGCCGCGGCCGCTACCGTTGCTCGCCATGACCACGACCACGGACGTCGCCTTCGACCAAGCCACCCTCGAGCGGTTCGCTGAGCTGACGGTCGGCTTCGCCGCCAACGTGCAGAAGGGCCAAGTCGTCGCGATCGGCGCCGAGCTGGGCAAGGAGGCGATGGTCAGGGCGCTGGCCGCCAGCGCCTACAAGCACGGCGCGCGCTTCGTGGACGTGCAGTACTTCGACATGCACGTCAAGCGCGAGCGGATCCTCCACGCCGACGAGGAGACGCTCGACTTCGTGCCCTCCTGGTACGGCGAGCGGCTGCTGGAGCTCGGCCGTCAGCGCAGCGCGCGCATCTCGCTCTCGGGTCCGGCCACGCCCGGACTCCTCGACGACCTCGATCCGCGCCGCGCCGGCCGCGACCAGCTTCCCTTCATCCGCGAGGCCGGCATCGTGGTCAACGAGCGCACGACGAACTGGGCCATCGTGCCCTACCCGACCACCGGGTGGGCGCGCCAGGTGCATCCCGGCCTGTCCGACGAGGACGCGCTGGCGCGCCTGTCCGAGCAGATCCTGCACGTCTGCCGCCTCGACGAGGACGACCCGGTCGCGGCATGGCAGGAGCGCTCGGACTTCCTAGTCGCCACGGCCGACCGGATGAGCGAGCGGCACTTCGACGCGCTGCACTTCGAGGGGCCGGGCACCGATCTCACGGTGGGACTGCTGCCGACGACCAGGTTCATGGCCGCGCGCTTCGAGACGGTCGACGGCATCGAGCACATGCCCAACCTCCCCTCCGAGGAGATCTTCGGTGCGCCCGACCCCGCGCGCACCGAGGGCGTGGTGCGTGCGACCAAGCCGCTGGTCGTGGCCGGCTCGATCATCACGGGGCTGGAGGTCGAGTTCCGCGATGGCGCGGCCGTGCGCATCGACGCCGAGGAGGGCGCCGACGTCCTGCGCGGCTACGCGTCCCGCGACGAGGGCTCGTCGCGGCTGGGCGAGGTCGCCCTGGTCGACGGCGACGGGCGGATCGGCAAGCTCGAGACCGTCTTCTTCGACACGCTCCTGGACGAGAACGCCGCCTCGCACATCGCGCTGGGGGAGAGCTACCGCTTCACGGCGGGCGAGGAGGACCACGCGCGCCTGAACCACTCCTCGATCCACGTCGACTTCATGATCGGGGCCGACGACGTCGACGTCACCGGCGTGACCGGCGGCGGCGAGCGCGTGCCGGTGCTGCGCGGCGGGGCCTGGCAGCTCTAGTCCGCCTTCGATCGGCGCGTCAGTCGATGACGAAGCCGACGGTGACGCGCCGGACGCGGCCGTCGGCGCCGATCAGGAAGTCGGTGACGCGCCGGCCCGCGGTGAAGATGCCCACCGAGCAGTGGTCGGTGCCGAACTCGACGCGGCAGCGCACGCCGGGGACCCTGCGGGCGACCAGCGCGCGACGACTCCCCACGCCGATCCCGCGGCTCGTGCGCTCGTGGCGACTCGTCGTCGAGATGGTGTTCACGCGCGCGTGCTCGCCCGGGGAGAAGCTCGCGCGCGTGAGCCCGTAGGCGTAGATCCGGATGCGCCCCTGGATCGGATCGCGCCTGAAGGCGATCTTGTCGGGCGTCCCCAAGCGGTCGCGGACCTCGCGAACGGTCATGCCCAGGCGGATGCCCTTGATGCCCTGCTGGGGCACGATGGTCGCCTGGGCGGGAGCGGCGGAGCAGAGCACCACCACGGCGCCAAGCACGACGCAAAGCACCGCCGGCGAGCGCGGGACCATGCCGGGACCCTACGCGGCGGCCCAGATGTCGTTGCAGCGTTCGCAGATCTGCTCGGGGATGACGCCCACCGCCATCAGTAGGGCGAACAGCCGGCAGCCGAGGCAGAACGCGAAGACCGACTCGAGCGTGGCGGCCACGACCAGCAGGCCGAGGAGGGCGTAGGCGGCGGCGTCGAGTCCGAAGCCGAGGCCCAGCACGGCCGCGGTCACCGACACGACGGCGCCGATGCCCTGCGCGAAGCGCTTGGGCGGCCCGGCCACCGGCTTGGCGGCGACCGGCAGCCGCGGGGTGATCACGCGCGTCACGAGCTGCCCGAGCGGGCTCAGGGTGGGCCCGGTGAGCACGCGGGCGACGAACCCGTAGGCGATGACCGCCGTCAGCCACAGCTGTCCGGTGACGAGCGTGGCGAGGCTCAGCACCACGACCCCGCCCGCGACGAGGCGCGCGGACACCTCGTTGACCGGATTGGGGAAGGCGAACAGCGTCATCGGATACACCTGAAAGCCGATCAAATATTAGCGACCGCCCGGCTCCGGCCGGCCAGCGGCTAGGCGGGCGGCCGCTTGCACCCCGGCCGGCGGCTAGGCGGGGCGGCCGCTTGCACCCCGGCCAGCGGCTAGGCGGGTCGCCGCTTGCACCCGGCCAGCGGCTACCCTGCGGGGCGCCTGGAGAGGTGCCGGAGCGGTTGAACGGGCGCGACTGGAAATCGCGTAGCGGGGGTCAACCTCGCTCGAGGGTTCGAATCCCTCCCTCTCCGTCGCGGTGCCCCCGCGGGCTGCCGGCGCCGTCGCTACCGTGCCCGCATGCGCAGCGCCGAGATGCGGGCGGTCGGCGACCTCGCCGGCGAGGCGCTGGCCGGTGCCGGCG
>DASVFT010000091.1:0-19439 GCA_036379935.1 Solirubrobacteraceae bacterium | reverse complement strand
CAGCGTGCCCTGCGCGCCCTCGAAGATGACGCGGCCGTTGGCGTCGAGCACGTCCCAGGTCAGGCGCGCGGTGTCGGCGATGTACTGCTCGATCCGGTGCCCGTAGGTGAGGTAGTCCTCGGTCATCGACTGCAGGTCGAGCTCCGGCGACTTGGCGTACGGCCGCAGCGAGAGCCGCTTGGGCTCCATCGCCGCGACGATCTTCTTCTTGAGGATCTTCTCGTCGAGCATGTCCTGCACGCGGATGCCCAGGCGCGCCGCCTTGTCGGCGTAGCACGGTCCGATGCCGCGCTTGGTCGTCCCGATCGAGAGCTTGCCCAGCTTGGCCTCGCCCGCGCTGTCGAGCATCAGGTGGTAGGGCATGATCAGGTGCGCGTTGGCGCTGATCCGCAGGCCGGAGACGTCGATCCCCTTGGCCCGCAGGCCGTCGATCTCGTCGGTGAGCACCCGCGGGTCGATGACCACGCCGTTGCCGATGACGCACGCCTTCCCGCGGTGGAGGATCCCGCTGGGAATGAGGTGGAACGCCCACTTGTGCCCGTCGCGCACGATGGTGTGGCCGGCGTTGTTGCCGCCCTGGAAGCGCACGACCATGTCCGCGCGCTCGGCGAGCAGATCGACGATCTTGCCCTTGCCCTCGTCGCCCCATTGGACGCCCACGATGACGATGCCCGGCATGCGCGAGGGAGTCTGTCAGGCGAGCGGACTCGCGTGTCAGGCGACCTGCTTGCGCGCGTCGTCGCCGAAGAGCGGCACCACCGTGCACATCTCCTCCAGGCGCGACACCGTGCGCTCGTTGATCTGCGCCGCCAGCTCGTCGCGCTCGAGGTTCGTCGTGATGACGATCGAGCGCTCCTCCTCGTAGCGGGCGTTGACGATGGCGTAGAGCTGCTCGAGGACCCATTCGGAGGTCTTCTCGGCGCCGACGTCGTCGATGTGGAGCAGGTCGACGGCCGCCAGCCGGTCGAGGAACGACACGTAGGAGCCGTCGCCGTCGGCCTCGAAGGTGGCGCGGATCTCGGCCAGCAGGCGGGGCAGCGAGTAGATCGCAACCGACCGACCGGCTTCCAGCGCGGCGGCCGAGACCAGCATGGCGAGCGTCGTCTTGCCGGTCCCGACGCTGCCGTAGAGCCACAGCCCGCGGCCGGTGTCGAGGTTCTCGTCGAGCGCCCGGACGAAGTGGCGCACCGGGCGCACGATCGGCTCGTGCATGTCGCTCACCGGCGGTCGATCGAACGACACCCCCCGGTACTTGCGCGGGATCACCGCGCTGAGGCGCCGCGAGCGCCGGCGCTCGACGCGCGCAGGGCGACAGCGGCAAAGCGTCGCCACGCGCGTGGCCTCGTCGATGACGAAGCCCGTGCCGTCGCACACCTCGAACGGGCAGGGGACCGTTGCCTCGATCATGCGGCGCGCTGCAAGCCGAGGAAGCGGGGGTACTCGTTCTGGAAGGTCAGCGGCACGTCCCCGAGGCCGCCGTTGCGGTGCTTGGCGATGATGAGGTCGGCCTCGCCGGGCTTCTCGGTGGTCTCCGGGAAGTAGTACTCGTCGCGGTAGATGAACATGACGAGGTCGGCGTCCTGCTCGATGCTCCCGCTCTCGCGCAGGTCCGAGAGCTGGGGCCGCTTGTCGGTGGTCGAGCGCTGCTCGACGGCGCGGCTCAGCTGCGACAGCGCGATGACGGGGACGTTGAGCTCGCGGGCGAGGATCTTCAGCCCGCGGCTCATCTCGCCCACCTGTTGCACGCGGCTCTCGATGCGCGTGTCGGCGCGCATGAGCTGCAGGTAGTCGACGATGATCAGCCCGAGCCCGCCGTAGTCGGCCTGCGCCTGCTGGTGCAGCCGGCGGGCCTTGGCGCGGATGTCGAGGAGCCCGACGTCCGACGAATCGTCGACGTAGAGCGGCGCGGCGTCGTACTCGGCGGCCGTGCGCAGCACCCGCTTCCACTTCGTCTCGTCGCGCAGCCGCCCCTTGCGCAGGTCGTCTCCCTTGATCGACGCCTGAGAGGCGACGAAGCGCTGCGCCAGCTCGGCCTCGGACATCTCCAGGCTGAACAGCGCGACCGGCCGCGGCCGCTCGCGGTCGAGCGCGACGTTCTCGGCGATGTTCGTGACCAGGCTGCTCTTTCCCATCGAGGGCCTCGCCGCGATGATGATGAGGTTGCCCGGCTGGAAGCCGCCGGTGATGGCGTCGAGGTCGGTGAAGCCCGACGGGGTGCCGGTGAGCGAGCGCCCCTCGGCCGAGAGCTCCTGCCACTTGCGGATCTCCGCGCCCAAGACCTCGCCGACCTTGCGGAAGTCCTTCTGACGGTCGTCGTGAGCGACCTCGAGGACCGCGCGCTCGGCGCGTTCGACGATCTCGCGCGGCGGCGCCTCGTGGCCGTGGACGCTGGCCTGGATCTCGTAGGAGGCGGCCAGCAGGCGGCGCAGGAGCGCGCGGTCGCGGACGATCTGCGCGTACTGGCGGAGGTTGCCGACGGCCGGCACCGCGGCGGTGAGCGCGTCGATCTCGGCCTGGCCGCCCGCGGCCTCGAGCCGGCCCCGCGAACGCAGGTGCTCGGTGACGGTGAGGACGTCGATCGACTCGCCCGCCGTGAAGAGCGCGAGCATCGACTCGTAGACCTCGCGATGGCGCTCGCGATAGAAGTCCTGGGCCTTCAGGCCCTCCTCGATGACGAACGCGTAGTGCGTGCGATCCGAGAGCAGCATGGCCCCCAGCACCGACTGCTCGGCCTCGATCGAGTGCGGTGGCGCGGCCCCGCTCGCGGTCGGCTGGGGGGCGGTCGAGCGCCCGTTGGTCGTCGGCGGCGTGCTCATGTGGGGCTCCCGAAGCTAGCGGAGCCCGAGGCGGATTCGACCCGGGGTGGGCGAGGCTTTTCGTGGACGGAGCGGGTTCGACGCGAACCGCGTCCGGCGGCTACTGCTCGGTGACGATCGTCTTGACGTTCGCCGTCACGCCGTCGGCCACCTCGAGCACGACGACGTAGGTGCCGACGTGCTTGATCGGCTCGTCCAGATGGATCTTGCGGCGATCGACGGCGATGCCGCGCGCCTCCTGGATCGCGTCGGCGATGTCCTGCGTGGTGACCGAGCCGAACAGGCGTCCGTCGTCGCCGGCCTGCTGGGCGATGGTGAGGACCGTCTTGTTGAGCAGCTCGACGTCCTCCTGCGCGCGGCCGGCCGCGGCCTCGGCGGCGCGCTGCTCGGCGGCGGCGCGGCGCTGGACCGCCTCGACGGCGGCCTTGGTCGCCGGCTGGGCGAGATGGCGCGGGATGAGGTAGTTGCGCAGGTAGCCCTTGGAGACGTCGACGACGGCGCCCTTCTCGCCGAGCGTCTCGACGTCCTTGAGGAGGATGGCCTCCGGCATCGGGTCTAGCGGTCCTCGCGGTCGCGCGGCGGGCGCCCGCCGCGCTCCGGGCGCTCCTCGCGGGCGTCGCTCACGTAGGGCAGCAGCGCGAGCTCCCGCGCGCGCTTGACCGCGGTGGCGATCTGGTTCTGGTGGCGGCGGCAGGCCCCGCTGATGCGGCGCGAGCGGATCTTGCCGCGCTCCGAGACGAAGCGGCGCAGCGTGCCGATGTCCTTGTAGTCGACCTGCCCGACCTTGTCCTTGCAATACGGGCAGGACTTGCGGCGGCCGCTACCGGGGCCGCCCTTCTTGTCACGCCGGCGCGCCGGCTTTGCTCTGCGCTGCTTGGCCACTTCGTGGAGTTCCTTCGGGAAGCTTCTCGGACAGTCGAACGCGCGCCGCAAGGCGCGCGAAGGGACATTGTGCCACGTTTGGTGTCGACGCCCACCAAGGAGGCCGCCGCCATGACTTCGACATCGACATCGTCTGGCGCCGCACCGGCGACCGAGGTCACCCTGCGCGAGGCGACGCCCGACGACGCCGACACGCTGGGGCGGATCTTCTTCGAGGCGTTCGAGTCGATCGCCTCGCGCCACGCCTTCCCGACCGAGCCCGTGTCGCGCGAGTTCACGGCGTGGCGCATGAAGTGGCTGGTGCACCACCCGGCCGTCTACGGACTGGTCGCGGAGCGCGACGGGCAGGTGGTGGGCAGCAACTTTGTCGACGAGCGGTCGGCCATCGCCGGGATCGGGCCGATCAGCGTGGAGCCGGGCGTCCAGGGAGCGGGCGTGGGCCGGGCGCTGATGGAGGGCGTGCTTGCGCGCGAGCGTGAGCGTGGGGCGGCGGGAGTGCGCCTGGTGCAGACCGCCTACAACTACCGGTCGCTGTCGCTCTACGCGAAGCTCGGGTTCGTGGTGCGCGAGCCGTTGTCGGTCGTGCAGGGGGCGCCTCTCGAGGTCTCGGTCGCCGGCCACCGCGTGCGACCGGCGGAGCGCGGCGACGCGGATGCCGCCGACGCGCTCGCTCATCAGGTTCACGGCCACACCCGCGGCGGCGAGCTCCGTGACGCGATCGACGACGGCACAGCGGTCGTCGTCGAGCGCGAGGAGCGCATCACGGGGTACGCGACGGGCTTCGGCTACCCGTGGCACGCGGTGGCCGAGACCAACGACGACCTCCACGCGCTGCTCGCCTGCGCCCAGCGCTTCCGGGGCCTGGGGATCCTGGTCCCGTCGCGGAACGCCGAGCTGCTGCGCTGGTGCCTGGCCCACGGCCTGCGCATCGTTCAGCAGAGCACGCTGATGTCGATCGGGCTCTACAACGAGCCCGCGGGTGCGTGGCTGCCGTCGATCGTGTTCTGAGGGCGGTGCTCAGCACCGCAGACGACGAAGGGCTCGGTGGGGAGTCCGAGCCCGTTGCGTCGGGCGGCTTCCGCCGGCTCGGGCGCTTGCGCGCCCAAACGTCTGGTCTAGAACGGGATGTCGTCGTCGGCCGGCGCCGCCGGGCTCGGCGAGCCGCCGCCGCCGGCCGGGGCGGTCGCGAAGTCGTCGGTGTCGACGGGGATGTCGGAGCGCGGGGTGAAGCTGCCGCCGTTCCCACCGGCGTCGTCGCGTGGGCTGGAGAGGAACTGGACGGTGTCGGCGATGATGTCGATCCCCTGGCGCTTCTGGCCCTCCGGGCTCTCCCACTCGCGCCACTCGAGGCGTCCGTCGATGGCCACCGGCCGACCCTTGGACAGGTAGCGCGCGCAGTTCTCGCCCTGCGCGCCCCAGACCGTGACGTCGAAGTAGTTGGGCTTGTCGACCCACTCGCCCGTGGAGTTGTCCTTGCGCCGCGTGTTGACGGCGACGCGCAACTTGCAGACCGACGTGCCGCTCGGCAGCGAGCGCAGGTCCGGATCGGCGGTCAGGTTTCCGGTGATGATCACGCGGTTGATGTTTGATGCTGCCATCGGCTTGCTCCCTTCGGGGGCGAACGGTCGTCGCGAAGTTCGTCTTGCGATCGAGTCTAGACACGGTCCCCGTCGGACCCGCGCGAAGAGCCCGCGTGCTCCGCGCTTTTGTTGCAGAGCCGTCGCCAAGGCGCGGCCGCACGACGCTGTAGCGGTGGAAGCGGCGGTGCGAGGCGGCCCGAGGCGGCGCGAGGCGGCGCGAGGCGGCGCGGCTAGGCCGCGGAGGGCGCTTCGGCCGGCGGCGCTTCGGTGCGCTCGGGGCGGGGCTCCGGCCGCGCCTCCGGCGGGGCGGGGGTGCCCGGCGCCAGCTTGATGATGCGGAAGCGCACGACGCCGTCGGTGATCCGCAGCGTCCGATGGAGGTTGGCCAGCAGGTCGGCCGGGCCGTGGAACTGCAGGAGGTGGTACTCGGCGTCGCCGCGATGGTCGATCTCGTAGGCCAGCGCCCGCGTGCCCCAGTCGTGGTCGCCGACGATGTCGCCGGAGGAGGAGACCATCGAGGCGACGTCGGAGAGGACCTTCTTGCGCTGCTCCTCGGGCGCGCTCGTGTCGAGCAGCAGCATCAGGTCGTAGACGGGGGCGGGTGCGGCCATGGCGAAAGCGCCGGCATCTGCGCGGCGGCGGCGCAAGATAGCAGGGGGCGAAGGCCCTCCGCCCCTCGCCTAGCACCAGGATGCGGTCCGGCGGGGTGTGGCACAGGATCCGGTGGGCGAACGTCGCGCGGCTCGGCGCGCTGGTCGCGCTGGGGCTCCTGGTTGCGGCGTGGCCACACCTCGCAAGCCCGCCTCCGCGCCTGCCCACCGCCGACCCCGTACCGCTGAGCGGTGTGGAGGTGCCGCGCGCGCCGGCGAGGGCGGCGAAGCCCGGAGCGGGGCGGGCACGGCGGGAGGGGCGGATGAGGCGGGCGCGAGGAGCGCCGGTGTGGCGGGAGCGGGTGCGGGGGAAGGCGGCGCGGCGGGAGCAGGCGGAGCGGGCGCGGGGGGCTCGGCGGCAGCGGGCTCGGCGGGAGGAACTGCGGGGGGAGCGGGGGCAGGCGGCGCGGCGGGAGCGGGGGCAGGCGGCGCGGCGGGAGCGGGCTCGGGGGGCTCGGGCCAAGCGGGTGCCGCGGCCGTCGGGCGAGCGGCCGTCGGGCGAGCGGCCGGCAGGCGGCGGGCCGTCGGACCCTGTGGCTGCGGAGTTCGGGCTGCCGTGAAGCCCGCCGTGCCGCACGGCGGGCGATGAGGGAGGACGGGCCTTTGGCGGCGGTGGGCTCGGAAAGCCCGGATTATCCGGGTCAAGTGAGCCCACCGTGCGCGGGGGCGGGCAGGGCCGCGATGTGGAGCGGGCCGCACGCGCCGTGGCGCCGTGGCTAGGTGCGCTCGGACGCCGTCTGGGCGGCCTTCTTGCGGATGTCGGCGAGCTGGTCGTCGACCCAGTCGCCGGGGTCGCGGGCGGTGACGATCTCCGTCAGGCCGCGCAGGCGGCGTGCGCGCTCCGGTGGCTCCATGGTCAGGGCGGCGTGGATCGAGTCGGCCAGCTCCTGGAGGTCGAACGGGTTGACGCTGAGCGCGAACTCGCCGAGCTCCTCGTGCGCGCCGGTGTTCTCCGACAGGATCGAGACGCCGTCGCGCTCGTTGACGATCGGGCCTTCCTTGGCCACGAGGTTCATCCCGTCGAACATGGCGTTGACGAGCAGGACGTCGTAGTGCTTGTAGGCGGCCACCGCCTCCTCGAGGTCGTCGCGCAGCTTGAGCTGGATCGGCATCCAGTCCGGTGTCCCGTGGCGGTGGTTGACGACCGCCACCAGCGCCTCGATCCGCTCGAGGTACTCGGCGTACTCGGGCACGTCGGTGCGCGAGGGCATGAGCTGGGCGATGAAGGTCACGCGCTCGCGGAACTCGGGGTGCTGCTCCAAGAACAGATCGAACGAGGAGAACCCGCGCAGCACGTTCTTGGACAGGTCGGCCCGGTCGACGCGCAGGATGAGGTGGTCGCGGCGGCGGCGCAGCAGCTCCTTCTCCTGGCGCGCGACGCCCTCGGAGGCGGCCACGCCGTAGAGCGCCTGTGCGTCGATCGGCAGCGGGTAGTTGCGCACCCACACCTCGCGGTCCTCGAACTGCACGACGCCGGCCTCGAAGTCGACGTCGAGGCCCATCAGGTCGCGGCAGCACTGCAGGAAGTTGCGCCGGTAGGACGAGGTGTGGAAGCCGACGATGTCGTTGGCCAGCAGGCCGCAGTAGAGCTCCTCGCGGATCCGGGCCGGGAGGACGCGCCAGGCGTCGCTCTGCGTCCACGGGATATGCACGAAGTGGTGCAAAAAGACGTCGGGCCGCGCGCGGCGCACGAGCGCCGGGAGCGTGTACAGGTGGTAGTCGTGGACCATGACGACGGGCTCGTCCTCGTCCTCGATCTCCTCGATCACCGCCGTGGCCAGGTCCTCGTTGACGACGTTGTAGCCGTACTCGAACGCCTCCACCTCGTTGC
This sequence comes from Solirubrobacteraceae bacterium, assembly GCA_036379935.1. Lineage (GTDB taxonomy): Bacteria > Actinomycetota > Thermoleophilia > Solirubrobacterales > Solirubrobacteraceae > JAOPZW01. The sequence goes on along the minus strand of DASVFT010000091.1, from coordinate 11,680 downwards.
GCCGCACGTCCGGCGCGTTGGAGAGGTCCCAGAGGTAGTGCTGGATGAACCACAGCATCGGGTTGGCGAAGACGTTGTAGAAGCGGTCGTAGGCATCGGGGTCCGAGTCCACGAGGCGCACCTGGTACTCGCCCCCGGCCGGCGAGCGCACCGTGAACGGCCGTCCGCCCGCCTCGCGGGCCTTGCGTGCGTCGCCCTCGGTCAGGGCCGAGGCGATCCACACCGCGTCGCGGTGCGAGGCCAGGCCGGTGAGCGCCGTGACGAGGCCGCCGGTGCCGCGCTTGGCGCTTCCGTCGTCCTGGAACGTGACCGGTCCGCGATTGGAGACCAGGACGAGGGGACCGCGAGAGTCGGGCACCGAGACCTAAGCCCCCTTCAGCAGCTCCGTGAAGATCCGCAGGTAGTCGCGCAGATAGCGCGGCATGAGGAAGTGCTTGCGCACGTGCTCCTTGCCCCGGCGCCCGAGGGCCTTGCCCAGGGCGGGGTCGCGGAGGATGTCGAGGGTGCGTTGGGCGCAGGCTTCCACGCTGTCTACGAGGTACCCGCTGACGCCGTCCTCCACCTGGAGAGGTATCCCGCCGACGTTGCCGCCGATGAACGGCCGCCCCTTCCAGATCGCCTCGGTCACCGTCAGGCCGAAGCCCTCGCGCGTGGACTTCTGGATCAGCAGGTCGGACTGCGACTGGAACGCGTTGACCTCGATCGAGCCGACGTTGTTGAAGTTGTTGAGGATGTGGATGTCCGGGTCGCCGTCGGCGTGGGCGATCGTGGCGTTGAAGAAGTCCCAGCCCTCGGGGTCGTCCGAGGCCATCGAGCCGACGAGCGCGAGCTGCACCGAGGGCATCTGCTCCTTGACGATCCGGTAGGCGTCGATGACGCCCAGCGGGTCCTTCCACGGGTCGAAGCGCGAGACCTGGGTGACCAGGGGCCGGTCGACGTCGATGCCGAACTGGTTGCAGACGTAGGACGCGTCCTCGGGCGAGAGCGCCATGTTCTTGGGCGCCAGCGGGTCGATCGCGGGCGGCACGATGTTGACGTGCCCGTCCATCCCCGCCGGCACGTAGTCGCGGACGTGGAACACCGACTGCGGGTACGTGGAGATGTAGGGCAGGAGCTTGCGGATCGTGTCCGGGTTGGGCGAGGACATGTCGATGTGGCAGCGCCACAGCCAGCCCCGCGCCTTCTCCGGCACCAGCGTGTGGAGCGCGGCGGGCTGGGCGTCGTGGATCAGGGCCACGTCCCAGCCGCCCACGAGCTCGCGCGCGTTCATCTCGTTGTAGCGGCGCCACGTCTCCCACTGATCGTCGGTCAGGTCCTCGGGCGAGCCCTGGAGCGCGTTGTGCATCAGCTTGGTCGCGTTGAAGAACTCCTCGCGGCCATAGATCACCTGCCACTCGCACTCAAGGCCGACGTCCTTCATCAGCGGCACCAGCGTGTAGAGGATCTCGCTCACGCCGCCGCCGAACGCCGTCGCCGAGACGTGCACCACCCGCGAGCCGGCCAGGGGCTCGGCGAGCTCGCGGATCTCGTCGATGAGATCGCGCCCGACGATGTGGGTGTAGTCGGCGAGCGTCTTCGATCCGACTGCGACCGGCTGGAGCACGCGCGGGAGAGTATCCGCGTCAGCCGCGGCGCGGCGAATCGAGCGGGCGCTCGCCCAGCTTCACCGGGACCCGCAGGCGCTGGCTGCCGCGTCGCACGTCGAGGGTGACGACCTGACCGGGCCTGTGGCCGAGGAGGACCTTGGCGAGGTCGTTCTCGTCGCGGACCGGCTTGCGCTGCACCGCCACGATGACGTCGCCGCCGACGCGGAAGTCGCGGTCCTGGAAGCGGACGGACCTGTCGCCGGCGCGAAGATGGGCGCGCTGGGCGGGTCCGTCGGCGGTGACCTCCTGGATCCACGCGCCGGCGTCGACCGGCAGGTCGAAGCGCTGGGCCAGCTGCGGGTAGACGGCCACGTGGGAGATGCCGAGGTAGGCGTAGTGCGCCTTCCCGTCGCGGCGCAGCTGGGCCAGCGAGCGTCGCACGACGTCGGCCGGCACGGCGAAACCCACCCCGCTGCCGTCGCCCGTCGAGGTCTGGATCTGGGCGTTGATGCCGAGGACGCGCCCGTGGCCGTCGAGGAGCGGGCCGCCCGAGTTGCCGTGGTTGATCGCGGCGTCCGTCTGGATCGCGCCGGTCGTCGCGAACCCGGTGAGCGACTCGATCGAGCGATTCAGGCCCGAGATGACGCCCACCGACAGCGACTGCTCCTCGCCGAACGGGCTGCCGATGGCCGCCACGGGCGCGCCGACGTGGAGATCGGCGGTCGAGCCCAGCGGCAGCGGCCGCAGCGTCAGCCCCCCGGGATCGACCTTCAGCAGCGCGACGTCGGCGAACGGGTCGAAGCCCTTGACCTCGGCCGGCACCTGGTTGCCGTCGGCGAAGCGCACGTAGACCCCGGACGCCTTGCGGATGTCGGGCCCCTCGCCGCTGGTGACCACGTGCGCGTTGGTGGCGATCTCGCCCGCGCCGGAGACGACGAACCCCGAGCCCAGGCCGCCGGTGTCGCCGCCGGGCGTGCGCAGGCCGGTGGCGATGACGGTCACCACGCCGGGCGACTCGCGCTCGTAGATGGCGCGCGGATCGAAGCCGGCCGCCTTCGTCCCGACGGGGCTGAGAACCTCGACCTTGGTCGTCGACGAGTGCACGGTGCGCGTCTGCTGGCCCCCGCAGCCGGCAACGGCCAGCGCGACGGCGGCCACCAGGGCGGGCGTCGCGCGGCGGATCATGCGGGGAGGTCCAGCGCGAACGTCGTGCGCCCGGCGGAGCTCTCGGCGCTCAGCTCGCCCTCCATGCGCTCGGCCAGCTCGTGGGCGATGGCCAGGCCGAGCCCCGAGCCCTGCGCGTCGTCGGAGGTGTAGAAGGGCTCGAAGACCCGTTCGAGGTCGTCGCGCCGGATCCCGGTCCCGAAGTCGGTGACGGCCAGGCGCGCGCGGCCGTTGCTCTGCGTCGCGGCGACCACCACGTCGGTCCCGGCGGGAGTGTGGCTGAGCGCGTTGTCGAGCAGGATGCGCATGATCTGGGCGACGCGTTCAGGATCGCACACGGCCTGCACGCCGCTCGACGCCAGGTGGAGCTCGAGCTGTGACTCGTGCGCGGCCAGCGCGGGCGTGAACTCCGCCGCCACCGCCTTGGCCACCTCGCCGATGTCCGTGGGCTCGGGGCGCAGCTCCAGCGACCCGGCCTCCAGCCGCGAGAGATCGAGGAGGTCGGTGGCGAGCTTGCCCAGCCTGGTGACCTGCATGCGCAGTTGGCGCAGGAAGGCGGCGCGCGTCTCCTCGTCGAGCTCCTCGTCCTCGAGCAGCTCGAGGAAGCCGCTGAGCGAGAAGATCGGCGTGCGCAGCTCGTGCGAGGCGGTGGCGATGAAGCGCCGCCGAGCGATCTCGAGCTCGGCGAGCTGGCGCTGCATGGCGTTGAGCGTGCGCGCCAGCTGGCCCAGCTCGTCGCGCGCGCCGGACTCGAAGCGTGCGCCGAAGTCGCCCTGGGCCACGCGCCGCGCCGCCTCCTCCATCCGCTTGACGCGCCGGCTCAGGGCGCGGGCCACGAGGTAGCCGCCGAGCAGCGCGCCGACGAGCGCCAGGACGGCGGCCACCAGCACGCGGTTGCGCACGAACGACACCGTGCTGACGTCCTCCAGCGGCGCGGAGAAGACGATGACGTAGTAGACCCCGGGACGCCTGCCTCCGGGCGGGGTGAGGCGCAGGGGAAGCGCGGCCTCCGCCACGCGCCCGGTGCTCCCGGCCTCCGTTCCCCGCGCCACCTTGCCGGTCCGCGCCGCCTCGAGCGCGACCCTGAAGCGCAGGTCCGCGATCGTGGTCTCCGCGGTCGAGTCCGAGGCGATGTAGGTCTGCGGTCCCTGCGTCCCGCGGTTGACGCCCAGCAGCGTGACGCGCGTGCCCGAGTCGTCGCCCGCCTTGCGCACCCGGTCGTCGAGCACGCCGCGCTCCAGCGAGCGGTTCAGCGCGTCCCAGATCGGATGGCTGTACTCGGCCGCGATCCGGGTCAGCGCGTGCAGCTTCTGCTGGCGCACGCCGGCCTCGAGACCGGAGGTGACGCCGAGGTAGACGCCCCCGATCACCACCAGGGTGATGCCGAAGATGAGCAGCGCGAGCCGGTTGGTGAGCGAGTGCACCTCGCGGCCCCTCCGCTAGCCGTCCGTGTCGCGGAACCGGTAGCCGACGCCGCGCACGGTGAACAGGTACTCCGGGTCCTTCGCGTCGCGCTCGAGCTTCTCGCGCAGGTGGCGGATGTGGACATCGATCGTGCGCGGGTCGCGGTAGGCGCTGTCGCCCCACATGCGGGCCAGCAGCATGTCGCGGGTCCAGACGCGCCCGGGGCTCGTGGCCAGCGCGGTCAGGATCTCGAACTCGACGTAGGTCGTCTGCACCGGCTCGCCGCGCACCTCGACCGCGCGCTTGGCCGGGTCGATGCGCAGCTCGTGGATCACGAGCGGCTCGTCGTCCGCGCCCGGCTCGGGGCGCGCCATCCCGGCCCGGCGCAGCGCGGCCTTCACGCGCGAGCGGAACTCGCGCATCGAGAACGGCTTGGTGATGTAGTCGTCGGCGCCGAGCTCGAGCCCGAGGACCTTGTCGATCTCCTCGGCCTTCGCGGTGAGCATGATGATCGGCACCGACGAGCGCGCCCGCAGCCGCCGGCACACCTCCAGGCCGTCGAGCCGCGGAAGCATGACGTCGAGGACGACCAAGTCGAACGGGCCCTCGCCGAAGCGGGCCAGCGCCTCCCTGCCGTCCGTGGCCTGCACGACCTCGTAGCCGTCCTTGCGCAGGGGGAACGAGAGCAGGGTCTGGATCGACTGCTCGTCGTCGACCAGCAGGATGCGAGGCGTGTGCTCGAGCATGTTCGACTGGACACAGGGTACGCCGAGCTACTCTGCGGGCTTCGCATGCTCGATCCGCGGATCTACCGCGCCGCGCTCGGTCCCATCCTGCTCGCGCTCATCATCGGCGCGTTCTCGCTCAGCGACCGCCCGCGGCCGATCGGGACGACGCTGGCGCCCGACGCCTTCTCCTACCAGCGTGCGATGGCCGATCTCGATGCGCTGGCCGCGACGTTCCCCGCGCGGCGCCCGGGCGACAGCGGCGACGCGGCGATGGCGACCCGGCTGGCCGGGGCCTTCCGCGGCATGCGCTCCTACCAGGTCTCCACGCCGTCCTTCCAGGGCGAGACCGCCGACGGCAAGCGCCGGCTGACGACGGTCATCGCGCGCCAGGTCGGCGCGCCCGGACCCGGCCTCGTCGTCGTCGCGCACCGCGACGCGCTCGGTCGCGGCGCGAAGGCGGAGCTCTCGGGCACCGCGGCCATGCTGGAGCTGGCGCGGATCGTCCGCGGCGGGCGGCTGCGGCGCACGGTGACCTTCGTCTCCACCAGCGGCGGCAGCGCCGGTCTCGCCGGCGCGCGCGACGTCGTCGATCGCCTCAGCGGCCCGACCGATGCCGTGCTCGTGCTCGGCGACGTGGCGGGGAAGACGGTGCGGCGCCCGTTCGTGGTCGGCTGGTCGACGGGGGACGGCGTCGGATCGCTGCAGCTGCGCCGGACCATCGAGGCCGCCGTGCGCGCCGAGGCCGGCACCAACCCCGGCGGCTCGCGCGCCACGTCGCAGTGGGCACGCCTGGCCTTCGGTGTCACGGTCTCCGAGCAGGGCCCGCTGGTGGCGGCCGACGTGCCCGCCGCGCTGCTGTCGGCCGGCGGCGAGCGCCCGCCACCGGCCGACGCCCCGGTCGCCGGCAAGCGGATGGACTCGTTCGGACGCGCCGCCCTGCGCACGCTCACGGCGCTGGACAACGCGCCCGACCTCGAAGGTCCGGGATCGAGCCGCGGCCTCGTCACGCTGCGCAAGGTGCTGCCGGTGTGGGCGGTGCGGCTCCTCGTCGCCGCGCTGCTGCTCGCGCCGCTGCTGGTCACCGTCGACGGCTTCGCGCGGGTGCGCCGCCGCCACGAGGACGTCGTGCCGTGGCTGTGGTGGCTCGTGGCGGCGGCCGCACCCGTGGCCGCGGCGCTGGCCTTCACGTGGCTGCTGGGGCTGACGGGCCTGCTGCCGGCCACGCCGCCCGAGCCCGTGGCCTCCGGAGCGATCCCCTTCGACGGCGTGGCCCGCGTCGGCGCGGGCGCCATTTCCCTGGTCGCCGTGCTGGGCTGGATCGTGCTGCGCCCCGCGCTGCTGCGCAGGGCGGGCATGCCGGGGCGCCTCCACGGCGAGGCCGCCGGCATCGCGCTGCTCGCGATGTGGTGCGCGCTGGCCTTCGTCCTGTGGCTGACCAACCCCTACGCCGCCGCGCTGCTCGTCCCCGGCGCCCATCTCCTGCTCGCGGTGGTGGCGCCGGAGCTGCGCCTGCGCCGGTGGCTGGCCGTCGGGCTCGTGGCGCTGGCCGCGCTGCCGTTCCTTCTCGTCGACATCTCGATCGCCGGCCAGCTGGGCCTCTCGCCGGGGCGCTTCGCCTGGTTCTGCCTCCTGCTGGTGGCCGGCGGGGTCGTGGGCCCGCTGGGCTGGGTGGTCTGGAGCCTCGTGCTCGCCTGCCTGCTGGCGGCGCTCCTGCTCGCGGTGCGCGGGCGGTCAGCGGCGCCGGCCCGCGAGGAGCCGCCGATCACGGTGCGCGGCCCGCTGACCTACGCGGGCCCGGGCTCGCTCGGCGGCACGGAGTCGGCGCTGCGGCGGTGAGCCACGCCGTCGCCATCGGACAGTCGGCTAGTGTGCTCACCGCGGTGTGCGAGATGGCCGATAGGAACAGCGATCCATTGGCCCGAAAGATGAAGCTCGAGTCCCTCAAGGAACGCATCGCCCGCGCGGACTACGCCGTCGACCCCAATGCGGTGGCCGAGGCGCTCATCCGCCACGTCGACGTCGCCCGCGTGCTGGCGCCGGCCCCCGCGCTCACCCGAGCCGGTGCTCGTAGCCGCGCACCTCACGGGCCGATCCGTCCGCACTGAAGGTCACGCCGGGGGCGCCGGGCACGACGCTCCCCACGCGGGTCGCGCCCCGCGGGATCTCCACGTCCGCCGGTAGGCAGGCGCACAGCTCGAAGTCCTCGCCGCCGGCCGCGGCCGGCTGCCACGGCTCCACGCCGAGCTGCGCGGCGACGCTCGCGACGCCCGGCGCCAGCGGCAGCGACCCGAGGTCGATCTCGATGCGCGCGCGGCTGCGGGCGGCCAGGTGGCCGGCGTCGGTGGCCAGGCCGTCGGAGAGGTCGATCATGGCGGTCGCCCCGAGCGCCGCCAGGGCGCGGCCTTCGGCCAGCCGCGGCTCGGGGCGCAGGTAGGCGGCGACGAGGCCGTCGTCGCCCCGCGCGCGGCCGTCGAGGACGGCCAGCCCGGCGGCCGCCGCACCGAGGCCGCCCGTCACGACGACCGCGTCCCCGGGCCGGGCGCCGTCGCGGCCCACGAGCGCCTCGGCCGTGTCGGCCCAGCCGTTGACGGTGACGGCCAGCGTGAGCGCGGGCGCGGCCACGAGATCGCCGCCGGCGATCGTCGTCTGCGTGCGCGCCGCCAGCGCCTCCATGGCCCGGACGCAGTCGAGCACGTCCTCGGCCGTCATGCCCTCCGGCACGCCCATGGCGACGTAGGCTTCGCCGGCGTCGGCACCCATCGCGGCCAGGTCCGAGAGCGCGGCCGCCAGCGCTCGGTGGCCGGCGTCGGCGGTGGTGACGCCGGGATGGTCGAGGCGGAAGTGCACGCCGTCGACCATGGCGTCGACCGAGGTGACGGCGATCGGGCGGGCGCGCACCACCGCCGCGTCGTCGCCGACCCAGCGGACGATCCGCGGCGAGCGGGGGTGCAGCAGCTGCTCGAACGCGGCGATCAGCGACAGCTCGCCGCCGTCGCCCGGCTTCGCCGCCTTCATCAGCGATGGCGGTAGACGATCCGCGCGCGGTCGAGGTCGTACGGCGACAGCTCGACCCGGACGCGGTCACCGGGGAGGATGCGGATGCGGAAACGGCGCATCTTGCCGGCCACATGGCCGAGGACGACGTGGTCGTTGTCCAGCTTGACGCGGAACATGGCGTTCGGCAAAGCCTCGATGACCTCGCCCTCGAACTCGACCTTCTCCTCCTTGGCCATCCCAGTGCGGGACCGTAGCAGCCACCGGGTCCCCTGGGGGGGCGTTGAGCGGTCGGCCTCGGCGGACGCTCAGGGCGTCCCCGGCGTGGCGGCGGGCGTGCCGTTCTGGTCGGGCGGCGGCGCGGCCTGAGCGGGTGGCGCGGGCGCGTTGGCCGTCGGCGATGCGTAGGCGTCCGGCGGGTACTTCGTGCCGCCGGCGCCGCCATCGCCATTTCCGCCGCCGCCGCCGCCGTTCTTGCCCTTGTCGCCCTTCCCCTTCTTGTCGGCGTTCGGATCCACCGGCTTCTCGGGCTGCATGCGCGAGTACTTGCCGAAGAACGGCTGCGGCGTGAAGGGCACCTTGGGCTTGGGGAAGTCACCGCAGAACTTCCCGTGCGCCGACTTCATGTACGCGCCCCAGATCGGCGCGGCGATCGCGCCACCCTGTGCGTTGGGGCCCAGCGGATAGGGGTCCTTCGGGTGCCCCACCCACACCGACGTCACCAGTCGCGGTGTGAAGCCCACGAACCACGCGTCGGTGAAGTTGTCGACCGTTCCCGTCTTGCCGGCCGCCGGGCAGCCGATCTGCGCCCGGGTTCCCGTGCCGCCCTGGACGTTCTGCTCGAGGATCTTGGTCGCCTCGGCCGTGACGCCATCGTCGAACACCCTGTGGCGGACCGGCTTCCCCAGGTCGTCGACGTGGTGGTTGGGGAAGGTGACCTTGCGCACGACGATCGGCTTGACGCGGTACCCGCCGCTGGCGATCGTCGCGTAGGCGCGGGCCATCTCCAGCGGGGAGACGCCGTTGCTGAGGCCGCCCAGGCCCTCGGCCGGGTAGCCGTGCAGCGGACTCGTGATGCCCATGTCGCGCGCCGTCTTGGCCACCGACTCCGGGCCGAGGTCGGCGTCGAGCTGCGCGTAGACGGTGTTGTCGGACTTCAGGGTGGCGGTGACGAGGTTCATCGAGCCGCCATACGTACGCCCGAAGGTGTGGACCTCGTAGGTGGGGAAGGCCGGCAGCCATCCGGGCTCCAGGGGGCGCGAGACGTACGACGTCGTGTTGGGATTGACGCCACGGCGCAGCGCGTCCATGAGGACCATCACCTTGAAGGTCGAGCCCGCCTGGCGGCGGCCCTGGGCGGCGAGGTTGAACTTCGAGTCGCCGTAGCGCGAGGACGACGCCATCGCCTTGACCCAGCCGGTCGCCGGGTCGATGGTGACGATGGCCCCGGCGCGATCGGGCGCCCCCAGGTTGCCGTCCATCGCCTTGCGCGCCAGCTTCTGGAGGTGCAGGTCGATCGTGGTGTCGATGCGCAAACCGCCCCGGCGCACGGTGTCCAGGCCGTAGCGGTCGATCAGGTACTGCTTGACGTAATCGTAGACGTAGCCCTCGCGCTTGGCCGTGTAGTAGCGGTTGTGCTTGACGCCGAGGTCCATCTGCTTGGTCTGGTCCGCCACGGCCTGCGTGATGTAGCCCTGGTCGGCCATGCGCTGCAGCACGTCGTTGCGGCGGTGGAGCGCCGCGCCCGCGTCGAGGAACGGGTTGTAGTTCGACGGCGCCTGCGGCAGGCCGGCCAGCAGCGCGGCCTCAGGCAGGGTCAGGCGCGCCGCGGGCTTGTCGAAGAACACGCGCGCCGCCGCCTGGATGCCGACCGCGGTCTGCCCGCCCACCGTGCCGTAGGGCACCGAGTTGACGTACTTGTTGACGATCCACAGCTTGCCGGGACGACCGGGGTGGCGGTCCTCGAGCTCCTGGGCGAGCTTCGCCTCGCGGATCTTGCGCTTGTAGCCGGCGATACCCGTGCGCGCCCGCTCGCCCGTGTAGAGGTTGCGCACGAGCTGCATGGTCAGCGTCGAGCCGCCCTGGATGTCCTTCTTGGACTCCAGATTCTTGACCCCGGCACGGACGATGCCCTCGAAGTCCACGCCCTTGTGCTCGTAGAAGCGGCGGTCCTCGACCGCCACCGTCGCCTGTCGCACCACGTCGGGGATCTCGGCCGAGGTGACCGGGGTGCGCAGGATGTTGGCGTTGATGAAGCCCAGGCGCGTCTTGCCGTCCGACGCGTAGACGCGCGACGTCGCGCCGAGCTCGATCGGCTTGCGGGTGTCGAGCGAGGGCGCGCTGTTGGCCACGTTGATGACCCAGCCCACCGCGGCGATGCCCGCCATGGCCGCGCACGCGGCGAGCAGCCCCAGCGTGAGGAAGATGATGCGGTGTGGGCCGCCTCGGCTGCGCTGCCGGCGGCGCTGTCGCTCACGACGGGACATCTCAAGCCTTCGAAGGGTAGATCAGGGTTCGTCGCGATGCCCCCTGCAACCTGCCTCGCGCAGGGCGCGCAAGGTCAGCGCGCGCAGCTCGGCCTCGCGCGCCAGGCGCTCCGGCGGAGGCACCGGCGGTCCGGAGACCTGCATCCTGATGCCGGTGTCGGTGACCTCGGCGATCCACGCCTCGCGCACGTCGTCGAGGCGCTCGACCGCGGCCAGCGCCGCCGCCTCGTCGACGTCGGGTGCCAGCCACACCGAGATCTCGAGGGCGATGACCGGCGAGCGGATCGAGTCGTTGCGCAGCATCCCGGAGGCGAGGCGCTCGTTGGGGATGATGAGCCGCGCGTCGGCCCCGGTGCGCAGCCACGTGTAGGTCAGCGAGACGTCCTCGACCGTGCCCGTCTCGCCCTCGAAGGTCACGAGGTCGCCGATGCGCAGCGGCTGGGTGACGGCGAGGACCATGCCGGCGATCGCGTTGGCCAGCACCTGGCGCGCGGCGAAGCCCACGACGGCGGCGGCGATGGCGCTCGAGGCCAGCACCGTGGAGGCCAGGCGGTCCAGGCTCGTGAACTGGGCGACGGCCAGCGCCAGGCCGACGAGGATGATCGCGGCCGTGACGACACGACGCAGGAAGCGCAGGCGCGTGTCGATCACCGGGCTGCGCTCGGGCAGCGCGTCGGCCAGCCGGTGGGTGCCCCCGCGCATGGCACGATGGACGATCGCGACCAGCACGAGGGCGGCCAGGAGCGTCAGCCCGGCGGTGATGTAGCGCTCGGACGAGGACGCGGCTGCGACGATGAGGGCCGCCATGGCGCGTGACCGTATCGCGACCGGGGGGCCCGCTCTGCCCGCGGCTGTCCTCTTCGATGCCCTGGGCACCCTCGTCGAGCTCGAGCCGCCCTGGCCGCACCTCGCGCGCGAGCTCGAGGCGCGCGGGGTCGTGGTGAGCGAGGAGGCGGCCCGCGCCGCCATGCTCGCCGAGATGGCCTACTACCGCGCGCATCACGACGAGGCCGGCGACTGGGCCGGGCTGGTCGACCTGCGCCGCCGGTGCGCGGCGGTGGTCCAGGAGCACCTCGGCACGGCGCTGGCGCTCGACCACGTGCTCGACGCGCTCCTGGCCGCGATCCGCTTCAGCCCGTACCCGGAGGTGCCGGGCGTCCTCGCGCGCCTGCGCGCGGACGGCGCCCGCCTCGCCGTGGTCAGCAACTGGGACGTCTCGCTGCACGAGGTGCTGGTCCGCACGGACCTGGCGGCCGCAGTCGACGGGGCGGTGTCGTCGGCCGAGGTCGGGGCCGCCAAGCCCGACCCGGCGATCTTC
>DASVFT010000090.1:0-21383 GCA_036379935.1 Solirubrobacteraceae bacterium | reverse complement strand
CGCCCGGGCGACCATGCGCGTGTAGACGTCGGAGTCGGTGGCGATCGGCAGCAGCGCGTCGAGCGTGCCGTGCAGGGTGAGCATCGGCCGGCCGATCGCGCCGGTGAGCGAGACGCGCGCGACGGCGTTCTTGACCGCTTGCGGGCGCGAGGCGTAGTCGTAGTCGGCGTCGCAGGACGGCGTGCCCGGCTGGCAGAACGGGATGCCGGCCTGGAGCGGGCCGTCGTAGCCGGGATCGAAGACCTCGCGATACGTGCGCTGGGTCAGGTCCCAGTACTCGGAGTAGTGGTCGGCCCACAGGAACTCCGACCCGGGCGCGAAGCCGGCCGCGATCATCGCGTCGTGGGCCGCCCTGTCGCCGGTGGCCGCGTAGCGCGGGTAGTTGCGCAGCGCGGTCGGGAGGAAGGTCAGCAGGTTCGGCCCGTTGGGCGTGAAGAGCGTGCCCTCCCAGTCGACGCCGCCGTCGTAGAGCTCGGGATGGTGCTCGAGCTGCCAGCGCGTGAGATAGCCGCCGTTGGAGATGCCGCTGACGTAGGTCCGCGCCGGGAGCCGGCCGTAGCGCTGCGCGACCGCCTGCTTGGCCGCGACCGTGAGCTGCGTAACGCGGTTGTTCCACTCGACGACGACGTCGCCGGGGTTGACCTGGTCCTGGAAGAAGGTCTGGCCGTTGTTGCCCTTGTCGGTCGACGCGTAGGCGTAGCCGAGGGCGAGCACGAAGTCCGAGATGAGGAAGTCCGAGGAGTACTGCTTGCGGATGCCGGGGGCGCCCGTGATCACGAGCTTGCCGTTCCACTGGTTGGGAAAGCGCATGACGAACTGCGCGTCGTGGTTCCAGCCGTTCTCGTTGTTGTCGGTCGAGGTGTCGGGGAAGTAGCCGTCGACCTGGAGGCCCGGCACCCCCGTCGGGTTGTGCGTCCCCGAGGCGTTCAGTCCGGCCCAGTCGCTTTGGTCGGTGTGCCCGGTCGCCACCGTGCCCGCGGTCGTCAGGTCATCCAGGCACGCCGATTTCTGCACCTCGGCTCCCGGCACGGTCACCCCGTCGGCGCGGGGGCATGTCGCCGCCTGCGCCGGGCCGGCCGCGGCCGCGATCGCCAGCGCGACCACGACCGCCGTCAGGCCGGCCCTCGAGATCAGAAGCCTCCCGTCCCGTTGGGCGTGCCCCAGCCGGTCGGCCCGTCGAAGCCGGGCCCGGCGGTGCACAGGTAGCCGCACGCCTGGCTGGGCGTGAAGTTCGTGCCCTGGGTGACGTCGAAGAAGCTGCGCGTGTGGCTGTATGGATACGACCCGTACTTGACCTTCGCCGCGTTGCCGGCCAGCGCGTAGACGCTGGCGATGATCGGCGAGGACACGCTCGTGCCGCCGACGACGTTCCAGCCGCCGCCGAGCAGGCCCGAGTCGTAGATCGCGACTCCCGTGTCGGGATCGGCCACCGCGGAGACGTCGGCCACCGTGCGGCCCGAGCAACCGGCGTCCTTCTGCCAGGCCGGCTTGGCCTCCCAGATCGAGCACCCGCTGCCGGCGCCCTGGGCGTCGGCAGGGAACCCCGGTCCGAGGCTCCCCCAGACCGTCTCGCTCCAGCCGCGCGCGTTGGCGGCCTTCACCAGCGAGGTCCCGCCGACCGAGGTCACGAACCCGGACGAGGCGGGCCAGATGACGCCGTAGTCCTCGTCGCCCGAGCTCGCGGTGACGGCCACGCCGGGGTGGTTGTAGTAGTGGTCCCACGCCGTGAAGTTGCTCTCGGGTCCGACGGACCCGTAGCTGTTGGAGATGGCGTTGGCGCCCAGGTTCGCGGCCGTGTCGGCGGCGGCGCCGAGGTCGCTGCGCGTGGCCGGCGTGCCGGCGGCCGCGGTCTCGTCGGCCGAGTTGGCCTCGACGAAGAGGATGTGGCAGCGCGGGCAGATGGCCGAGACCATGTCGAGGTCGAGCGACTCCTCGAGCTCCCAGTCGGGGTTGGGCGCGGGGTAGTTGCCCTGCTCGCCGTCCTGGTTGACCTTCTTGAAGCACTTGTTCGCCGTGGTGCACGGCGGCAGCCCGTAGTACGAGCGGTACACCGCGAGGTCGGCCTCGGCCGTCGGGTCGTCGTACGCGTCGACGATGGCCACCGTCTGGCCGCCGCCGTTGCGCAGCGACGCGCTCTGCAGCTTGTAGGCGCTGCGTAGGTCCGCCGGCCCGTACCCGTCGTGCGCGGCCTGCGCGGCCGGCACCGCCGGGATGTCCGTGCGCAGCAGCGCGAAGCAGCGCACCGGTCCGGAGGCACACACCGCCTTGACGGTCGGCGTCGCTGCTCGTGCCCCCGCCGGAGCCACGGCGATGGCCAGCGCGGCGACGCACAGCGACGCCCGCCACATCCTGAACCGCATGTTGCCCTCCCTGCCTTGAGATCCCTAACCGGCCGGCCTGATACCCCGGGAGGAGGGAGGACAAACAAGTCACCCTTTTGGGGCGGGCGGGCCCCGCTGCGGGTCGAAATCGGCGGCCGCTATGTAGCCTGTCGGCCATGACGTACGTGATCGTCGGCAGCTGCATCATGGACGACTCCTGCATCGAGGTCTGCCCTGTCGAGTGCATCCATCCGACGCGCGGCGCGGACGACTTCGAGACCGCTGAGCAGCTCTACATCGATCCCGCCGTCTGCATCGACTGCGACGCCTGCGTCGAGGCGTGCCCCGTCGATGCGATCTTCGCCGACACCGAGCTGCCCGAGAAGTACGCGTACGCGCTGGAGCTCAACGCCGAGTTCTTCGCCGAGCGCAGCACCGCCGAGCGAACCGCCGCCCAGCGCACCGCCGCGTGATGGCCGATACGCGACCGCGAGTGGCCATCGTCGGCGCCGGTCCCGCGGGGGCGTTTGCCGCCTCGTGCCTGCTGCGGGCCCGTGGCGACGCGCAGATCGACCTGTTCGAGCGGCTCCCCACGCCCTGGGGCCTCCTGCGCGGCGGGGTCGCCCCCGACCACCAGGAGATCAAGCGCCTGGAGGACACCTTCGACCGCGAGACCCTCAAGCAGGGGTGCCGCTTCCTCGGCAACGTGGAGGTCGGCGTCGACGTCTCGCACGCCGAGCTCATGCGCCACTACACGGCCGTCATCTACGCGACCGGCGCGCAGACCGACAAGTCGCTCGGGATCCCCGGCGAGGACCTGCCGGGCAGCTGGGCGGCGACCGAGTTCGTGGCCTGGTACAACGGCCACCCCGACTACCGCGACCTCGAGTTCGACCTGTCCGCGCAGCGGGCTGTGATCATCGGCAACGGCAACGTGGCAGCCGACGTCACGCGCATCCTCACGCTCAGCCTCTCCGAGCTGGAGCGCACGGACGTCGCCGACCACGCGCTCGAGACGCTGCGCGACAGCCGCATCGAGGAGGTGGTCGTGCTGGGCCGGCGCGGCCCCGCGCAGGCCGCGTTCACCAGCGCCGAGCTGCGCGAGCTGGGCCGTCTCGACGGCGTCGATCTCCAGGTCGGCCCAGGCGACGTCGAGCTCGACCCCGTCTCCCGCGACTGGCTGGCCCAGGAGGGAACCTTCACGGCGCGCAAGAACGTGGAGCTCCTGCGCGAGTTCGCCGCCGCGCCTCCCCGCCCCGACGCGGCGCGGCGCATCGAGCTGCGCTTCCTGCGCTCTCCGGTGGAGATCCGCGGCAGCGGCCGGGTCGAGGCCATCGACGTCCGGCGCAACGAGATCGTCCGCGACGAGGACGGCGCGCTGCGGGCGCGGGCGGTCGACGAGGCCGTGGAGACCATCGAGTGCGGCCTCGTCCTGCGCTCGGTCGGCTACCGCGCGGTGCCGCTCCCCGACGTGCCCTTCGAGGAGCGCCGCTTCGTGCTTCCCAACGAGCAGGGCCGCGTGCTCACGCCCGAGGGCGAGCCGCTGCCCGGCGTCTACACCGTGGGCTGGATCAAGCGCGGCCCGACCGGGATCCTCGGCACCAACAAGCGCGACGCCGAGGAGACGGTGCGCTGCCTCGTGGAGGACCTGCGCGCGGGCGCGCTGCCCGCGCCGGCCAACCCCGCTCGCGAGCAGATCGACGAGCTGCTGGCCCAGCGCAAGCGCGAGCTCGTCACGGTCGACGGCTGGCGCGCGATCGCCGCGCACGAGCTCGAGCGCGGACGCAGCGAGGAGCGCCCGCGCGTGAAGCTGGCCTCCCGCGACGAGCTGCTGTCGGCGGCGCTGGCGGCGCCCGCGGGTCCCCCACCGACAGGTTCGTGACGCTTCGGCTCAGCCTCTCCTGCGGCGACTACGACCGCACGCGGGCGCTGAGGGACGGCACCGTCTCGCCAGAGGGCATCGCGCTCACCTACATCGCGCTCGCGCCGGAGGAGACGTTCTTCCGCATGTTGCACCACCGCGAGTTCGACGTGTCCGAGCTCTCGCTCTCCTCGTACACGATCGGGCTGACGGGGGCGGATCCGTGGCTGGTGGCGATCCCCGTCTTCCCGTCGCGGATGTTCCGCCACTCGTCGATCTTCGTGAACCGGGCGAGCGGGATCGAGGAGCCGGAGGACCTGCGCGGCAAGGTCGTCGGCATCCCGGAGTACCAGGTCACCGCCGCCGTCTGGATCCGCGGCATCCTCGCCGAGCACCACGGCGTCGGCGTCGACAGCGTCTCCTACCGGACGGGGCCGCTGGAGGACCCCGCGCGCTACGAGAAGCTCGGCTTCGCGCCGCCCGAGCAGGTCGACGTGCGCCCCATCGAGCCCGGCGTGACGCTGTCGGAGGCACTGGCGAGTGGCGCGATCGATGCGCTCTACACCCCGCGCGCGCCGTCCTGCTTCCTGCGCGGGGACCCCGCCGTGGGGCGGCTCTTCGCCGACGCGGCGGGCGCCGAGGCCGCCTACTTCGCCGAGACCCGGATCTTCCCGATCATGCACACGCTGGCGCTGCCGCGTGACCTCAACGAGCGCCACCCCTGGATCGCCACGTCGCTCTACAAGGCCTTCGTGGCCGCCCGTGACCACGCCTACGAGCGCCTGCGCGAGACCACCGCGCTGTCCTGCATGCTGCCCTTCCTGCCGCTCGACCTCGAGCGCACGACCGAGCTCATGGGCAGCGACTACTGGCCCTACGGCCTGGAGCCCAACCGCCACGTGCTCGACACCTTCCTTCGCTACCACCACGAGCAGGGGCTCTCGCCGCGGCTCCTTCGGCCCGAGGAGCTCTTCGCTCCGCAGACGCTCGAGTTCTTCGCGATCTAGCCGCTGGCAGCGAACAGGCTGTGCACGTCGGGCCGGCGCTCGAGGATGCGCTGCGCGACCGCGTGGTCGATGAGCTCGTCGATCATCGCGCGATTGGGCTCGACGCCGTAGGGGAGGGGGTCGGCGGCGGTGATCTCCAGCACGCGCTCGTACATGCGGTCGGTGGCGGTCGGGTCGGCGATCGCGCCGGCGCGCAGCCGCTCGACGTAGAGCTCCTTCGCCCGCGCGAAGGCGTCGAAGACCTCGGTGGCGATCTCGGGGTGGGCCTCGAGGAGCTCGTCCTTGACGACGACCAGGTGGTTGATCGGGTAGTGGCCGCGGCGGCGCAGCGCCTCGAAGCCGGCCTCCGTCGCGTCGGGGATCAGGGGGGCGACGGAGGGATGGTCGACCTCGATGCCGATCGCGGCGACCAGCTCGCCGCGCACGAGCATGTCCGCCAGATCGCCGCCCGCCTCCATCGCCACGACGTTCGCGGGAGGGCGGTACTCCGTCACGTGCTCGTCGCCGGAGAGGACCCATGTCACCCGGTCGAGGTCGACGCCGTACTCGTCGGCGAGGATGCCCCGTGCCCACACGCCGGTCGTGACGGTGTAGCCGCGGTTGACGCCCACCTTCCGGCCCTCGAGGTCCTTCGGCTCGCGGAGGCCGGCCTCGGTGTTGGCGAGGATCGCCCCGTGGTGGAAGCCGCGGACGAGGAAGATGGGCAGCGCGGTGAAGGGCTTGCCGAACGCCTTGGCGCACAGGTAGGTCGTGAAGGCCATCTCGCAGACGTCGAACTCCAGCTCGCGGACCATCCGACGGAAGGCCTGGACGAGGACCGGCACCTCCTCGAAGTCGAGCACGAGCCCCCGCGGCGTGACGGTCCCGTCCTTCAGCGCCGCGTTGTTGCCCTGGGTGCGCGTGACGGTCTTGAGGTGCAGTGCGCCGGTCTCGAGGGGCATGGCCGCAGAAAGGCTAGTCCTTCATACCTTGGGTAGACTCGGAGCGATGGCTGAGCACGTGCTGGCAGCGGTGAGGACCGCGCCGAGCAGGACCGAGATGCAGGAGTTCCCCGTGCCGGAGATCCCCGAAGACGGGGCCCTCCTGAAGGTCGAGGTGGCCGGCATCTGCGGGACCGACGTCAAGATGTACGCCAAGCCCGTGATCGACGCGCCGGTCATCATGGGACACGAGAACGTCGGCGTGATCGCCAGGGCGGGGCGGCAGTTCGTCGAGCGCCACGGCGTGGGCGAGGGCGACCGCGTCTTCGTCGAGCACTACGTGGCCTGCTACCGCTGCGAGTGGTGCCGGCTCGGCGAGTACCGCCACTGCGAGGCCACCGACTGGCGGACCAACCCGGACGCGCGGCGCTACGGCTACACCTCGTGCGAGAAGCCCTACCACCTGTGGGGCGGTTTCGCGCAGTACATGTACCTGCCCTGGAACGCGGTCGTCCACCGCGTGCCCGACGGCGTGACGGCCGCGCTGGCGGGCATCGTGACCCCGCTGTCCAACGGCATCGAGTGGGCGCTCTACGACGCCGGCGTGGGGTTCATGTCCACGGTGCTGATCCAGGGCCCCGGCCAGCAGGGGCTCTCGCAGGTCGTGGCCTGCCGCCAGGCCGGGGCCTCGCTCATCATCCTGACCGGCACGACCCGCGACGCGGCGCGGTTGGAGCTGGCCAAGGAGCTGGGGGCCGACCACGTCATCGACGTGCAGCAGGAGGACGCCCTGGAGCGCGTCATGGAGATCACCGCCGGCAAGGGCGTCGACGTCGTGCTCGACTGCACCGCGGGCGCGGGAACCACGCCGATCCTGCTCGGCATCGACGCGCTCAAGCGCCGGGCGGGCACGCTCCTGGTCCAAGGGGAGCTCGCCGCCTTCCCGGACTTCCCGATCAAGAAGCTCACCGAGAAGGCCATCACGATCAAGAGCGCCCGCGGCCACAGCTACCGCGCCGTCGAGCTCGCGCTCGAGCAGCTCGCCTCGCGGCGCTTCCCGCTGGAGCGGCTGACCACCCACGAGTTCGCGCTGGGCGACGTCGACCGCGCGATCAGGGCGGTCGGGGGCGAGGTCGAGGACGGTGTGATCCACGTCTCCCTGCTCCCGTGGAAGGACGGCGCGCGATAGCCGGCGTCGTCGTCCAGAACATCGCTCGCGCCGAGAGATCCGTGGTCGACGCCTTCGCACGCCACGGGGTCGCCACCGTCCACGAGGCGCAGGGACGGACAGGGCTTCTGGCCGCCTACATGGACCCGATCTACGCCGGCGCCCACATCGCGGGCAGCGCGGTGACCGTCAGCGTGCCGCCGGCCGACAACTGGATGATCCACGTCGCCGTCGAGCAGTGCCAGGAGGGCGACGTGCTCGTCGTCGCGCCGACCTCGCCGTCCGAGGCCGGCTACTTCGGCGAGCTGCTGGCCACGGCGCTGAAGGCGCGCGGCGTCAGGGGCATCGTCATCGATGCCGGCTGCCGCGACGTCGCGCAGCTCGAGGAGATGGGCTTCCCGGCCTGGGCGAAGTGCGTGTCGGCCTTCGGCACGGTCAAGGAGACGCTGGGCGATGTGAACCTCGGCGTCGTGTGCGCGAGCCAGTGGGTCGCGCCGGGCGACGTGATCGTCGCCGACGACGACGGCGTCGTAGCCGTGCCGCGCGCCCGGGCGCCTGCGGTGCTCGAGGCCTGCGCCGCGCGCGAGGAGAAGGAGGCCGCCTCGCGCCGGCGCTACCAGGCGGGGGAGCTCAGCCTCGACGTGCAGGGCATGCGCGCGGCGCTCGAGGCGAAGGGCCTGACCTACGTCGACGAGGCGCCGGACGGGTGACCATGGTCATCGACTGCCACGGCCACTACACGACGACGCCGCCCGCGCACAACGCGTTCCGCGAGGCTCAGCTCGCCCGTCTGGCCGATCCGAGCCTCCCCGAGCCCGCGCCCGCCGAGATCAGCGACGACGAGATCCGCGAGACCATCGAGGCCAACCAGCTGCGGCTGCTGCGCGAGCGCGGCGGGGACCTCATGATCTTCTCGCCCCAGGCCTCGGCCATGGGCCATCACGTGCCCGATCCGGCCACGGCGGTGGCCTGGGCGCGCGCCTGCAACGACCTCGTCTACCGGGTGACGGAGCTGTTCCCCGAGCACTTCGCCGGTGCCTGCCAGCTGCCGCAGACACCCGACGGCTCGCTCGACAGCTCGATCGCCGAGCTACGCCGCTGCGTCGAGGAGCTCGGGTTCGTCGCCGCCAACGTCAACCCCGATCCGTCGGGCGGGCACTGGACGTCCAAGCCGCTCACCGACCGGTCGTGGTACCCGCTCTACGAGGCGGTCGTCGAGCTCGACGTTCCGGCCATGATCCACGTCTCGGCGTCGTGCAACCCCAACTTCCACGCGCTCGGCGCGCACTACCTCAACGCCGACACGTCGGCCTTCATGCAGCTGGTCGAGGGCGACCTCTTCGGCGACTTCCCGACCCTGCGCCTCGTGATCCCGCACGGTGGCGGCGCCGTGCCCTACCACTGGGGGCGGTATCGCGGCCTGGCCGACCGCCTCGGGCGCCCGCCGCTCGACGAGCACCTGATGGACAACGTCTTCTTCGACACGTGCGTCTATCACCAGGCGGGTATCGATCTCCTGCACGAGGTGATCGCCATCGACAACATCCTCTTCGCCTCGGAGATGCTCGGCGCCGTGCGGGGCATCGATCCGGAGACCGGCTTTTATTGGGACGACACCAAGCGCTACGTCGACGCGCTGGACCTGTCCGAGGCGGATCGGCGCAAGGTGCTCGAGCTCAACGCGCGCCGCGTGTATCCGCGCCTGAACGCGCGACTGGCGGCGGCCAGGAAGGCGCCAATGGTATAACCTTTTGCTACCGGCGGAAGGACGCGACCCAAAGGACCAGAGATGCTCAAGCGAGAGGTCAACGAGCTTCTGACGCAGACCGGCTACGGGACGCCCGGCGGCGACCTGTTCCGCCAGTACTGGCTGCCGGCCCTGCTCGCCGAGGAGCTGCCCGAGAACGACTGCCCGCCCGTTCGCGTCAAGATCCTCTCCGAGCGCCTCATCGCCTTCCGCGACAGCGAGGGCCGGTACGGGCTCATCGACGAGTTCTGCGCGCACCGCGGCGTGTCGCTGTGGTTCGGCAAGGTCACCGAGTGCGGCATCCGCTGCGCGTATCACGGCTGGAAGTACGACGTCAACGGCCAGTGCCTCGAGGTCCCGTCCGCACCCGAGCACAACAACTTCGCCAGCAAGGTCAAGCTGACCTCGTACCCCCTCGTGAAGGTGGGCGACATCCTCTGGACCCACATGGGCCACCCGGACACCCGTCCCGGGCTTCCGGAGTTCGAGTTCGCCACGGTCGCGCCCGAGCAGACCTACACGTCCAAGCGCTGGCAGGAGAGCAACTGGCTTCAGGCGCTCGAGGGCGGGATCGACTCGAGCCACGTCTCGTGGCTGCACTCCGGCGGGCTGAAGACCGATCCGCTCTTCAAGGGCACCAAGGGCAACGAGTACAACATGGGCGACCTCAAGCCCTTCTTCGAGGTCGCCGAGGCCGACGGCGGGCTGTTCGTCGGCGCGCGTCGCAACGCCGAGGAGGGCAAGTACTACTGGCGCATCACGCCCTGGGTCATGCCGAGCTTCACGATCGTCCCGCCGCGCGGCGACCACCCGGTCCACGGCCACTTCTGGGTCCCCATCGACGACGAGAACTGCTGGGTCTACACCTTCGATTACCACCCGGTCCGCGCGCTCACGACCGAGGAGCGCGACGCCATGAAGGCCGGCCACGGCGTCCACAGCCGCAACATCCCCGGCACGTACCGCCCGGAGGAGAACAAGGACGTCGACTACCTGATGGACCGCGAGGGGCAGCAGCGCGGCGAGACGTTCTCGGGCGTCCGGGGCATCGCGCAGCAGGATGCCTCGCTGCAGGAGAGCATGGGGCCGATCGTCGACCGCACGAAGGAGCGGCTGGTCGCGTCGGACACCGGGATCATCAAGGCGCGCAAGAAGCTGCGTGCGGCGATCGAGGCGCTGCGCGACGAGGGGGCCACGCCGCCCGGCGTCGACCCGGCACACCACCACGTGCGCTCGGCGGCCGTCGTGCTGCCGCAGGCCGAGTCGTTCATCGACGCCAGCCGCGAGGCCGTCGCCGTCCAGCCCGGCATGGCACATTCCACGGTATGACTCCTCCGATACAGCCCATCCTCTCCAACAGCTGCGCCAAGGCGGCGACGGCCGGCGAGGCGCGCTACCGGATCGACAGGCCGATCGCGGGCCGGGCGGCGCGCATCGTGGCCCTGGACGAGGGAGCGGCGGAGGTGGTGCGTCGCGTCGCCGAGCAGCCCTGGAACGACGCGCGCTTCTTCGTCTTCAAGGCTCCGGTTGCGGCGGCCGACGGCACCAACGGCGCCTCGGCCGACCTCGTGCTGCAGGCCACCGACGGGTCCGAGTCGCGGCTCTCGGAGGAGCTGTTCGACGCTGACGTCGCCATCGTGATCGCGACCTCCGACGACGGCGCGGAAGCGGCCTCGACGATCGCCAAGGCCTGCGACCGCCAGGGGATCATGGCCGCCGGACTGATCCTCGGCGAGAGGCTCGAGGTGGGCGCCGCCGTCTCCGCGCTGCGGCCGTACGCTCCCGTGCTCCTGGTGAGCGACGACGAAGACGACGTGTCCGAGGTGCTGACGGCGCTCAGGGCGTAGGCGGCAGTGGCCGCCGACGACGCCGCGAAGGTCACCGTGCCCGCGCTCCAGGCCATGAAGCCTGCGGGCCGCAAGATCGTGGGCGTGGTGGCGTGGGACTACCAGGTCGCGCGGATCGTCGACCGCGCCGGGGTCGACATCGTCTCGGTCGGCGACAGCGTCGGGGTCAACCTGTGGGGGCATCCGAACCCGCTCGAGGTGACGATGGAGCAGATGATCGTCGTCGGCCAGGCCGTTCGCCGCGGCGTGCAGCGGGCGCTCGTCAGCTGCGACTTCCCCTTCGGTCCGCTGCAGGAGGGCACGGACGCCGCGGTGCGGGCGGCGATCCGGCTGGTCAAGGAAGCGGGCGCCGACGTGGTGAAGCTCGACGGCGCCGCCGACTTCCCCGACGCGGTCAGCGCCATCGCGCGCGCCGGCATACCGGTCATGGCCCAGTTCGGGATCACGCCGCAGACCGCGGCGCGCTACGGCGTGACCTACAGCGCGACGCCGTCGGCGGGCGACGAGGTGCCCGCCACCCTGAAGGCCGAGATGGTCGAGCAGGCGCAGCGGCTCGAGCGGGCGGGCGCCTCGCTGCTCGACTTCACGAACTCGGGCCCGGTCGTCGGCCCCGAGGTCGCGCGGGCGGTCTCGATCCCGGTCCTCGGCGGCTTCGGCGGCGGACCGTGGCTCGACGGTCGGATCCGCATGGCTCATGCCGCCATCGGCTATGCCGCCTCGGGGCTCGACGATCCACCCGACACCTACGCCAACGTCGCGCAGATCACCTACGACGCGATCACGGCCTACGCGGAGGACGTCCGCGCCAGCCGCCAGATCAGGGGCGGCATCCCGATCACGCCGTAAGCTCACCCGCTCTCGTGCCCACCGCCACCATCGACGGGATCGCCACGCGCTACGAGATGGCCGGCTCGGGCCCCCCGCTGCTGATGTTCTCGCCGGGCGGCTTCAACGCGGTCGTCGAGAACTGGGCCTCGTTCGGCATCTACGCCCGCCTGAACCTGGTCGAGCACCTCGCCGAGAACTACACGTGCGTCATGTTCGACCGCCGTGAGGCGGGGAGCTCGGGCGGTCGGGTCGAGCGCGTGGGGTGGGAGCACTACGTCGCCCAGGCGGTCGGCCTGCTCGACCATCTGGGCATCGAGCGGGCGCACGCCATGGGCGGCTGCATCGGGTGCTCCTCGGTCGCCGCGCTCGCGGTCTCCCACCCGCAGCGGGTTTCGAGCATGGTGCTGTACTCGCCGGCCGGAGGGCCGAGGTACCGCATGACGCAGCACGCCCGCTTCGCGCAGCACCTCGCGTTCGTCGCCGAGCACGGCCTGGAGGAGGTGGTGGCGCTCGCATCGAGTAGCGACAAGAGCTTCTCCCAGGATCCGCGCGTCGGCCCCTGGGCGAGCGTCATCCGCACCGATCGCGCGTTCGCGCAGGCCTACGGGCAGGGGAGCGGCAAGCGCTATCAGACGATCGTCGCCGCGATGGCCCGGCTGCTCTTCGACCGCGACACGGTGCCCGGGGCGGAGCCTGAGGACCTGCTCGCGCTCGACCTGCCCGCGCTCGTGGTCCCCGGCCAGGACGCCTCGCACGCCACCTCGGCGGCCAGGTACCTGGAGGAGTGCCTGACCCGGGCGGAGTACTGGGACGTCCCGGTCAGCGGGCAGACCGAGGAGACGGCGCCGGCGCGGGTGCTCGCGTTCCTCGACGCCGTCGGCTGAGCGCCGCGCGCTCAGGCGGGTGACAGGGCGCCGCGCAGGGCCGCCGCCAATGCCTCGCGCCGGCGCCCGCTGCCGGTCGCCGTCCCGACGCCGAGGTAGCGCTCGACCACCTCCTCGTTGGCCAGCAGCTCCTTGCCGGTGCCGGAGATGGTGATCGAGCCGCTCTCGAGCAGGTGGGCGCGCTCGGAGACGGCGAGCGCGAGACGACCGTTCTGCTCGACGAGGAGGATCCCCTTGCCGGCGTCGCGCAGCCGCTCGATCGCCTCGAAGATCCGGGCCGTGACCTGCGGGGCGAGGCCGACGGAGGGCTCGTCCAGGAGCAGGTAGCGAGGATCGCCCATGAGGCCGCGCCCGATCGTCAGCATCTGCTGCTGGCCGCCGGAGAGGGCGCCCGCGTACTCGGCGAGCCGGCCGCCGAGCTCGGGGAAGAGCTCGAGCACGCTCTCGAGGCGGCGCGCGACCGGCGGCCCGCTCCTGCGCGTCGCGTACGAGCCGAGCGACAGGTTGTCGGCGACGGTGAGGTTGTTGAAGATCTGCCGGCCCTCGGGCACGTGCGCGAGGCCGGCCCGGACCGCCGACGACGTCGAGCCGGCGGGAAGCGTCGTCCCCTCCACCGCGAT
The DNA here is from genome assembly GCA_036379935.1 of Solirubrobacteraceae bacterium. GTDB lineage: Bacteria > Actinomycetota > Thermoleophilia > Solirubrobacterales > Solirubrobacteraceae > JAOPZW01. The sequence goes on along the minus strand of DASVFT010000090.1, from coordinate 8,180 downwards.
CGTCCCCGCGCTCGGGCGCAGGAGCCCGGAGATGGCCTTCAGCGTCGTCGACTTGCCGGCGCCGTTGGCCCCCACGAGCGAGACGATCGACCCCGGCGCGACCGAGAAGCTCAGCCCGTGCAGCACCTCGCCGGCCTCGTAGCCCGCCCGCAGGTCGCTGACCTCGAGCATCAGGCGTGCGCCTCCACGCGTCCGAAGTAGGCATCGATGACGGCCTCGTCCTGCTGGACCTTGGCCGGCGGACCGTGCGCGATGAGCCGCCCGGCGTCCATGACGGCCACGCGCTCGGCGATGCCCATCACGAGTGACATGTTGTGCTCGACGACGAGCACCGTGTGGCCGAGGTCGCGGATCGCGCCCAGCGTGGCGGCCAGGTCCTCGATCTCGGCGTCGTTCATCCCGGCGCCCGGCTCGTCGAGCAGCAGCAGGCGCGGATGGGCCATGAGCGCCCGTGCCAGCTCCACGTACTTGTGGCTGGCGAAGGACAGCGCGCTCACGGGATCGTCGGCGCGATCGGCGAGATGCAGCACCTCGAGGATGCGTCGCGCCTCGGCCTGCTGGGCGCGCTCCTCGGCGCGGGTGCGCCGCGTCCACAGCGCCTGGGCGAGATAGCCGGCGCGCTCCCGGCCGTAGCCGCCGACGAGCACGTTCTCGAGCACGGTGAGCTGCGGGAACACGCGCGAGGTCTGGAACGTGCGGAACAGCCCGAGCGACGTCACGCGGTCGGGCGTCAGGCCGGTGATCGTGCGCCCCCACAGCGACACGCTCCCGGCATCGGGGCGGTAGAGGTTCGTGACCAGGTTGAAGAGCGTCGACTTGCCGGCTCCGTTGGGACCGATGAGCCCGCAGATCGAGCGCTCGGCGACGTCGAAGGAGACGTCGCGCACGGCATCGACGCCCCCGAAGGACTTGCACAGCCCGGCGATCTGCAGCGCCGGCGTGCCGTTGCTGCCGTTGCGGCTGGCGTGGGCGGCCGGCGTGCCCGCGGCAACCGCGGGCGCTGGCATCGCCGCCGCCGGCGCGGGCGGCGCCGGACGGCGGCGGGCCAGCCCCCGCGCCCTCGTGACGACCTCGAGGAGGGCTCCGTAGAGCCCGCCGGGGAGATAGCGCAGGAAGAGGACGAGCAGGACCCCGGTGACGAGCGGCGCGTAGTTGGCGAAGGACTGCGAGGCCACCGGCAGGTAGGTCAGCAGCGCCACCCCGATCATCGGCCCGATGAGCGTCCCCATGCCGCCGATCACGAGCATGGTGATGATCTCCAGCGACTTCTGGCTCCCGACCATGTCGGGCGACAGGTAGCGGAAGTACGAGGCGTACAGGCTCCCGGCGACGGACGCCAGGCAGGCGCTGAGGATGAAGACGGTGGCCTTGGCCGTCGGCGTGCGCAGGCCCAGCGAGCGCGCCCCGACGTCGTCGCCGTTCATGGCCCGCAGGATGCGCCCGCGACCGCTGCGCACGAGGTTGGCCACCAGCACGACCGCCACGCCCACGAGCGCCCAGATGAGGTAGTAGAAGCGGGTGTCGGTGTCGAAGGAGAAGCCGGCCACCGAGAAGACCGGGATGCCGACCAGGCCGGAGGGCCCTCCGGTGACGTCGAGGCCGTTGGCCACCGACTCCACGAGGATGCCGAAGGCGAGCGTCACGATCGCGAGGTACAGGCCGCGCAGGCGCGTGCTGACGGCGCCGAGCACGCCGGCCACCGCCGCCGAGGCGACGACCCCGGCGACCAGCGCCGCCAGCGGCGTGACGTGGTGGCGGACGGTGAGGATCCCGTACACGTAGGCGCCGACGGCCATGAACGCCGCCTGCCCAAGGCTCACCTGCCCGGCGATCCCGGTGAGGAGGTCCAGGCCGATGATGGTCAGGCAGAAGCACCCGGTGATGTTGGCGGCGCGCATGTCGCCGCTGCCCAGGAGCTGCGGCAGCAGGAGCATGAGCACGATCAGCGCCGCGGCCCCGCCGCGCGACCAGCTGCGGGGCAGCTTCGGCGGCGAGTAGATCCTCCAGCTCGCGCGCTCGGCGACGTCGGCGCGGGCGCCTCGCCCGCGCCCGAGCAGCCCCTGGGGGCGCAGCACGATGATCCCGATCAGCACGAGCAGGCTGATCGCGGTGCTGAACAGCGAGGAGACGTACCCGGACACCAGCGCCTGGACGACGCCGAGGACCAGGCCGCCGGCCACCGAGCCGAAGATGCTTCCGAGCCCGCCGAGCGTCACCGCGATGAGGCCCTGCGTCGTGTAGCCGGTCATCGTGGCGAAGTCGAGCTGGGTCAGCGGTGCGATGACCGCTCCGGCGATGACGCCCAGCATGGCCGCCGCGACGAACGACAGGAGGATCATCCGATCGGCGGGCACGCCGATGAGGCGGGCGGCCATCCGGTTCTCGGCTGTCGCCCGCAGCGCCTTGCCGACGCTGGTGCGCGACATGAGCCAGGCCACGAAGGCGATCGACAGCGCCGCCGCCCCCAGGACCCAGAACGACTGCGGCGAGACGAAGAGCTGCCCGAAGTGCAGCGGCTTGACCCCCGAGAACGCCCGCAGCGAGACGGGATCCGAGCCCCAGATGAGGAAGGCGGCGCCCTGGGCGGCGGTGAGGAGCCCGCCCATGAGCATGAGCAGGCTGGCGTGCGACACGCGCGTGACCGCCGAGCGGATGATGCCCCACTCGACGATGACCACGATCGCGGTGATGACGCCGAGCGACGCCAGGAAGGCGAGTGGGATGCTCAGATGCGCGGAGTCCTCGAAGCTGTACATGACCAGCGCGCCGCCGGCGACGAAGGCGCCCTGCGCCAGGTTGAGCGCCCCGCTGACGCTGAAGACGAGGGAGTAGCCCACCGCGAGCAGCGCGTAGACCGCGCCGGTCACGATGCCGCCGATGAGGATGTTGCCCAGCTCGCTCATCTAGCCGCTGAACTCGCCCGTCATGGGCGCAGCGACCTGCCGCCGGCGCCGCTGATGACGACCCAGCGGTTCTTCGCCTTGTCCCAGCGGCTGATCAGCGCCGAGTCCACGCCGATCCCTCGATTGTCCGGTGCCACGGTCGCCGACGTGAAGTCGTACTTGCCGATGATCCCGGCGAAGGAGGTGAGGCCGCTGATGTACTTGCGGATGTCCTTGGCCGAGGCCTTGGGGCCGACCTTGCGCAGCGCCGAGACGAGGATGAACCCGGGGTCCCACGCCAGGGCGTTGCCCTCGTCGGGCACCACCGAGCCCTGCTGCTTCATCGCGCTCTGGAAGCTCGCGACGACCTTGCTCTCGGGGGCCTTGAGCTGGGACGGCTCGGCCTGGAACGCGCCGCCCGGGAAGTAGAGCTCGGCGGGCAGGATGGCGGCCAGCTTCTGCATCGCCCCGTAGGAGGCGTTGCCGTTCGTGGTCATGACCGGGAGCTGGGTCATCCCCAGCTGCTGCATGCCCTTGAAGACGGCGCTCACCGGCGTCCCCGTGGTCCAGATGAAGAGCGCCTGCGGATGCGTCGACTTGATCTTGGCCAGCTGCGCGTTGACGCTCACGTCCTTGGGGTCGAACGTCTCGTGGTCGGTGATCGCGACGGCCCCGCCGCTGGCGCCCGTGGCCTTCTGGATGCCTTCCCATCCGTCCTGGCCGCTGGCGTCGGTCGAGCTGATGGCCGCGACCTTGCTCCAGCGCTTGGCCTTGGCGAAGTTGACGAAGGCCGTCGTCTGCGCCGCGGTCGACGCCGCCGCGGAGAAGACGAAGCTGCCGCGCGCAGGGTGGTCGCCGGGGGAGAGGTCGTAGATGACCGGGCCGTTGGAGGTCACCAGGTTGTCGACCGGCCGGTTGACGGTGGTGACGCTCCCGGTGATGAGCACGGGCGATGTGCTGATGAGCTTCGAGGCGAGCGACACCGCCACCGACGGCGACGTCTGGTTGTCCGAGATGGCGAACTTGAGCTTCTTGCCCTGGATCCCGCCGGTCGCGTTGACCTGCTTCTGAAGCGCCAGCAGCGCGTTGCGCTCCTGGGTCCCGAGGAACGACGCGCTGCCCGTGATCGAGAGGATCGCGGGCACGGTGACCGTGTCGCCCGACGACCCGCCGCTGTCGGAGGACCCGCACCCCGACGAGGCGATGGCTATCAGCAACGCCAGCGCACACGCGCCGAGTGGCTTGCTCATCGAAAAGGCTCCCTTCCCTTCGACCCGAGACCGACCCCCGAAGCTACGACGGGGATTCGGATACTTCAAATACCTATTGCTTGGCCGCCGGATAGGCAGCGGGCTATGTCCTCTGTCGCATCGTGGTCACGAGGATGAGCGCGGCCAAGCCCACGAGGACGAGCGCCACGGCATGCAGCCGGCCCGTGTCGATCGTGCGGCCGAAGACGGCCCCGAGCAGGCTCGCCGAGAGGATCGTGCCGAGATAGCGCGAGGTCATGAACAGCCCCGACGCGGCGCTGATGTGCTCGCGCGGGGCGGCGTCGTACATCGAGGCCTGGAGGCCGAGGTTGTTGAACGCCGTGCTCACCCCGATGATCGCGAGCACGAACACCAGCCACGGCGTGGACGTCGTCGTGCCGACCGTCAGCAGCAGCAGCGTGCCCGCGGTCATGAAGCCGGCGCCGACGAGCAGTGGCGGGCGGTAGCCGGCGCGCTCGATCAGGCGCGCGACGGCCGGCGTGGTGAGGACGCCGATGCCGGTGATCACGAGCATGATGAGACCGGTCTTCTCCACGCTGAAGTGGCGCGCCGCCTGGAGGTAGCTCGGGATGCCGAAGAAGATCGAGTAGAAGACGACGTTGACCGCGGCGAACTGCGCGTACACGGCCGGGAGCCGCCGGTTGGCGGACAGCGTGCGCAGGTCGATGAACGGCGCGGGCGCGGCGAGCTCCCACCGGACGAAGACGGGCGCGGTGGCCAGCGCGGCCGCGAGGGCCCACCACGCCGGCGTCCGTACCAGCGAGAGTAGGAACCAGAGCAGGCAGAAGAGCGCGGCGGCGAAGGCCAGGGCGCCGCGGACGTCGAGCGTCCTCGCCAGCTCGAGCCAGCCGCGACGAGCCGGTCGCGCAAGCGCAGCGTCGGGCGGCAGCGCACGCGCGGCGAGGACCAGCGCGACGAGCACGATCGGCACGTTGACGAGGAAGACGATGCGCCAGCCCTGCCAGCCGACCAGCAGCGCGCCGATCGTGGGGCCCACGCTCGCCGAGATCGAGGACGAGATCGCCAGCACGCCGAGCGCACGCGTCTCGCGTCCGTGTAGCGCGTGGCGAAGCAGTCCGATGCCGGCCGGGAAGAGCGCCGAGCTCCCCAGGGCCTGGACGATGCGGACGCCCACCAGCCACCCGAGCGTGGGCGCCAGCGGCGCGACGGCGCTGGCCGCGCCCACGGTGACGAGGCCGGCCGTGAAGAGGCGCCGGCGACCGTAGAGGTCGCCGAGCCTCCCCATGATCGGCTGCCCTATCGCGCTGCCGAGGTAGAACGAGGAGACGAGCCACGACACGCTGCCGAAGCTCACGCGCAGATCGCGCCCGATGTCGATCAGCGCCACCGCGATCAGGGCCGAGTTCAGCGGGTTCAGCACGGTGCCCGAGGCCACGGCCAGGAGCAGCAGCCCGCGCCGCGGGTGAGTGGCGCTGGCCTGGGGCTGCGGTACGGCCTCGCTCGGACCGTCCACTAGCGGCCGCTGTCGGGGCCGCTGTCGTCGGCGGCGGACGCCAGGCGCCGGGCGATGCGCTGCGCCGCCTCGCTCGCCGCCGCGGCGATGGCCGGTGCGCGCTGGCGATCGAGGCGATCGGAGGGCGTCGAGACCGTGATCGACAGCTCGCTTCCGCCGGCCCCGCCGGGGATCGGCACCGCGACGGCCGCGAGGCCCTCCTCGCTCTCGCCGAAGTTCGTCGCGTAGCCGGCCCGGCGCGCGGCCCGTAGCTCGCGGCGCAGCGCGGCCAGCGTGGTCAGCGACCGCCCGGTCATGCCGGCGAGTGGGTCGGCGCCCAGGAGCGCGCGCAGGCCTTCATCAGGAAGCTGGAGGAGGAGCGCCTTGCCCGACGCGGTGCAGTGGGCGGGCATCGCGGCGCCGACGCGCGAGGTCACGCGGACCGCTCGGCGCGACTCGACCGAGTCGAGGAAGAGCGCCGCCGCGCCGTCGAGCACCACGAGGTGCACGGTCTCCTCGAGGCGGCGGCTGAGCGCCTCGAGCTCGGGGCGCGCGAGGGCGCGCGCGTCGATCCCGCCGGTGGCCGCCAGCGCGATGCTCAGCAGTCCTCGCCCGGGCCGGTAGGCCTTCGTCCGCGGGTCCTGGCGCACGAAGTCGTGGTAGCGGAGCATCGCGAGCAGGCGATGGGCGGTGGACGGCGCGACGCCCAGCGACCGGCTGACGCGGGTGAGCGTGAGCGGCTCCTGCTCGCCCAGGAGCTCGAGCACGCGCAGGACGTTGCCGACCGAGGAGATCGGGTAGGCGGGGCGCTCGCGCGTCGCCTGCGCTACTCCCATGGGCCGCGCGTCCAGCCGTCGAGGTCGTAGTCGGAGAGGCAGGCGTCGACGAGCCCCTCGAATCCCTCGGTGAGGCCGCGCACGCCGGCGAAGCGCAGGGTGTCGAGGCGGATCTGCTCCTGGTTGCCGCCGTAGTTGACCTCGTACCAGGCGTGGCGCGAGCCGAACTCGCTGCCGATCGCGTCCCAGATCAGCTTGAACAGCTTGATGCGGTCGTGCGCGTCGCCGGTCGAGCCGCGGTAGTAGCGGTCGATCAGCGGGCGCAGCTCCTCGTTGAGCAGGTCGCGGTTGCCGGCGGGCGCGACGAGCGGCGCTCCGCCGAGCAGCTCGGTGAAGAGCTCGCGGGCCTTGGGCACGGCCTGCGTGCCGAAGAGGCGGATGAGCACGGCGTACTCGAGCTTCGGCACCACGCTGCCGCCCGGGCCGGGCTGGGTCTCGTGGCACAGCGTCGAGGTGAGCGCCCAGATCAGGTTGCGCCAGCCGACGAGCTCGCCGAGCTTGGCCTGCACGCCGCGGAAGCCGTCGGTGCCGTTGGCGCGCAGGCCGCGCGCGAGCAGGCCGCAGAGGAAGTCGAGCTTCACCGCCAGCCGCGTCCCCGACTGCAGCGTGTAGCGCGGCATGAAGCCCGATTGGGCGTAGAAGCCGATGGCGCGCTTGACGTCGCGGTAGACCAGCACGTCCTCCCACGGGACGAGCACGTCGTCGAAGACGATGACGGCGTCGTTCTCGTCGAAGCGGCTGGAGAGCGGGTGCTCCCACGGCGACCTGGCGCTCGCCTCGTAGGAGGCTCGCGACACGAGCTTCACGCCGTGGGCGCCCATCGGCACGATGAAGGCCAACGCGTAGTCCTCCGCCTTGCCCTCCTCGAGCTCGACGGCGCTGTTCTGCGCCACGAAGGTCGCGTGCGTGAGCGCCGAGCCGGTGGCGAGCATCTTCGCCCCGCGCACGACCATGCCGTCGTCGCGCTCCTCGACGACGTGCACGTAGACGTCCTCCACCTCGTGCACCGCCTTGTGGCGGTCGATCGGCGGGTTGATGAGCACGTGGTTGAGGAAGAGCGCGCGCTCGGCATAGTCGCGGTACCACTTGCGCGCGCTGTCGCCGAAGGGCTCGTACCAGTCGGGATCCGCGCCCAAGGTGGCCATGAACGACGCCTTGTAGTCCGGCGTGCGGCCCATGTAGCCGTAGGACATGCGCGACCACTCGGCGATCGCCTCGCGCGCCTGGAGCAGGTCGTCGCTGGTGTAGCTGGGCATGAAGAACCGGTGCGTCCGGATCCCGTGCCGGTCGGTTCCGACCAGGATCTCCGTGCGCTCCGGCTCGTGCATCGCGTCGTAGAGCGCCGCCACCGAGCGGGCCGCGTTGCGGAACGCCCGGTGCTCGGTGACGTCGCCCACGCGCTCGCCGTCGATCCAGACCTCGCGGCCGTCGCGGAGGCTCTCGAGGTACTCCTCGCCCGTCAGCGGAGCGGTGCGCGGCGCGGTCGCCGACTCAGCCATGCCAATCCTCGTTTCTGCAATACAGAACTTAGCTTCCGCATAGCATAAGGAAGTCGTAGCATGCGTGCCAGCGCGCATGGCAGACCCCAGATGCGATCCGGAGCTGTTCCGCGAGGTGGTCGGGCGCTTCGCCAGCGGCGTCACGGTGGTCACCACCAGTCACGACGGCGACGACTTCGGCATGACCGCGAGCGCGATGTGCTCGCTGTCGCTCGAGCCGCCGATGGTGCTCGTGTGCG
>DASVFT010000089.1:0-2641 GCA_036379935.1 Solirubrobacteraceae bacterium | reverse complement strand
CATCTCGACGGCACCTACTTCTGCACCCGCGCCGCCTCGGTGCACATGCGCGAGCAGAAGTACGGGCGCATCATCTCGATGTCCTCGGTCTCCGCGCTCGGCTCCCCCGGGCAGCCCAACTACGGCGCGGCCAAGGCCGGCATCATCGGCCTCATGTGGTCGACGGCCAACGGCATGGCGAAATACAACGTCACCGCCAACTCGATCATGCCGAGCGGGGCGACGCGCATGATCGACTCCACCCCGCGCGGGCGGCAGGTGTTCGAGCAGACCGGGAAATGGCCGAGCGAGCAGGCCATCGGCACCGACCGCGATCCCGACAACGTGGCGCCGCTCGTGACCTTCCTGGCCAGCCAGCAGGCCGGTCACATCAACGGGCAGGTGTTCCACTCCTTCGGCTACGGCTACACATTGATGGCCCTGCCGGAGCCGATCCGCCGCATCGAAGCCGACCGCAAGCTCGAGCCGGCGGAGCTGGCCAAGCTCTTCCCGGAGACGCTCGGCAAGAACCTCCACGAGCCGCCCGGCACCAACTTCGGCAAGAGCCTCGGCGAGCGGGCCAAGAGCGAGTGGCAGGACCTGGGCCGAGGCGTGCGGTACTGGCAGTCGCCGTGGGAGGCGCGCTCCTAGCCGCCGCGGTCACTCGATCAGCTGGTCCGCCCGCAGCAGGAGCGACCGGGGCAACGTCAGCCCCAGCGCCTTCGCCGTCTTCAGGTTGATCATCAGCTCGAACTGGGTCGGCTGCTCGACCGGGAGGTCGCCCGGCTTCGCACCCTTGAGCACGCGGTCGACGTGAGTCGCCGCGTGCCGCCACATGTCGATGGTGCTCGTGCCGTAGAACATGAGCCCGCCGGCCCGGACGTATTCCCGCTCCCCGTACATCGCGATCAGCCGGTGCTCGTTCGCGAACTCGACGACTCGGGACCGATACGAGGCGATCAACGGATCCGCGGTGGTCATGAGGGCTTCGGCCCTGGTCGAGCGGACCGCCGCGAGCGCGCCCTGCAGGCTGGCCTCGTCGTGGACGCCCAGCGGCTCGACCGAGGCTTGCAGGGACCGGCCCCACTCCTGCGTCTCACGCATCGCCAGCACGCTGGCCGCGTTCTGGTCGTTGTAGAGGAGCGCGATACGCGCCGTCCGCGGCGACACTTCCCGCAGCATCTCGAGGCGCTTGCCGTACTCGGGGCCGATGAAGGTGACGCCGGTGAGGTTGCCGCCGGGGCGGCTCAGGTTCGAGACCAGGCCGGTCTTGTCGGGAAAGGCGGCGCGCCCGAAGATGATCGGGATGCTGCCGGTCGCGGCCCTCGCCGCCATGGTCGCGGGCGTGCCGGACGTGCAGATGACGTCCGCGCGCGCGCCGACGAGAGCCCGGGCGAGATCGGGAAGCCGCTGGCTGTTGCCGTCGGCCCAGCGCGCATCGATCACGATCGATTGGCCCTCGAGGTAGCCGAGCGCGCGGAGCGCGTCACGGAGCGCTTCCAGCTCGTAGCCGCCGGACGCAGACGATGCCGGCGAGAGCCAGCCGATGCGCCAGGTTCGGTGCTCCTTCGCCCGGGAGACGCGCGGCCACGCGAGCATCGACACCAGCGCGGCGAGGACGGTGCGCCGATCCATTCGAGGGCCTCCACGCGGCCGCCAGCGGAGCGCTTCGGGTGCGGCCAGCGGGCACGACCTTACACCCGCGGGACCGGCCGGCGAAGCAGGATTTCGGGGCGCGCGATCTGATAGACTGCGGGCAATATCTGGGGCCTCGCCGGCCTGCCCTCGATCGGAGGCGTGTTGAGCACTGTCCTGCTGGTCTGCCACGCCAACACCTGCCGCAGCGTCATGGCCCACGTGCTCCTGGAGAAGATGCTGGCCGCGCGCGGCACCAACGGCGCGGTGCGGGTGCGCTCGGGGGGCATCGCCAACCACGCCCGCGACGGGATGATCCCCTCGCTCGACGCGCGCATCGTGCTGCGCGAGGACGCCATCCACCTGAGCGAGTCCGCGTTCGCCTCGACCGACCTGCGACGCCATCGCGACATCGTGGCCGCCGCCGATCTGATCGTGACCATGACCGCCCAGCAGAAGGAGACGATCGGCGCCTACGCCGAGGCACAGGGCCGCCCGATCATGACGCTGCACGAGCTGGCCGGCGAGGCCGGCGACGTCGACGACCCGTTCGGCCAGGGCGAGGATCGCTACCGGGCCACCCGCGACGAGATCAAGCGGTGTCTCGAGCGGGGAGTCGATCGCATGCTGACGCTGCTGCTCCAGCGGAAGGAGACGAACCGATGAGCCAGGAAGAACACGTCCTCTACGATCCCACCGCCGAGCCGCGCATTCTCGCGGCGGGCCTCGCCCCGCGGCTGGCCAGCCTCGAGGGCAAGCGGGTCGGCATCCTCGACAACAGCAAGGCCAACGCGGGCACGTTGATGCTGGCGGTCGCCGAGCGCCTGAAGGAGCAGTACGGCGTCCGCGACGTCGTCAAGCGTGAGAAGGGCATCGCGGGCGCGCCGTCGCCCGACATCCTGGCCGCGCTCACGACGTGCGACTTCGTCCTGGTCGGCAGCGCCGACTGAGGGTCGTGCACGTCGTGGAGTATCCACGGCGCCATCGTGCTGGAGCAGCGGGGCATTCCCACCGTCGTGATGGGCAC
>DASVFT010000088.1:0-14378 GCA_036379935.1 Solirubrobacteraceae bacterium | reverse complement strand
AGCGCGTAGGCGGCCGCCCGCGCCGAGCCGCCCGCGCCGAGGATGACGGCCGTCCGCGGGCGCTCGTCGCCGAGCGCGCCGAGCAGGCCCGCAGCGTCGGTGTTGTCGGCCGCGATGGCGCCGTCGGGCCCGAAGGACAGCGTGTTGGCGGCGCCGATCGCGCGGGCCGTCTCGGTTGCCTCGTCGGCGAGCGCAAGCGCCGCCTCCTTGTGCGGGATCGTGACGTTCGCGCCGACGAAGCCCACGGCGGGGAGCGCGGGCACGGTCTCGGCGAAGAGCTCGGGCGGCACGGGGAGGTGCTGATAGCGCCAGCCGCCGAGCCCGGCCGCCGCAAGCGCGGCGTTCTGCATCGCCGGCGAGCGGCTGTGCGCGACCGGCCAGCCGAGGACGCCCAGCCGCGTCAGGCGGCCCACGGCCCGACGCCGCCCAGGCGGTCGACCGCGATGCGCACCACGACCCCCGGCGGCGGATCGTCCATCGGCGGGAACTTCACGTCGGGACCGAGGTAGACGTGCGCCAGGCGCTGCAGCAGCTCGGGGCCCCCGCCCTCGACGATGCGCGCGTGGCCGTGGACCACGACGTACTCCTTCAGCCCTATCGCCGTGCTCTCGGTCCCCTCCACCGACAGCGTCACGCGCGGGTTGCGGCGGATGTTGTCGAGCTTTCGCCGCGGACCGAGCGAGGCGAAGACGAGCTCGTCGTCCTCCACCCCGATCCACACGCAGCTGACCTGCGGGTCGCCGTCGGCGTCGAGCGTCACCAGATGCGCAAGCGCATCGCCCTCGAGGATCACGCGGGCCTCGTCGGGGATGGTGGTCACGGCGAGATCCTACGCGGCGGACCGCCGTGGGCGCGGGAACGCGTGCGGCTGTGAGTCGCCTAGCAGCGCGAGGGGTCCTTGTTGCCGCGCTTCTTGCTGGCGCTCTTGTAGGCGGCGACGTCCTTCTGGAACTGCGCGTCGGTCGCGCTGAAGGCGTGCGCGCCGTTGCCGCAGGGCTTGATGACGTAGAAGAGGTAGTTGACGTTGGCCGGCGCGGCCGCCGCCTGGAGCGAGGCCAGACCGGGGTTGCCGATCGGGGTCGGGGGCAGGCCCAGGGTCTTGCGCGTGTTGTAGGCCGAGTCGGTGTTGAGCTCGGACTCGCGCAGCGGTCGGCTCCAGTTGTTCAGGCGGTAGCGCAGGGTGGCGTCGATGCCGAGCGGCATCCCCCTGCGCAGGCGGTTGTAGATGACCGCCGCGATGAGCGCGCGGTCCTTCGGGACCAGTGCCTCGCGCTCGATCATCGAGGCGATGATGAGGACGTCGTAGCGCGAGAGGTTGCGGCGCTTGGCGCGGCGCAGGTCGACCTTGGCGAGCTCGCGCTTGAACGTCCGCAGCTGCTGCGTGACCAGGATCTTGGCCGTCGCCGTCCGGCTGCGCAGCTCGTAGGTGTCGGGGAACAGGAAGCCCTCGAGGCCACGCGTGCCCTTCGGCGCGCCGTAGAAGCGCGGGTTCAGCACGCTCGAGCGCTCGGAGGCGGTGACGTAGCTGCCGCGCACGCCCGCGGCCTTCACCCTGGGCGCCAGCTCGCGCCGGGAGGGGCCTTCGGGCAGCGTGACCTTGATCGTCGCGGCCGCGGTCGGCGCCTCGGTCAGGGCGGCGAGCGCGTCGCCGTACGGCATCGACCGCTTCAGCGTGTACGTGCCGGCGCGGAGCTTGCCCCGGTCCCCGCTGATGCGCGCGCGCAGGCCGAAGAAGAGCGCCGAGTCGACCACGTCGCTCCTGGCCAGCAGGTGTCCGATGTCGCCCGCGCTCGCCCCGGGCGGGATCGTCACCACGACGGCGTCGTAGCCCTTGCCGTGGAAGGGCTGGTAGAGCATGAAGGCGAAGACCGCGATCGCCGCCAGGACGAGGATCGCCAGCAGCGCGACCACCCGTCGTAGCCACAGCCGCCGCCGCCTGCGCACCGGAAGGTTGCGATGCGGGGGCATGCCAGGGGCCCCGGGTTGGGGCTGGTACTCGGCGCGCGACTTGCGCACGGTGCCGATCGGCCGCTCCCAGGAGTCGGTGTGGTGGCCGAGCTCGTCCGTGCGTGCGTGCGGGAGCGAGACGGTGCGGCGCGCGCGGCCGGCGCCGACGGGCTCCGCGGGCTCGGTCGCCTCGTCAGGCTCGTCAGGCTCCATGCGCTCGCCGGGCTGGAGCGGCTCGGCCAGCTCGACGGGCTCGAGCGGCTGCGTGGCCTGCGGATCGTGCGCGGGCAGGTCCGGCTCGCGGCGAGGATCGAGCGGCTCGTCGTCGTCGAAGGCCTGCGGCTCCAGCGGTCGGTCCGGCTGCGAGGGGATCGGCTCGGGGTCGGGCTCCTCCGCGAACGGCTCCCAGGTGGGGTCGTGCTCGCGCTCGGGCTCGTCGGCAAACGGCTCCCACGCCGGGTCACGCGCGTGCTCGTCGCTGTCGGGCAGCTCGTCGGGCGGCGTGCGACCCTCGCGCAGCGCGCGGCGGCGCTCGCGCTCCAGGCGCGCCGCCTCGCGCTCGGCCGCGCTGCGCTCGCGACCGTCGTCGCCGCTGCCGAACAGCGGCGGCGTCACTCCGACACCTCCCGGCGATGGCGGGCGAGCGGCGGCGTCACTCCGACACCTCGCGGCGATGGCGGGCGAGCCAGTCGTCGAGCAGGACGGCCGCGGCGCGCGAATCCTCGCTCGTGCGCTCACCGGGGGTGCGCGCCGCGATGGCCGTCGTGAAGCGCTCGTCGTAGAGCTCGACGGGCACGGCGACGGCCCCGGCCAGGCGGTCGGCCCACGCGCGCGCCTCGCGCGTCTGCTCGGTGTCGGCCCCGCTCAGCCCCAGCGGCAGCCCCACGACCACGCGCTCGGCGCCGCGGTCGCGCACCAGCTCGACCACGCGCGCGAAGCCCCTTCGCGTCGCCGGCCGCTCGATCGCCTCGATCGGCGTGGCCAGGGTGCCGGTCGGGTCGCTGAGCGCGCAGCCGCAGCGTGCACTGCCGTAGTCCAGGGCAAGCACGCGCACGAGGCTAGCCGAGAGCGTGGACGATAGCCGCGCGTGCGGCCTCGATCGCCTCGGGGAGCTTCTCGGGATCGCGTCCGCCGGCCTGCGCCATCGTGTCGCGCCCGCCCCCACCGCCGCCGGCCACCTGCGCGGCGACCTTCACCACCTCGCCGGCCCGCACGCCGCGCTCGACGAGCGCGGGCGTGACCGCGGCGACCAGGTGCACGCGCCCCTCGACGGCGGTGCCGAGGACGATGGCGGCGCTGTCGCCGAGCTTGCCCTTCACGCGGTCGGCGATCTCCATGAGCGCCTTGGCGTCGGACGCCTCGACGACCTCGGCGAGGACCACGGCGCCGTCCACCTGCGCGGCGCGCGCGGCCAGCGCCGCCGCGTCCGGCCCGCTGCCCGCGGCGCTCGCCTTGGCGGCCGCGCGCGCCTCGTCGCGCAGGGCGGCGATCGCCTCGGGCACGCGCTCGGGCTGCGTGCGCAGCGTGTCGGCGCTCTCGCGCAGCAGCTCGTCGCTGCGGCGCAGCAGCGCCACGGCCTCGGGCCCGGTCACCGCCTCGATCCGGCGCACGTTGGACGCGCTCGACCCCTCGCTGACGATCTTGAACACGCCGATCTCGGCGGTCGAGCGCACGTGGGTGCCGCCGCACAGCTCGCGCGAGTAGGAGCCGTCGCCGATCTCGACCATGCGCACGACGTCGCCGTACTTCTCGCCGAAGAGCGCCATCGCCCCCAGGCGCTGGGCCTCCTCCAGCGTCGTCGTCAGCGGCCGCACGCGGTCGTTGCGCAGGATCCACTCGTTGACGGTGTCCTCGACCTTGCGGCGCTGGTCCTCGGTGAGGCGCTGGGTGTGCGAGAAGTCGAAGCGCAGCTTGTCGGGCCCGACGTAGGACCCGGCCTGGCGGACGTGCTCGCCCAGGTGCCGGCGCAGCGCCGCATGCAGCAGGTGCGTCGCGGTGTGGTTGGCCTCGGTGGCGTGGCGCGCGCCGCGATCGACGCGCGCGACGACGCGCTCGCCGGGCTTCAGCGCGCCGTCGACGGCCTCGACGACGATCGCCTGGTCCTCGCCCGCGCGCACCACCTCCGCGACGCGCGCCAGGCAGTCGCCCTCCTCGCACGCGATGGTGCCCGCGTCGGAGATCTGCCCGCCACCCTCGGCGTAGAACGGCGAATCGGCGAGCTTGACGAACGTCCGCCCGTCGCGCTCGAGCAGGCCGGCGACCGTCGTGTGCTCCTCGAGGTGCTCGTAGCCGGTGAAGTGCGTCGCCTCCGACGCGATCTCGCGAACGACCTCGGCCGCCGCGCCGACCTTCGCATGGCCGCCCGCCGCCGACGACCGCGCCCGCTGCTCGGTCATGAGCACGTCGAACTCGGCGTCGCCCTCGAACGGCACGCCGCGCTCCTGCGCGATCTCGCGGGTCAGCTCGATCGGGAAGCCGTAGGTGTCGTGCAGACGGAAGGCGTCGGCGCCGGCGACCGCGCCGGCCGCGAGCAGCTCCTCCAGCAGCCGCGTGCCCTGCTCGAGCGTGCGGCCGAAGCTCTCCTCCTCGGCGCGCGCCCATTTGGTGATCGTCTCGTGCTGGGCGTGCAGCTCGGGATACGCGGCGCCCATCGTGTCGATGACCGTCTCGACGTACCGGGGCAGGAAGCCGTGCTCGATCCCGATGCGGTGGCCCTGCAGCAGCGCGCGGCGCATGATCCGCCGCAGCACGTAACCGCGGTCCTCGTTGGACGGCACGACGCCGTCGGCGATGAGGAAGGTCATCCCGCGCGTGTGGTCGGCGAGGATCCGCAGCGCGCGCTCGTCGGGCTCGAGCGTCGCCAGCTCGCGGCCGAGGGTCATGAGCGGCATGAACTGATCGGTCTCGAAGATCGTGGGCACGCCCTGCTGGATCATCGCCATGCGGTTGAGGCCCAGGCCCGTGTCGATGTTGTTGGCCGGCAGGGGCGTGAGCGTGCCGGGCGGGTCCTGGTCGTACTGCATGAACACGAGGTTCCAGTACTCCAGGAAGCGATCGTTGTCGCCGCCGGGAAGGTCGTCCGGGGTGCCGAACTGCGCCCCGCGATCGAGATAGAGCTCGCTGCACGGGCCGCACGGCCCGGTCGGGCCGGCCGCCCAGAAGTTCTCCGAGCTGGGCAGGGCGACGATCCGCTCGCGCGGGACGCCGACCGACTCCCACGCGGCGATCGCCTCCTCGTCGGGCCCCAGCCCGAGCTCCTCGTCGCCGGCGAAGACGCTGATCCAGATGTCGTCGAAGTCGAACCCGAAGCCCTCGAGCGAGAGCTCGAGCGCGTACTCGACGGCGCCCTGCTTGAAGTAGTCGCCGATCGAGAAGTTGCCGAGCATCTCGAAGAAGGTGAGGTGGCGCGCCGTGGTGCCGACGTTCTCGATGTCCACGGTGCGGAAGCACTTCTGGCAGGTGGTCAGCCGGTTGTGCGGCGGCTGCTCGAGCCCGAGGAAGTAGGGCTTGAGCGGCTGCATGCCGGCGGTGGTGAGCAGGACCGACGGATCGAAGCTCGCGGGCACCAGCGAGCCGCTGGGCAGGCGCCGGTGATCGCGCTTCTCGAAGAAGCTCAGGAAGAGCTCGCGGATCTCGTCGGAGGTCACCCTGCGATTGTGGCGCATCCCAGCACGGCGTCGCCGCGCAGGAAGACCGCGGTCTGGCCGGGGGCGGCGCCGTCGACCGGCTCGCGCAGCGCGATCGTGTCGCCGTCCAGGGTGCAGGCCACCGCGGGGGCGCGGTAGCGGAGCTTGACCGCCTCGACGGCGGCGGCCGGCGCGTGCAGGCGCGCGTCGCGCACACGGACCGCACACGTGGCCAGCGCCGCGCGCGGGCCGACGGTCACCGTGTTGGCGTGCGGGTCGGTCCCGAGCACGTAGAGCGGCTCGGGGACGCCGCCGACCTCCAGGCCGCGGCGCTGACCGACGGTGAAGTGGTGGGCGCCGCGGTGGCGGCCCAGCACGCGGCCGCCCGCGTCGACGATGTCGCCGGGACGCTCGCCGAGTCCACCGTGGCGCGCGAGGAAGGCGGCGCGGCCGGTGCCGGCCAGGAAGCACAGGTCCTGCGAGTCGGGCTTGGAGGCGACCGGCAGCTCGTGCTCGGCGGCGATGGCGCGCACCTGGGCCTTGGTCAGGTCGCCGAGCGGGAAGCGCATGCGCTGCAGCGTCGGCCGCGAGAGGCCGGCGAGCACGTAGGCCTGATCCTTGGCCGGGTCCGCCGCGAGGCGCAGCAGGCCTTCGGGCGTGCGCCGCGCGTAGTGGCCGGTGGTGAGCGTCGCCGCGCCGACGCGGTCGGCGAAGGCGAGCATGGCGTCGAGGCGCACGTTGCCGTTGCAGCGCACGCACGGATTCGGGGTCAGCCCGGCGGCGTGGTCGGCCAGCCACGGCTCGACGACGCCGGCGCGGAAGCCGTCGCGCAGGTCGAGGGTGAAGTGCGCGAGGCCCATGCCGTGAGCGACCGCGCGAGCGCCGCGCACCGCGCTGGCCGAGCAGCACGAGCGCTCGGCGTCGTTGTCAGGGTCGCGCCACAGCTCGAGGGTCACCGCCGCGGCCGCGCCGCCGGCGCGCAGCGCGGCGACCGCGGAGTCGACGCCGCCGCTCATCGCCACGAGCGTGCGCTCGGGATCGGGCGCCGCCGCGCCCTGCGCGGCCACCGCGGCCCCCAGCGCGCGGGCCAAGGCGTCGGCGGCCAGCTCGGCGGCGTGCAGCTTGCCCGGGCTCAGGCCGCCGAGGGCGGCGGCCACGTCGTCGGCGCCCACGCGCGCGGCCTCGAACACGGTCGTCTCGAGGACGAGCTCGACCGCCGCGCTGGCCGCCGCCTGCGCGGCTCCGCACCCGGCCGCCTCGAAGCCGGCGTCGCAGACACGCTCGCCGTCGACGGCGACGCCGATGCGCACGAGATCGCCGCAGATCGCCCCGCCGGCCACGCCGTCGTGGGCGGGCACGCGGCCGCGGCCCACCGGGTGGCGCAGGTGCTCCTCGAAGCGCTCGTCCGGCACTCCGCCAGTGTAGGCAGCGCGGCGTCGCGGGCCGCGCCGCGGACCGCCTAGATGACTAGAGGCGCTTGCCGCCGACGGCGCCGACGAGATCGTCGATCTCGCTGGCCTGCGTGTAGCCGGTGATCGAGCGGGCCTTGCCGCCCTTGCCGATGACCAGGATCGTCGGCGACTCGAGGATCTGGACGCCACGCGTGATGGCGTCGTACTTGCCGACCTGGCTGATGGGGACGGCGCGCGTGACGACCTTGCCGTGATGGCGGTCGATGTCGCCCAGCGCACGGCGCGTGGCGCGGTCGTCGGACGCCTTGCGATTGAAGAAGAGGACAACCGCGACCTTGCCCGCGTCGACGGCGGAGAGCACGCCGCGCGAGGGATCGCCCGCGACGGCGTCGGCCGCCAGGCGGTGCGCCGCGGGCTTGCTGCTGCGCTTCGCCGCCGTGCCCGTCGAGCGCGCCGTTCCGCTGGCCGTGCCCGAGCCGCCCACCGCATTGGCCGCGGCCTCGGTGCCGGCGGCGCTCTTGTTGGCGGCGTCGGCGGCGCCCCGAGCCTTGGACACGTCGTTGGCCAGCCCGGTCACGCCCGGCGCCGTGGTCGCCGGCGTGCTCTCGCTGGCCGGCTTGGGCCGCAAGACCACGAACCACAGGGCCGCCACGACGACGAGGGCGACCAAGCCGATGCGATAGGGAAGGCTGAGCTGGTCCACGCCACGGCTGTCGGCAGCTGGAGCGCAGTCTTGAGGGCGCGCTAGGGCGAATCGACGATCGAACGGACCCCGAGCTCGCGCAATTGGCGTGCGTCCACCGGCGCCGGAGCTCCCGTGAGCGGGTCCGCGCCGGACGCCGTCTTGGGGAAGGCGATGACGTCGCGAATCGACTCGCGGCCGGCGAGGAGCGCCACCACGCGGTCGATCCCCATCGCGATGCCCCCGTGGGGCGGAGCCCCGTACTTCAGGGCATCGAGCAGGAAGCCGAACCGCGCGTGGGCCTCCTCCTCGGACATGCCGAGCACCTTGAACACCTGCTCCTGGACCTCGGGCGTGTTGATGCGGATCGACCCGCCGCCCAGCTCCCACCCGTCGACGACGAGGTCGTATCCGCGCGAGCGCATGGTGCCGGGATCGGCGAAGTCGCCGGTCGGGGCGGTGAACGGGTGGTGCACGGCGCCCCAACCCTCCTCCGTGGGCTCGAACATGGGGAAGTCGACGACCCAGAGCACGTCGTGGCCGTCCTCCGGGATGAGCCCGAAGCGCCGCCCGAGCTCCAGGCGCAGCGCCCCCAGCGCCTCGGCGGCCACCTTGGGCTTATCGGCCACGATGAGCAGCAGATCGCCCTCGGAGGCGTGCAGGTGGCGGACCGCGGCGGCCACGCGATCCTCGCCCAGGAACTTCGCGATCGGCGAGCGCAGCGAGCCGTTCTCGACGAACCCCCAGGCCACGGCCTTGCCGCCGTGGCGCTGGACGACCTCGTTGAGTCCCTCGAGCTCCGAGCGCGAGAGCTCGCGCGCGCCGGCGTTGAGCGCACGCACGGCGCCGCCACCACCGAGGACCGACTCGAAGACCTTGAACTCGCTGCCGCGCAACGCGCTGGACACGTCGACGATCTCCAGGTCGAAGCGCCGGTCGGGACGGTCCGAGCCGAAGCGCAGCATGGCCTCGTCGAAGCCCATGCGCGGCCACGGCGGGGCCGGGACGTTGAACCCCGCCCGCTCGAAGACCGCGCCCATCACGGCCTCCATCGTGTCGATGACGTCGTTCTCCTCGACGAACGACATCTCGAGGTCGAGCTGCGTGAACTCGGGCTGGCGGTCGGCGCGCAGGTCCTCGTCGCGGAAGCAGCGCGCGATCTGGTAGTAGCGCTCGTAGCCGCTCATCATCAACAGCTGCTTGAACAGCTGCGGCGACTGCGGCAGCGCGTACCACGAGCCGGGCTGCAGGCGGCTCGGCACCAGGAAGTCGCGCGCGCCCTCGGGCGTCGAGCGCGTGAGGATCGGCGTCTCCAGCTCCAGGAAGTCGCGCTCGCTGAGAACGTCGCGCATGGCGGCGATGACCTCGTGGCGCAGCTCCATCGCCTCACGCATGTTCTGGCGGCGCAGGTCGATCATCCGGTGCTGCAGGCGGATCATCTCGTCGACGGGCGTGTCCTCATCGACCGGGAAGGGCGGCGTTTCGCTCGTGGCCAGGCGCTGCAGCGCGCGCACGTGGATCTCGATCTCACCCGTGCTCAGGTTGGGGTTGACGTTCTCCGGGGCGCGCTTGACGACCTCGCCGGCGGCCGAGATGACGTGCTCGGAGCGCAGGTCCTCGGCGATCGCGAACGCCTCGCCGGAGGCCTGCGGGTGCACGACGAGCTGGACCAGCCCGGAGCGGTCGCGCAGGTCGATGAAGATCAGTCCGCCGTGGTCGCGGCGACGGTGCACCCAGCCCGCCACGCGCACCTCGGTCCCACAGCGCCCGACGTCGAGATCTCCGGCCCACGCGTCGCGATAGATGTTGGCAGCGGGCGGCCGCTTCATCCCGGATGGCGCCCCCGCAGGACGCTTGCGACGGCGGCGTCGGGCGAGGCGACGGCCTCCTGCCCGCCGGAGTCCATGTCGCGCAGCTGCAAGCCGTCGGCACCCACGATGGCAACGTAGCGGGCACCGGCGCGATCCGCCTGGCGGAGCTGACCCTTCAGCGAGCGACCGCCCAGCTCCAGCTGCACGGCCAGGCCCGCGGCGCGCGCCCGGTGGGCCAGGGCGAACGCCTCGACCGCGCGATCCTCGTGCGCGACGTAGAGGTCGGTGACGGGCTCGGAACCGATCGCGCCCACCCGGTCGCCGGCCGCGAGGAGGATGCGCTCGATCCCGGCGGCCCAGCCCATGCCCGGCGTCGGCGGCCCGCCGATCATCTCGATCAGCCCGTCGTAGCGACCTCCGCCGGCCACGCCGGACTGCGCGCCCAGCGCGTCGGAGGTGAACTCGAAGATCGTGCGCGTGTAGTAGTCGAGGCCGCGGACGAGGGTGTCGTCGAGCTCCCACGCGATTCCGGCGACGTCCAGCAGCGCGCCCACCTGGTCGAAGTGCTCGCGGTCCTCGCGGCTCAGCGCCTCCATCAGCCGCGGGGCGCCGCGCATGACCTCCTGCGTGCCCGGGTCCTTGGCGTCGAAGGCGCGCAGCGGGTTGAGGTCGATGCGTTCGCGCACGTCGTGCGAGAGGCGATCGGCATGGGCGTGCAGATAGGCCGCCAGCCGCTCGCGGTACTCGGCGCGCGCGTCGAGGCTGCCCAGCGTGCCGATCCGCAGGCGCAGCCCGCGCACCTCGAGCTCGCCCAGCAGCGCGTGCAGCAGGACGATCGTCTCGGCGTCGACGGCCGGATCGTCGGAGCCGATCGCCTCGGCCCCGATCTGCCAGAACTGGCGGTAGCGCCCGGCCTGCGGCTTCTCCTGGCGGAAGAAGCTGGACAGGTACCAGAGCTTCACGGGCTGCGCGAGCTTGTGCATCCCGTGCTCGAGGTAGGCGCGGCACACCGGCGCCGTGCCTTCGGGACGCAGCGTCAGCGAGCGCCCGCCTGCGTCCTCGAACGTGTACATCTCCTTCTGCACGATGTCGGTCGACTCGCCGACGCCGCGGGCGAAGAGCTCGGTCGCCTCGAAGGCCGGCGTCTCGATGCGCCGGTAGCCGGCTGACTCGAGCACGCGGCGCGCGGTCGCCTCCACGCCCGCGCGCGCGGCGGCCTGCTCGGGCAGCACGTCGTACGTGCCGCGCGGCGCCTGCGGACGTTCGGTCACCGGCCCGCGAGCGCCTGCAGGAAGGGATTGGTGGCCCGCTCGCGGCCGAGCGTGGTCAACCCCATGTGGCCGGGATGGACCTTGGTGTCGTCGTCGAAGCGCTCGAGCAGAGTGGCGATCGACGCCATCAACGTCGCGTGGTCGGCGCCCGGCAGGTCCGTGCGTCCCACCGAGCCCTGGAAGAGCACGTCGCCGGAGAAGAGCGCGCCGTCGAAGGCGAAGGTCACGTGGCCCGGGCTGTGGCCGGGGGTGGCGATGACCTCGACGTCGAAGCCCGCGAGCTCGAGGCGCTCGCCACCGTCGAGCGCGTGCTCGGCCTCCCAGCCCTCGATGGCGCCGAACATCGGCGGCGTGAAGGCGCCCGGGTTCTCGAGGGCCCCCAGCTCGGCGCGCGGGCAGTAGACGGGCGCGCCGGTGGCCCGGGCGACGGGCGCGACGGCGCCGATGTGATCGAAGTGCGTGTGGGTCAGGAGGATCGCGTCGGGATCGACGCTCAGCTCGTCCATCGCCCTCAGCAGCCGCGGCGCCTCGTCGCCGGGATCGACGAGCAGCGCCCGATCGGATCCCTCCCGGCGCACCAGGTAGCAGTTCTCCTGGATCGCGCCGACCGTGAACATGCGCACGTCCACCGCCGTCACCGTCTCCCCTCCGCCGAGAGCTTGGCCTGGCGGCGGCGGTAGAAGAAGCTGTCGGTGTAGAAGGTCAGCGGCGTGTAGAAGAGGACCAGGAACACCCCGAAGGCCACGCCGGCCACCGGGTTCTGCTTGAGGATGAGGATCGCGGCCACGACGAAGACCGCCGCGGCGATGAGGGCGCGGTTGAAGGCGCTGCGCCAGCTCGGCGGCCGGTTGAAGCGATCCATGCGCGCCGCCCGGCTCTGCTTCTTGCGCTCGTCGGCCGTGGGCTTGCGTCCGGTGCGACCGCGCGTCTCGACCATCCCGGCGGCGTTCCCGCGGTGCTTGGTGCGGCGCTTGCTCTTCGATGCCACGATCAGGAGGTTTGGGGGGCCCGCCTCAGACGGCCACGTGGCCGCCTTCGGCACCCCTAGCAGCTTAGTCGCTCCTCCAGGGTCGCCCGGTTGCGGATCGGCACGCGCTCGGGCCAGCCCTCGAGGGCGGCCTGCGGCGCGAGGCCGACGAGCTCGGCCTCGGCCACGACCGCGTGGCGCTCGACGGCTTCCAGCAGCGCGGCCAGCGGCAGCGCCCCGTGGTCTTCGACGTTGCACGAGACCTGCGCAACGCCGGCGCGCGCGGCCAGCGAGAGGCCGATGGCGCGCAGGCCCGGAAGGCCGTGGGCGCCCGTCTCGCGCAGGGCCGCCGCGATCCGCCGCGCGTCCTCCTCGGTGGCGGGCGGCGCCAGCTCCAGGTTGAAGGCGACGAGCGGGGGCCGGGCGGCGACGAGCGTCGCTCCCGCGGTCGGGTGCAGGGCCGGCGGGCCGAAGTCCGGGCGCAGGCCGTCGGCCATCCGGCGCCCGAGGGCCTCGGAGCCGCCGCGACGCAGCTCGGCGCGCGTGCGCCCGTCGCCCAGCGCCCCGTAGAGGAAGACGGGCAGGCCGAGCTGTCCGAGCGCGTCGGCCAGGGCGAGCGCCTCGGCCACCGCCGCGCCGCGCTGCTCCGGTGCACGGAAGACGATGGGCGCGACGTCGACGGCGCCCACGTGAGGATGCAGGCCCGCGTGGCGCGTCAGGTCGATCCGCTCCGTCGCCACGCGCGCGCCGTCCGCGACCGCGACGTGGAGCGCCCCGGGCTCGCCCGCGAGCGTGAACACCGCCCGGTGGTGGTCGGGGTCGGCGTGGAGGTCGAGGACGCGCGCGCCGGCGGCGGCGAAGGCGTCGCCGATGGCGGCCAGGACGTCGGGGTCGCGGCCTTCGGAGACGTTGGGGACCGCGAGGAGCACCGCGCTCAGAGCACGTACCGGCCGGCGTCGAGCACGGTCGTGTCCCCCACGGTCAGCGTGGCGTCGGTGACGACGACGTCGAGGTGGATCGGCACGGCGACCGTCCCGCCGATCCCCGCGCTGGCGCCGAAGGCGACGTGCACGGTCCCGAGGATCTTCTCGTCCTCGAGGACGTTGCCGGTCAGGCGCGCGCGGTCGTTGGTCCCCACGCCGAGCTCGGCGAGGTTGGTGCCCGCCTCGCCGTGCTCGATGAGCAGCGCGAACAGGCGCTCGCCGGCCTGGCCGCTGGCCGCCGTGACGTGGCCGCCCTCGATGGTGAACCGCGCCGGGTCGTCCTCGGTGAGCCCACCGGCGGCCAGCGAGGTCGAGACCACGGTGCCCTCTCCCCCGGCCGGCGCGATGAAGCCCTCGCCACACGGCAGGTTGCCGAAGGCGCCGGGCGCGCTGAGGTCGCCGTCGTCGGCGATCGCGTGGCGACCGCGCAGGTCGAGGCGCAGGTCGCTGCCACGGGGACAGGTGACGTGCGCCTGGTCGGCGGCGTCGAGCAGGTTCGCCACGGCGTGGCACCGTGCGCTCAGCGCGTCGAAGTCGACGTCCATGAGCCGCGCGAGCATGTCAGCGGTGACCGTCGGCATCGTGGCGCCGCGCGCGCCGAGCTCCGTGGCGCGCTTGCGCGCCTGCGTGTGCGAGAGCGAGCGCGAGGTGGGCGCGATGAAGACGTCGCACGCGGCCAGGGCCTCGGCGATCGGCCGCGGTGGCTCGACGCCGTGGTTCGAGCGCGGACTCATGACGGCCAGGATCGCCTCGGCCTCGGCGCGCTGGGCCTCGGCGCGCAGTGCCTCGCCGACGTCCTGGAGCGACTCGTCGACCACGACGACCACGTCCTCGCCGGGCTTGATGGCCAGGCAGCGGCGCACGACGGTGGCCACGGCGGGGGCGAGATCGATCATGACGCCGGACGGTACTGGCTGGGGCCTACGGTTCCCGGCATGGATGAGTGGATCGTCGACGGCAACAACGTCATGGGCGCACGACCCGACGGCTGGTGGCGCGACCGGCCGGGCGCGCAGCGGCGGCTGGTCGAGCGGCTCGAGCAGTTCGCCGAGGCGCGCGACGTCCCCGTGACCGTGATCTTCGACGGTCGCCCCCACGACGCCGGCGGTGGCCGTCGCGTCGACGTGCGCTTCGCACGCCGCGGCGGGCCCGACGCGGCCGACGACGACATCGCCACGCTCGTCGCGAGCCATCCCGAGCCCCAGGACCTCGTCGTCGTCACCTCCGACGCGAACCTGGCCGAGCGCGTGCGCGCGGCGGGCGCGCGCGTGATGGGCGCGGGCGCCTTCCTGCGCGAGCTCGAGGACTAGACGCGGCGGCGCAGGTCGTAGAGCGATATGCGCGGGGGCCCGGGATCGGTCTCCGTGCGCAGCCACCAGCTCCCGGTGACGCTCGCCTCGAACTCGATCGACGTCGGGCGCCCGGGGTCGGCGATGACCGCATGGTCGCCGGCGTCCTCCAGGAGGACGAGCAGCTGCGCGACGTTGCGCGCTTCGTAGAGGACGTCCGAGGCCAGGACGAGATCCCACGGGCCGCGCTCCAGGAGCGCGCCGGGGTCGGCCCAGTCGGCGACGGCCGTCTCGACCTGCGCCCCGTTGGCCTCCGCGTTGCGCCGGGTGAAGTCGATCGCCTCGGCTGACCAGTCGGTGGCGAGGACGCGACCCCCGGCGAGGGCGGCG
>DASVFT010000087.1:0-2787 GCA_036379935.1 Solirubrobacteraceae bacterium | reverse complement strand
GGATCTCGATCACCGGCGTGTCGAACGGCGCGGGCTTCGCCACGCGGATGGCGTGCCAGCTGCCGGGCCGCTTCGCCGCCGTCGTGGCCGTGGCCGCGGGCTACCGTGCGCTGGACCCGTGTCCCCGCACGCGCGCGTCGTTCCTCGCCATCCACGGCAGCGCGGACACGGTCGTCCCGTTCAACGGCCGGGCGCCCGACTACAAGGGCAACGTGCGGCGCTATCTCGTGGACTGGGCGCGGCGCGACGGGTGTTCGACCACCCCGTGGAGCTACCGGCCGCGCCACGACGTGACCCGCTTCGTCTTCGATCACTGCGCGTCCGGGATGAAGGTGCAGATCCTGCTGCTGACCGGCACCGACCACGGCTGGCCCGGCGCTCCGCCGCCGTTTCCCAGCCACAATCCCTCGGGGGTGGACGGGAACCTCGAGGTGCTGCGCTTCGTGCGGCACGCCACGCGGCCCGCCTAGCCCGGCGGAACGACGATCCAGCAGGAGGTGCACGATGGCCCGCCTCGTGGGCCGGCCGCTGACGCTGGCTGCGGGAACGGGAGCGGCGCTCCCGGTGATCGTCTCCGCCGTGCACGCGATGCAGATCGGGTGGGAGCCCACCGACGACAAGGCCATCATCGCGACGCGCGCCTACGATGTGCTCACGGCCCACACGCCGCTGATGGGCCAGTACTCGATGGCCAGCCTGATCACCGGCCAGCCCACGCACGGCCTGGGCCCGATGCTCTACTGGCTCATCGCGCTGCCGGTGCGCATCGGTCCTCCGGCGACCATGGCCGTCACGGTGGCCCTCGTCAACACCATGGCGGTGCTGGCCGCCGTCGCGCTCGCGCGGCGCCGGGGCGGTCGCGCCCTGATGTTCGCCGCCGCGATCGCCATCGCGCCCATGCTCATGTCGCTCGCGGCGGAGTCGTGGCACGACATCTGGAACCCCGCGGTCACGCTGCTGCCCTTCCTCCTGCTGATCTTCCTGTGCTGGTCGCTCGCCTGTGGCGATCATCGCCTGCTTCCCGTCACCGTCCTCGTCGCGAGCTTCGTCGTGCAGGCGCACCTGGCCTACCTGGCGCCCGCCGCCGGAATGCTCGTCATCGGCCTCGCGGGGCTCGCAGTCCCGTCGCGCCGTGACCGCTCGCTCGTGCGATGGGGGCTGGCCGCGGTCGCCGTGGCCGCCGTGTGCTGGCTGCCGATGGTGGTGGACGAGATCTCCTCCCGGCACGGGAACCTCTCGCTCGTCGTGCGCTCCGCCACGACGCCGGTGACGACGCTGGGCGCGGGCGTCGGCGCGCACGCCGTCGCGCGCGCGATCGGGTGGCGGCCCTGGTGGCTGATCGTCCCGGCGACGCGCTGGGATCGCTACCACGACGTCCTCGTCGAGCCGGCGCACCTGCGGATCGCGACGGCGATCACGCTGCTCGCGGCGCTCGGGCTCGTCGTTCTCGTGGGGTCGGCGCGCCGCCGCTGGGACGTCGCCAGCGCGGCGCTGATCGGTCTGGTCCTGTGCCTGACGCTCGGGGCCGTGGCCGCGCACACGCCCGTGCAGCCGGTGCTCGCCTCGACCGTGGCGTACACCTTGTGGTGGGGCTCCCAGGTTGGGCTATGGGTGTGGCTGATCGTCGCGTGGGCGGCCTGCCTAGCGCTCGCGGCGGCCCTTCGCGATCGGGTGCGCGTGCCGGGCCGCATGGCCGCGGCGGCGACGCTCGCCGGCCTCGCCGCGGTCGTCGGCGCCGGCACCGCGGCCGCGGGGAGCGAGGAGCCAGACCAGCACGTCGCGCTCTATCGACCGCTCGACCGGATCGCGGCCCGGCTGCAGCAGACGATCCCGCGCGGGGCGACGGTGCGGCTCGACGGCACCCTGGACGTGCGCACGCAGCCGTTCCAGGCCGCCGTGCGCTTCTTCCTGGCACGGCGGGGCGACCGCGTGCTCTCGCGCGGGGCGGCCTCGCGCAACGGCGATTGGTACGAGCTGCGCGATCGTCCCTACGACCTGCGGCTCTTCATGACCGACGTGCGCCGGCCTCCTGCCCGGCACCTGTCGCTTCTGATCGCCGTGCGCTTCACGGAGCTCGGCATGGCTCACGAGGTGTTCGTGTGGAGGTCGTCGAGGTGGTCGAGCAGGCCGACGGTCTCCGGCTCGCGTCCGTCGCGCAGCAGGATCGCGCCGCCCGGCCAGTAGGGGTGGGGAGGGCGCGCGCGGTGCACGAGCAGCGGCTCGTAGACCCACGAGCCCGTGTTGGCGATCCGCGGCGTCCCGCCGGGGCCTCGCCAGCGCCGCTCGTCGTCGCGGGCGAGCGGCCCGCGCCGATGGACGTGGCCGAAGATGACCCAGTCGGCGTCGATGCCAAGGCGGTGGGCGACGCGCGAGAGCGCGGGCATGCTCGCCCGGCGCATCTGCGCTTCGAGCAGCGTCGCGGCGACCGGCGCGATGCGGCGGTCCAGCATGCGGCGCGGAACGCGCGGCATCGTGACGGCGCGCACGAGCTCGGCGGCGTCGTCCGTGAGCGCGGCGAGCGGGCGCGGGAGCCAGCGGGTCAGTCCGGCCTCGAGCCGGGAGAGCGACGGGCCGCCGGCGCGCTCGTAGTCCGCGGGCGTGGCGCCGTCGCGCGGCAGGCGCCCCAGGAGGCCGCGCGCGATCCCGTAGGCGGCCTCCGGCAGGAGGTGGCGGTCGAGGTAGTGGCCATGCGTGGCCCAGACGCGCTCGGACAGCCACACCCCCGGGTAGTGGACGCGCACCCGCGCCGGTGCCAGCCACGTGGTGAGCCGCGCGAGCAGCGGCGTC
>DASVFT010000086.1:0-2350 GCA_036379935.1 Solirubrobacteraceae bacterium | reverse complement strand
GGCGGCCACCGTGGTGCTCGTCAACGTCGGCTACAGCTCGATCTACGCGTTCCTCCCGCTGCACGCGCGCGCCGCCGGCCTCGACGGCAGCCTCGGTTGGTTCTACGCGCTCTTCTCGGCCTGCATCATCGTGGGTCGGGTGGGCCTGCGCGGGCTGTCCGACCGGGTCGGCCGCGTCCGCGTCATCGTGCCGGCGGTGGCGCTCATCGCGCTGAGCTACCTGCTGCTGGCGCTGCCGCCGACGGCCGTCACGCTCGCGCTCGGCGCGGTGCTGCTCGGCGGCGGCGTGGCTCTGTTCTACCCGACGCTGGTGGCGCTGCTGGTCGACCGCACGCCGGAGGCGGAGCGCGGGTCGGCCATCGGCACGCTGTCCGGCTCGTTCGACCTCGGTGGCATGGTCGGCTCGCTGCTGGTGGGGCTCACCGTCGATCGGGCCTCGTTCGCGGCCGGCTTCCACGTGGCGGCGGCCGGCGCCGCGCTGGGGCTCGCGCTGTTCATGCTGATGGAGCGTCGCGCGGCGGCGCGGTCCGTTTTACCGCGCCCGGCCGCGGGAGTATGATGAAGCGTCCATGGCCAACGATCGCATCATCATCCGCGGTGCGCGGGAGCACAATCTGAAGGCGATCGACCTCGAGCTCCCCCGGGACCAGCTCGTGGTCATCACCGGGCTGTCGGGATCGGGGAAGTCGTCGCTCGCCTTCGACACCATCTACGCGGAAGGGCAGCGGCGGTACGTCGAATCGCTCTCGGCATACGCCCGGCAGTTCCTCGAGCAGATGGAGAAGCCCAACGTCGATTCGATCGAGGGGCTCTCGCCCGCGATCTCGATCGAGCAGAAGACCACCAGCAAGAACCCGCGCTCCACCGTGGGCACCGTCACCGAGATCTATGACTACCTGCGCGTGCTCTTCGCCCGCGTCGGCACCCCGCACTGCCCGCAGTGCGGCAGCGTGATCTCCGCGCAGACCGTGCAGCAGATGGTGGACCGGGTCATGACGCTTCCCGCTGGGGTCCGGCTGACCGTGTTGTCGCCGGTCGTGCGGGGACGCAAGGGCGAGTACCGCAAGCTCTTCTTCGATCTGCGCCGGCAGGGCTACGTGCGGGTCCGGGTCAACGGCCAGCTCCGCGAGCTGACCGACGACATCGAGCTGGCCAAGACCAAGAAGCACACGATCGAGGTGGTGGTGGACCGGCTCGTGGTCAAGGACAACGTGGGCGGCCGCCTCGCCGAGTCCCTGGAAACCGCCCTGCGGCTGGCCGACGGAGTGGTGCAGGTGGAGGTGCCGGACGGCCCCTCGTTCCTGTTTTCCGAGCGGCTGGCCTGCGCGGCCTGCGGCATCTCGTTCCCCGAGGTGTCGCCCCGCATGTTCTCGTTCAACAACCCGTACGGGGCGTGCCCCGAGTGTGGCGGCCTCGGCACCCGCTACGAGATCGACCCGGACCGGGTGGTGCCGGACGGGAACAAGACGCTGGCCGGCGGCGCGCTGCTGCCCTGGGCCGGGCCGTCCGCCTCGGCCATCTTCAAGCAGACCCTCCGGGTGCTGGCGAAGCGGCATGGATTCAGCCTGGAGGTGCCGTGGGCGAAGCTGCCGAAGAAGGCGCGCGACATCGTGCTGCACGGCGAGCCGGACGATGGCTTCGAGGGCGTGGTGAAGCTCCTCGAGCGCCGCTACAAGGAGACCGTCTCCGAGGAGACGCGGGCCGAGGTCGAGCACTTCATGACCGAGCGCCCGTGTCCTCGATGCGGAGGCTCACGGCTGCGCGGCGAGACGCTCTCGGTCAAGATCGCGGGCCGGTCCATCGCCGACGTGGTGCGATTCCCGATCAAGGCGGCGCGCCAGTTCTTCGACACCCTCGCGCTGTCCGAGCGGGAGATGGTCATCGCCCGGCGCGTGCTCAAGGAGATCCGCGAGCGGCTGGGCTTCCTGTCCCAGGTCGGCCTGGAGTACCTCACCCTCGATCGGCCGGCCGCGACCCTCTCGGGTGGGGAGGGGCAGCGCATCCGGCTCGCCACCCAGATCGGATCGAGCCTGGTCGGCGTGCTGTACATCCTGGACGAGCCGTCGATCGGGCTCCACCAGCGCGACAACCGGCGCCTGCTCGACACGCTGAAGCGGCTGCGCGACCTCGGCAACACGGTGCTGGTCGTCGAGCACGACGAGGAGACGATGCGGGCCGCCGACTACGTGGTGGACCTGGGGCCCGGGGCGGGCGAGCTGGGCGGCCACGTGGTGGCGGTGGGCACCCCCGACGAGGTGATGGCCAACCCCGATTCGCTCACCGGGCGCTTCCTGGCCGGGGTGGAGCGCATCGATACGCCGGCGGTGCGGCGCAAGCCGAACGGCAAGTA
>DASVFT010000085.1:0-12422 GCA_036379935.1 Solirubrobacteraceae bacterium | reverse complement strand
GTCGTTGAGCATGACCGCCCCGGCCTCGAGCGAGGCGCGCGCGACCTCGGGCTTCCAGGTGTCGACCGAGACGCTCACCCCCTCGGCGACGAGGCGCTGCACGAGCGGAACGATCCGCGCCGCCTCCTCGTCGGGCGGGGTCGCGTCGTTGTAGGTGACACCCGATTCCCCGCCCACGTCGACGAGGTCCGCCCCGTCGGCCACGAGCGCGAGCGCGTGCCCCACCTGGCGCTCGAGCGTGTCGGTCCGCTCGACGTCGGAGAACGAATCCGGGTTGGCGTTGACGATGCCCATGACCAGCGGCCGCCCCGGCTCGATGGCGAGGGTGCGATCGCGCAGGCGCAGGACGGTCACAGGGTGTAGTGAAGAAAGAGGTGGTCGTCGGCGCGATGGATCTCGCGCAGCGCCAGCCCCGCCGGCGGCTCGAGCTCGGGCCCGCACAGGAGCGTGGGCGACCCGCCGGCCACGAGCATCGGCGCGATGGTCAGCAGGACGTCGTCGACGCAGTCGGCGACGACGAGCTCGCGCAGCAGCGTCGGCCCGCCCTCGCAAAGGATCGCGCGCGCGCCGCGCTCGGTCCGCAGGTGCTCGAGGATCGCCGGCATGGTCAGTGCGCCGGGCTCGAAGCGATGCACCGCGACCCACGCTCCCTGGCTGGGGACCTCGCCCTCGACCTCGGCGTAGACCTGCACGCGCGCGGTGGGCTCGGCCAGCAACGGGATGTCGTGCGGGAGGTCCAGGCGTCGCGACACGGTGGCCACGATCGGCTCGGGCTCGAGGCCCGCGGCCACGCGCTGCGCGCGCTGGTCGTCGTCGAGCAGGTTGGCGTAGCGCTCGGCGCGCAGGGTGCCCGTGCCCACGAGGATCACGTCGGCCGCGGCGCGCAGCTCGCGCAGCAGCGCGCGGTCGGCGGGATGGCCGAGGCCGACCGAGCGGCCCTTGACCGCGGTGCGTCCGTCGACGGAGGCGATCATCACCGCCACCACCCGAGGCCGCGCAGGCGCGCTGTCGGACGGCTCGCGCAGCCCCAGCGAGCGCACGACCTTGCGCGCGGTCCAGCCCGTGCTCGTGTCGGCGAGAGGACGCAGGGCGGCGTCGGTCACGCCGAGATCATGCCGCGTCAGCCGTCGCGAGCGTCGCCTCGACCGCACGGCGTAGGCGCGCCGTCCTGGTCGTCGGCGGCCGGAGCCGGCGGCGGCGGCGTGGCGGTGGCGCCCGTCGGCGGGCCGGCGGGCGCCGCTGCGGCCGCCGCCACCGGGGTCGTGCTCGCGCCCGCGGGCGCCGCCGCCGTGCTGGAGCTGGACGGCGCCGGCACCTCGGCGGGCGTCTGGGCGCCGGCCGGCTCGGGCGCCTCGATGGCCGCTGCAGGCACGGTGCTCGGCGCACGCCGCTTGCGCTCGGGCCCACGGACGGAGTGGTGGCGGCGCGCCGGGACCGGCGGCACCGCCTGCGGTGGCGACAGGGTCGTCCGCGGCGGCACGGCGGCAGGCACGCGCGCGCCCAGCCGCCCGGGTGCCGCGTCCTCCGCTCGCGTCGGGCGGTGTCGCGGGCCCACCAGCGGTGCCTTCGCGATCGCGGCCATCTGCACGCTGTGCGCGGCGTCGCTCAGGCGCGCGCCGCCGAGGCTCACCTCGGCGGGGCGCAGCGACCGCACGCTGCCCACCAGCAGCGCCGCGGAGGCGGCCGTCACCAGCGTCGCGCTCACCAGCGTGGCGGCACGGGCCGGACGCGGCGCCGCAGCGGGGGCCGGCTCCTGCTCGCCGATCTCGGCCAGCGTCGCCGCGCGCAGCCACGAGGGCGCCGCGGCCGGCGACCACGCCGCGTACGTGGTAGCCGCGTCGCGCAGCGCGCGGATCGTCCGCTGGCACGTCGGGCAACGCTCGAGGTGCGGATCGGCCCACGCCGCTTCGGCGGGGTCGAGCTCGCCGTCGACGCCGGCAGCGAGCACCGGGAGCACGTCCTCGCAGTCGGGTGAGCGGACGGCGGTGGCCGCCAGGGCCGTGCCGTACAGCTCGTCATGCAGGCGCAGCCGGGCCCGCGCCAGCAGCGCGGCCACCCGCTCGGGCGCGATGCCGAGCACCGTCGCGATGTCGGCGTGCGACAGCCCTTCGAGGCCGGCGAGCGCGAGCGCGGCACGCTGCTGTGGGCGCAGGCGAGCGGTCGCGGCCGAAAGAGCGCCGCGCGTCCGGGCCGCCGCGGGGCGCGGTCGGCCGATCAGGTCGAAGCTGGTCGTGCGCGCGGCCCCGAGCAGTGCCACGCGGAACGGCGCTCGGGGATGCCCCGGGCGCTGTCGCTCGGCATGAGCGAGCAGGAAGGCGTCCTGGGCGGCGTCGGCGGCCGCACCGGCGTCGCCGAGCAGCCGGTGGCAGAAGGCGAACGCAGGCGGACCGTGGACGTCCCACAGCTCGTCGACCGCCGCAGGCTCCGGCAACGCCCCCGCCCGCACCGTGTCGGCCTCATACGTCGGGGCTGGCACCGCGCGGCATGCTATGGACGGCACCGCGCCCGGTGGACGCCGCCGCACACGAGGTTCCCGCAAGGTGCGGGCTTTTCGTGCGGTGGCGCGCGGACGCGACCTAGCGGATGGTGATCCGGCGCCTGACCACAGCCGTGTTGCCGGCCTTGTCGCCGGCGGTCACGCGCACGGTGACCTTGCCCGAATGCGCGTAGCTGTGCGCCGCACGGCGACCCACGACCGGGCGCGAGCCATCCCCGAAGGAGATGCGAACCACCGTCAGTCCCGACGCTCTGACCGACGTCCCGCTGGCGTCGGTCGCGCGCACGGCGACCTTGACCAGCGCGCCGCGCTTGCGCGTCCCCGAGATGCGCACCCTGACCTTCGGCGGCGTGGCGTCGACGCGCATCGTGCGCGACCTCGTCGAGGACGACTGGCCACGCCGGTCGGTCGCCACGATGCGCCAGCGGTGCACGCCGTCGGGCACGACCGCGGGAACGGTGATGCCGGTCGACCGCGTCTGGCCGAAGGCCTTGTTGTCGATCAGCACGGTGTAGGTGAGCGGCCCCCACAGCTCGAACGCCGCGCTCCACCTCAACCGCGGGTGCGCGAACCTCTGCCACCCGCGCGTGCTCCTGGATTGGAACGATCCCGGCGCGCGGTCGAAGCTCGCGGCCACGATCTGGCGGGCGCTGGGCTGCCCCTGGACGAACACGACGGCGATGTCGCCGGCGCGATCGGCGGCAGCGGCGAGCCCACGGGCCGCGTC
The DNA here is from genome assembly GCA_036379935.1 of Solirubrobacteraceae bacterium. Taxonomy (GTDB): domain Bacteria; phylum Actinomycetota; class Thermoleophilia; order Solirubrobacterales; family Solirubrobacteraceae; genus JAOPZW01. The sequence continues at coordinate 9,198 of DASVFT010000085.1, read as the reverse complement.
GGAGGGCCCCAGGGCCGGGTTGGAGAGAATTACGTCGTCCTCGGGCGGCGTGACCGCGCGCGAGGCGGGGATGTAGTCGTAGGGCCGCGCGTGGATGACCGCGCCGGCGGCGAGGTCGCCCTGCTGCGAGGCGATCAGGCCATCGCCGGTCTCGGACGCCGCCGGAGCGGGCGCCGGGACCGTGCCGCCTCCACCGATCAGCACGCCGGGGTTGAAGACGTCGTCCTTGAGCACGGCGCCGTAGGCCCCCAGAGAGGCGGTCCCGCCGATGCCGGCGTAGCCGACGCCGCGACCGTTGATGGCCAGTTGCACCGAGCCCGCCCCCTCGGCCCCCTCGATCGTCACCGGCGGGTCGAACTGCGACCCCAGCAGCCTCCGCGCGACCGCCTGCCCGTTCTGGCGGAAGACGACCCAGGCGAAGCTCGAATCGTCTTCGCTGGCGATGACCGGCAGGTCCGACGCGTCGCCGAGGTCCTGGGGGGCCGTCGACAGGCGCAGCTCGAAGATGCGCCGCGCGTAGACGTGGCCTCCCTCGCCCCACACCGCGGTGGCGACGCCGTCGGCCGCCACCGCGACCTTCGAGCGCCCGTTGCCGGTGCCCGCGGTGTCCGCGGGGCTGATGTCGAGGGGGCCCGGCACGGCGCTGAACGCTGTCGCGTTGCGCTCCAGCCGCGCGGCGAGCACGTCGCCCCCCGACGTCCAGGTCGTGTAGGCGACGCCGTTGACCGACATGTCGACGTCGGGGTCCGAGCCGCTCGTGGCGAGCTGCTGGACCGAGGCGTAGCCCGGCGCACCCGCGGGGCGCACGACGCTGAACACGCCGCCCCCGCTGACGAAGGCCACGACCAGGCGCCCACCGTCGGAGGCCGCCACCACCGGCTGCGAGCCCGCGCCACCGAGCCCGGCGTCGACCTGCTCGGGCGCCTGGAAGGCGCCGTTGACCAGGCGGGAGACGAAGACGTGGTCGACCCCGCTCACGCGCTTGACGTAGGCCAGGGCCCCCGTCCCGTCGCGCGCGACGTCGAGGTCGCCCAGCGACTGGATGTCCGGGCTCGGGCCGTCGACCGGCTCGCCCGGGAAGAACCTGCCGGGCACCGCGGCGGAGGCGGCGGCGGGGAAGACGAGCATCGCGAGCGCGGCGAGCAGGGCTGGGCGGCAGGGCATGGGGACGGGCGAGGCTCCTGGTTTCACTGGACCGGTCGTCGGGATGCAACCGGCGAGGAGGGGGAAAGTTACGCAGGCGTCACGGAGCGGCGCGCAACCCGGAGATCATGATCTCGAGGTGGCGGCGCCAGTCGTAGCCGGGAACGCCCATCGTCGAGGACAGCCCGCACATCAGCATGGGGATGTCCTCGACGGCGAAGTCGGCGCGCATGACGCCCGCCTTCTGTGCTCGCTCGATGAGCCGGCGGGTCGTGTCGCGCAGGCGGTCGAGCTCGGCGGCTGCGTACTGCCATGCCGCCGGCCCCCGCGCCAGCGCCTGCTGCACGCCCACGTCGCCCGCGCAGAACTCGGCGTTCGTCCGCAGCAGGCCGGCGAAGGCCTCCCACGGGTCCTCGACCTCGAGCGCGCGCTCGGCGTTGTCGGCGAAGCCGCGGAACTTCTGGCTCACGAGCTCGCCGATGAGCGCGTCCTTGTGCGGGAAGTGGCGATAGACCGTGCCCACCCCCACGCCGGCGGCGCGGGCGACGTCGTCGATCTGCGCGTCACCGCCCTGGCGAGCGAAGACCGTGCGGGCCGCGGCCAGGATGCGCTCGCGGTTGCGCCGCGCGTCGGCGCGCAGCGGGCGTTCGGAGTGGTCGGTCGCGTCGACGTTCATGTTCGGCTAACCCTATTGACAACCGGAGCCACGGTTCCGTATCGTCGCATAAACGGAACCGGACCTCAACTTCCACCTCTTTTCATCATGACCACAGCCGACACCTCCCGCGCCAAGCTCCTCGCGCTGGCGCTCCTGGCCACGACGCAGTTCGTCGTCGTGCTCGACGCCGCCATCGTCAACGTCGCGCTGCCCTCCATCGGGCGCGCGCTCGACTTCTCGCAGGACAACCTGGCGTGGGTCGTCAACGCCTACACGCTGACCTTCGGCGGCTTCCTGCTGCTCGGCGGCCGCCTCGCCGACCTCCTCGGCCGCCGCCGGATGTTCATGTACGGCCTCGTGCTGTTCTCCCTGGCCTCGCTGCTCGGTGGCCTGGCCCAATCGGACATCTGGCTCATCGCCGCACGTGCGGCCCAGGGCCTGGGCGCCGCGATCGTCTCCCCGGCCGCGCTGTCGATCATCACCAACACCTTCGCCGAGGGCGCCGAGCGCAATCGCGCGCTGGGCGTGTGGGGCGCCGTGGCCGGATCGGGCGGCGCCGCGGGGGTGCTGCTCGGCGGCGTCCTGACCCAGTACCTCGGCTGGGAGTGGGTGCTCTTCGTCAACGTCCCGATCGGCGTGGCGGCCGCCGCACTCGCTCCGCGCCTGCTGGAGGAGAGCCGCGACGAGGTCGAGAACCCGTCCTTCGACGTCGGCGGCGCCGTGACCGTGACGGCCGGCCTGGCGCTGCTCGTCTACACGCTGGTCGATGCCAACAACGCGGGCTGGGGCTCGGCTCAGACGCTGGGCCTCGGCGCGCTCTCGCTCGCGATTCTGGCCGCCTTCGTGGTCATCGAGCGCCGCCACCGTCAGCCGCTCATCCCGTTCTCGATCTTCCGGATGCGGACGCTGCGCGGTGCGAACATCGTGTCGCTGCTGATCGCGATGTCGCTGTTCAGCATGTTCTTCTTCATCTCGCTGTACATGCAGCAGGTGCTGGGCTACGACGCGCTCAAGGCGGGCGTCTCCTACCTGCCGCTGGCGCTGATGATCATCGTCAGCGCGGGCGTCGCTTCCGCGCTGGTCACGCGCATCGGCTTCAAGATCACGCTCGTCGTGGGAATGCTGTTCGTGACCGGCGGGCTCGTGTGGTTCGCGCAGGTTTCGCCGCATGGCTCGTACGTCAGCGACATCCTCTTCCCGTCGCTGCTGGCGGCGGTCGGGCTCGGCCTGGCCTTCGTGCCGGTGACGATCGCCGCCGTCACGGGGATACGGCCCGATCAGTCCGGCCTGGCCTCCGGGCTGGTGAACACCTCCCAGCAGGTCGGCGGCGCGCTGGGGCTGGCGATCCTCGTCGCCGTCGCGAACTCGACGACCAGCAGCCAGCTGTCCAGCGGCGTCCGCGACAGGGCCGTGGCGCTGACCCAGGGCTTCCAGGACGCGTTCCTGGTGGGCGCGGCCTTCGCGCTGGCCGGCGCGATCCTGGCCGCGTTCCTGATCTCCTCGCGCGACGCGCGCGAGCACGCCCAGGCCGCGCGCCGGGACGACGCCGCCACCGCACCCGTCGCCGCCTGAGCGCTTCGCGCACGCCCCTGCCATCCTGGGGGCGTGCCCGCGCTGTCGTCCATCTGCGTCTTCTGCGGCTCCAACGGGGGCGCCGACCCCGCGTACCTCGCCGCCGCCCAGGCGGTCGGCGAGGGCCTGGCGCGGCGCGGCATCCGCGTCATCTACGGCGGTGGCCGCGTCGGGATGATGGGCGCGGTCGCCGATGCGGCTCGCGCCGCCGGCGGCGAGGTCGTGGGCATCATCCCCCAGCAGATCTTCGACCTCGAGATCGGCCACACCGGCCTCGACGACCTGCGCGTGGTCAGCTCGATGCACGAGCGCAAGGCGCTCATGGCCGAGCTGTCCGACGCGTTCGTGGCGCTCCCGGGCGGGATCGGAACGCTCGAGGAGCTCTTCGAGGTCTACACCTGGGCCCAGCTCGGGATCCACGCCAAGCCGCTGGCCCTGCTGGACGTCGCCGGCTACTACCGGCCGCTGGCCGCCTTCCTCGACCACGCCGTCGCCGAGCGCTTCCTGCGCCCCGACACGCGCGCGATGCTGGCGGTGGCCGACGACCTCGATGGGCTGCTCGAGACGCTGGAGCGCTGGCAGCCGGCGCCGATGCGCAAGTGGATCGACCTGGACCAGACGTGATCGCCGTCTTCGACGGCCACAACGACGCGCTGGGCGCTCTGCAGAAGGCCGGCGATCCACCCGAGCGCTTCCTGACCGGCCTCCCCGACCGCCAGCTCGACCTGGCGCGCGCCCGCGCCGGCGGCCTGGCCGGCGGCCTCTTCGCGATCCACGTGCCGTCGCCGCGGGCCGTGGACACCTCGCTCTTGGAGGTCGCCTACGCGGAGCCGGTCGGTGAGGGCGAGGCGGCCGCCTTCGCGCTCGGCGCCATCGGGCGCGCCCACGCGCTGGCCGCGGCGAGCGACGGCGACGTCGCGGTGGTGACGAGTGTCGACGAGCTCGATCGGGCGCGCGCCGACGGGACGCTGGCCATGGTCCTGCACCTCGAGGGCGCCGAGGCGATCGGTCCCGACCTCGCCTCGCTGGAGGCCTGGCACGCGGTCGGCGTCCGCTCGATCGGCCCCGTGTGGAGCCGCGCCAACGCCTTCGGCCACGGCGTGCCGTTCCGCTTCCCGTCCTCGCCCGACACGGGCCCGGGCCTCACCGAGGCCGGCCGCCGCCTCGTGGGGCGCTGCGCCGAGCTCGGCCTCGCGGTCGACGTCAGCCACCTCAACGCGGCGGGCTTCGCCGACGTCGCCGCTCTCGACGGGGCACCGATCATCGCCTCGCATTGCGCCTGCCACGCTCTGTGCGCCTCGACCCGCAACCTCACCGACGATCAGCTGCGCGCGATCGCCCGCAGCGACGGCATCGTCGGCATCGTCTACGCCGCCGCCTTCATCCGCCCCGACGGCCGCGACGACGCCGACGTCCCGCTGGCCACGCTCGTCGAGCACGTTCGCCACGCGGTCGAGGTCGCCGGCGTGGAGCACGTCGGCCTGGGGTCTGACTTCGACGGCGCCACCATGCCCGCCGAGCTCGCCGACGTGGCCGCGCTCCCACGGTTGATCGACGCCCTGCGCGACGCCGGCTTCACCGCCGCCGAGATCGACCAGATCGCCTGGGGCAACTGGCGCCGGATCCTCGCGCTGGCGTGGGGGTCCTGAGCTAGCGAGCCGCCGGAGTGCGTTCCCACGCGCGGCGCGCGCGGTCGAACGCGTCCCAGTCGACCGGGGGTGGGACCTTGGGGCCTCGCCCGCCGCCGCCGCCACCGCCACCGCCGTCGTCGCCCCCGCCGTCGTCGCGCGCCGCGCGCACGAGCCAGGCGGCGACGCAGGACGTCTCGATGCCGGCGACGACGAGCAGCGAGCCGAGCAGCTCGGGACCGTCGCCGATCACGATCGCCGCTCCGGCGCCGTAGCAGCCCGCTGTGAGCACGAGCAGCGCGCGGGCCGCGACGCGATGGGAGGCCTGAGCGGGCGCACCCAGGAACGCGCGCCACATCGAGGCGCAGACGATGGCGGCGAGCGCCACCTTCAGCAAGACCGGCAGCGCGGACACGACAGCGTCGAGCCTACCCCGCGTGGGCCAGAACGCAAGCCCCCGGGTGAGCGGCCCGATGCCCGCTACAGCGCCTTGAGCTCCTCGCTGATCTCGGACACCGAGGCCTTCGCGTCGCCGAACAGCATCGACGTCTTCTCCCCGTAGAAGAGCGGATTGTCGATGCCGGCGAAGCCCGAGTTCATCGAGCGCTTGAGGACGATGACCGAGGCCGATTCGTCGACGTTGAGGATCGGCATGCCGTAGATGGGCGAGTCGGCCTTGTTGCGGGCGTCGGGGTTGCTGACGTCGTTGGCGCCGATGACCAGCGCGACGTCCGTGCGCGCGAACTCCGAGTTGGCCTGGTCCATCTCGTGGAGCTGCTCGTAGGGCACGTCGGCCTCGGCCAGCAGGACGTTCATGTGGCCGGGCATGCGCCCCGCCACGGGATGGATGGCGAAGGAGACCTCGATGCCCTTCTGCTCCAGCAGCTTGGTCATCTCGTGCACCGCGTGCTGGGCCTGCGCGACCGCCATCCCGTACCCGGGGACGATGACCACACGGTTGGCGAAGGCCATCTGCACGGCGGCGTCCGACGCGCTCGTGGAGCGCACGACGCGCTCGACGCCGTCCTCGCTCGTGCCGCCGGTGGTGACGACGCCGCCGAACCCGCCGGCCACGATCGACGGGATCGAGCGGTTCATGGCCTGGGCCATGAGGTTGGTGAGGATCGAGCCCGAAGCGCCGACGATCATGCCCGCGACGATGAGCGCCGTGTTGTTGAGCGCCACGCCGGTGGCCGCCGCGCTCAGCCCGGTGAACGCGTTGAGCAGCGAGATGACGACGGGCATGTCGGCGCCGCCGATCGGCAGCACGACGAAGTTGCCCAGGATCGCCGCGGCCAGGAGCAGCGCGATCATGAGGATCTCGGCCTCCGAGCCGGACACGATCGCCGTCCCGCACGTGATCGCCGCCACCAGGAGCAGCAGGTTGAGGACCTGCTGCGTGCGCCCCGGGCCGACGGTGATCGGCCGCCCGGGCAGGAGCTCCTGGAGCTTGGCGAACGCGATGTTCGAGCCCCAGAACGAGACCGAGCCGACGATGGCCGCGAACAGGCTGAAGATGGCCACGTAGGTGGGCTCGCCGGCGAAGCCGCCGGTATGGCGGAACTCGACCCACGCGATCAGCGCCACCGCCCCGCCACCGACGCCGTTGAACAGCGCCACCATCTGCGGCATCGCCGTCATCCGCACCTGGCGCGCCGCCGGGACCCCGATGGCCGTGCCGACGGCCACGCCGAGGGCGATCAGCCCCCAGTTGCCCATTCCACCGATCAGCAGCGTGGCGATCACCGCGATGGCCATGCCGACCGCCGCGATGCGGTTGCCCCGCACCGCCGTGCGCGGCCCGGTCAGCCCCATCAGCCCGTAGATGAAGAGCGAGAACGCGACGATGTAGAGCAGCTGGATGAGGTCGTTGCGGCTCACGGTCACCTCCGCGGGGCGTCCGGCCCCGCGTCCTCCTGCGCCTCTGCGCGCGGCGCGGGCCTGCTCTTGAACATCTCGAGCATGCGGTCGGTGACGAGGAAGCCGCCGACCACGTTGATCGTGCCGAAGGCGATGGCGATCACGAGCAGGAGCTTGTTGAGGGCGCCGTCGACCCCGAGGCCCAGGACGATGATGCCGCCCAGCACGACGATCCCGTGGATGGCGTTCGTACCCGACATGAGCGGCGTGTGCAGCGTGTTGGGCACCTTGGAGATCGTCAGGTAGCCGGTGAAGCCGGCGAGGACCAGGATGGCCAGGTTGGTCAGGAGCATCAGGCCTGCACCGCCTCTCCCTCGCGCACCACGCAGGCACCGGCGATGACCGCATCGTCGAAGTCCATGGCGAGATTGCCGTCGTCGTCGACCATCAGCTCGATCAGCGCCTGGATGTTGCGCGCGTAGAGCTGGCTGGCGTGCTCGGGCATCGTCGCGGGCAGGTTCAGCGGCGCGGCGATCGTCACGTCGTGCTCGACGACCACCTCGCCGGGCTGCGTCAGCTCGCAGTTGCCGCCGGCCTCCCCGGCCAAGTCGACGACCACCGACCCCGGCTTCATCCCCTCCACCGCCTCGGCGGTGACCAGCTTGGGCGCCGGGCGCCCCGGCACGAGCGCGGTGGTGATGACGACGTCGAAGCCCTTGATGGCATCGGTCAGCGCCTGCTGTTGCTGAGCGCGCTCCTCCTCGGAGAGCTCGCGTGCGTAGCCCCCCTCGCCGGCCGCCTCGATGCCGAGATCCAGCCACTTGGCGCCCAGGGACTCCACCTGCTCGGCCACCTCGGGGCGGACGTCGTAGCCCGTGGTCTGCGCCCCCAGCCGCCGCGCGGTGGCCAGCGCCTGCAGCCCGGCCACGCCCGCGCCGAGCACGAGCACCTTGGCCGGCGGGATCGTCCCCGCCGCGGTCATGAGCATCGGGTAGAACCGCGTCGCGTGCTCCGCGCCCAGCAGCGCGGCCTTGTAGCCCGCCACGTTGGCCTGCGAGCTCAGCGCGTCCATCGACTGCGCGCGCGAGATGCGCGGGATCGCCTCCATGGCAAAGGCCGTCACGCCCGCGCGCGCAAGCGCCTCCAGCGTCTCGGGCCGGGTGCGCGGCGCCAGGAAGCCCATGACCGTGCCGCCGCGACGCAGGCGGCCGATCTCCTCGTCGCTCGGCGGCGCCACCTTGACCACCACGTCGACGTCCCACGGGTCGCCGAGCGTGGCGCCGGCTTCGGTGTAGAGGGCGTCGGGGATGAGCGCGCGCTCGCCGGCGCCCTGCTCGACGACGACGTCCACGTTCCTCCCGGCGAGGCGCTTGACGACCTCCGGGACCAGGGCCACCCGTCGCTCATCCGCAGCGGTCTCTCTTGGCACGCCGACCTTCATGCGGTCGCGGAAGCTACCCGATGCCTCGCTCAGCGCGCGGCGTGGATGGGGAACGGCCGGAGGTGCAGGGCGATCAGGGCCTGGGCCGTGACCCAGACGGGCGTCTGGCGACTGGTGCGCGAGTAGCGCACCGAGCCGTCGCCCGCCGTGAGCGAGCGCAGGTAGGCCAGCGGCGTGCGCGAGCCCCGCGTGCGGACGCGCGCGGGATCGCGGCCGGCGGCAACCACGGCCTGGACCCCCCACGCGGTCGACTGAGCATTGGAGGGCCCCCGCGGCTGGAGCGGGAAGCCGCCGTCGGGGTTCTGGCGCGCGAGCAGGAAGCGCACGGCACGTCTCACCGTCGTCCCGCGGCGATGGCCCGCGGCCACCAGGGCCTGGATGACGGCGGACGTGTCGTCGATGCCGCTCGCCTGTCCGCGCCCCTGGAAGTTGAAGCCGCCGTCGCGGTTGGCCTGGCGCCCGAGATAGCGCACCGCCCCCCGCACCTGGCGATCGCCGGCGTCCGCGGCGCGCAGGGCGAGGATCGCGAACGCGGTGCGGTTGACCAGGCCGTCCCATGAGCCGTCAGCGCGCCGCGCGCGCAGCAGCCGAGCCACGAGATCGGTCCCGCTCGCGCGCCGCGGCGAGCTGCCCTGGGCCACGAGCCCGAGGATCGTGCGCTCGATGTCGCCCACGTCGCGCATGCGCGGAGCGCCGGAAGCCAGGTAGCGCGCCAGGCGCGGGTCGCGCCGCCCGGCGGCGGCCAGGCCCATGGCCGCCCACGCCGAGTAGATCTGCGCCGAGCGCTGGCCGCGATCGGCGCCGAAGCCGCCGTCGCGGTTCTGCGCCGAGAACAGGAAGGCAGCCGGGCTCGCCGCGCGCGCCCCCGCCGGGACCGCGACCAGCATGCAACAGGC
>DASVFT010000084.1:0-11271 GCA_036379935.1 Solirubrobacteraceae bacterium | reverse complement strand
CCCCGGCGCCGGGCGCCCGGCACCACGAACATGCGCTTGATCTCGGCCGCATCGGTGTCGAGACGCTTGAGCCCGCCCGCGCACACCGGCTCGCCGTCGAGGTAGCCGACGAGGAACGCGCCGTGGGGAGGCGAGAAGTCGGCCGGCGTGGCGCTCGGCATGCTCGGGCCCTCGATGTCTCCGTAGAGCTCGCTCATCTCGGCCACCATCGCTGCAAGCAGCTCACTGGCCGGCGCCACCGCCGCGTCGATCTCCCGGAACTCGATCTCCATGTCCAGCTATCGTCGCGCACCGCCCATGCCGCGCGACTGGACGGACGTCTTCATCACCGGCGACGGCGCGCGCGTCGCGTCGGCGCCGGCCGGCGAGGGGCCCGACGAGCGCCGGGGCTTCTTCCGGCGCCTGCGCGAGAACCTGAGCAAGACCCGCCAGGCGCTGGGCGCCGAGATCCAGGCCACCCTGTTCGAGGGCGAGCTCGACAGCGCGACGTGGGAGCGCCTCGAGGAGGCGCTCATCATGGCCGACGTCGGAGCGCGCACCACCGCGCAGGTGGTGGCCAGGCTCGAGATGGAGGCCGAGGCGGGCGGCCTGGAGGGCGGCGAGGCGCTGTCCGGGCGGCTGACCGAGCTGCTGGCCGACATGGCGCGGCCGGGGGAAGGCCGTATCGACCTCACCCACGAGCCCACGGTGATCATGGTGGCCGGCGTCAACGGCACCGGCAAGACAACGACGATCGGCAAGCTCGCGTGGCATCTCCAGCGCGAGCTGGGCAAGTCCGTGGTCCTCGGCGCGGCCGACACGTTCCGCGCGGCCGCGGTCGAGCAGCTCACGCAATGGGCGCAGCGGGCCGGATGCGAGATCGTCACCGGCCCCGACGGCTCGGACCCCGGCTCCGTCGCCTTCGAGGCGGCCAAGCAGGCCCGCGAGCGGGGCGCCGACGTGGTCATCGTCGACACCGCCGGACGCCTGCACACCCAGGACCACCTGATGGCCGAGCTCACGAAGGTGCGCCGCGTGATCGGCAAGCAGCTCGAGGGCGCGCCGCACGAGACGCTCCTCACCGTCGACGCGACGACCGGCCAGAACGGCCTGCGCCAGGCCCAGCTCTTCTCCGAGGCCGTGCCGGTCGACGGGATCGTGCTGACCAAGCTCGACGGCACGGCTAAGGGCGGGATCGCGCTGGCGATCGCCGGCGAGCTCGGCATCCCGGTCAAGCTCATCGGCATCGGCGAGGCGCTCGAGGACCTGCGCCCGTTCGACGCCGACGACTTCGCGCGCGCGCTGGTCCAGCAGCAGGACTAACATCGCCGGGGGATGGACGCCTGGATTCTGTGGCTGATCGCGGCCGTCGTCTTCGCGGTGGCGGAGGTGATCAACCTCAGCTTCTTCCTGTTCCCGTTCGCCATCGGCGCGGCCGGCGCCGCGTTGGTCGGGCTGGTCGGCGGCGGGCTCGCGCTCGAGGTCATCACCTTCGCCGTGCTCACCGGGATCAGCTTCACCGTGGTGCGCCCGATCGCCCGGCGCCACCTGACCGTGCCGCCGCAGATCCGCACCGGCACGGCGGCGCTCATCGGCCGCACGGGCATCGTGACCGAGCGCATCGCCAACGACGAGGCCATGGGAGCCGTGCGCCTCGACGGCGAGGTGTGGACCGCGCGCGCCTACGACGAGGATCGCGTCATCGAGGCGGGCACGCGCGTGCAGGTGATGGAGATCCGGGGCGCTACGGCGCTGGTGAGCGACTGAGGAGGCGGGATGGCTGGATTGATCGTGGCGGCGGTGCTGATCCTGTTCGCGCTGTTCGTGGCCGCCAAGACCGTGCGCATCATCCCCCAGGCGCGGGCCGGGGTCGTCGAGCGCCTGGGGCGCTACAGCCGCACGCTGACGCCCGGGCTGACCATCGTGGTGCCGTTCATCGATCGCGTGCGTCCGCTGCTGGACCTGCGCGAGCAGGTCGTGACCTTCCCGCCGCAGCCGGTCATCACGGCCGACAACGTCTCGGTGCAGATCGACACCGTCCTGTACTTCACGATCACCGAGGCGAGGTCGGCGACCTACGAGGTCGCCAACCCGCTGCAGGCCATCGAGCAGCTCACCGTGACCACGCTGCGCAACATCGTCGGCTCGCTCACCCTGGAGCAGGCGCTGACCAGCCGCGACGAGGTCAACGATCGCCTCCGCGTCGTCCTCGACGAGCGCACCGGCAAGTGGGGGATCCGCATCAACGGCGTCGAGCTCAAGTCGATCGATCCGCCGGCCACGATCCAGGAGGCGATGGAGAAGCAGATGCGCGCCGAGCGCGACCGCCGCGCGGCCATCCTCAACGCCGAGGGCGTCAAGCAGTCGCAGATCCTCACCGCGGAGGGCGAGAAGCAGGCCGCCGTGCTCAAGGCCGAGGGCTCCAAGCAGGCGGCCATCCTGCGCGCCGAGGGTGAGGCGAAGGCGATCGACACCGTCTTCCAGGCCATCCACGAGGGCGACCCCGACCCCAAGCTGCTCAGCTACCAGTACCTGCAGATGCTGCCGCAGCTCGCGCGCGGCGACGCCAACAAGATCTGGGTCATCCCCAGCGAGTTCACGCAGGCGCTGTCGAACCTCAGCGGCTTCATGCCCGGCGCGGGGGAGCAGCGCCAGGGCGCGGAGGCCGCGCGCCCGGCGCCGCCGCCCATCACGCCGGGCGATCCGCGCGAGTAGCGAGTCGGGCGGTCCGCGCGAGTAGGGCGTCGGGCGATCGGCCGAGGGGCCGGGGCTGACAGCATGCGCGCATGCTGTTCTCCGAGACGCTCGACGACTACGTCGAAGCGCACACCACACCGCTCGAGCCGCTCCTGCAGGAGCTCCACGAGGCCACCTACGCCTCCACCGATGCGCCCCAGATGATCGCCGGGCCCGTCCTGGGCCAGCTGCTGCGCTTCATCACCGCGATCCTCGCGCCCCGCCTGGTGGTCGAGATCGGCACCTTCACCGGCTACTCGGCCCTGGCCATGGCCGGCGGACTGCCCGCCGGCGGACGGATCGTGACGTGCGAGCTCTCCGAGGAGCGCGGCGCCTTCGCGCAGTCGTGGTTCGATCGCTCGCCCTACGGCGAGCGGATCGAGCTGCGGGTGGGGCCGGCGCTGGAGACGGTGTCCGCGCTGGACGGTCCGTTCGACCTCGTCTTCATCGACGCCGACAAGGAGGGCTACACCGGCTACTACGAGGCCGCTGTCCCCAAGCTCGCGCCGCGCGGGATCATCGCCGTCGACAACACCCTGCGCGGCGGCGAGGTGGCCGAGCCCGAGGACGAGCGGGCCCGCGGCATGGCCGCCTTCAACGACCACGTGCAGGCGGACCCGCGCACCGAGAACGTCCTGCTCACCGTGCGCGACGGCGTGACCCTCATCCGACTCGCCACCGCGCCCTAGACTGGATCGTTCGTGTTCGACGCCCTCTCCGAGAAGCTCCAGGCCACCCTGACCGACGTCCGCGGTCACGGCACGCTGACCGAGGCCGACATCGACTCGGCCATGCGCGAGATCCGCCTGGCGCTCCTGGAGGCCGACGTCAACTTCAAGGTCGTCAAGTCGTTCACCACCACGCTGAAGGAGCGCTGCCTGGGCGCCGACGTCGTCGGGACGCTGAACCCCGGCCAGCAGGTGGTCAAGATCGTCAACGAGGAGCTCGCCGCGCTCATGGGCGGGGCGTCGATCGGCGTGACGTTCGCCCCGCGGCCTCCGACGGTCATCGTCATGGCCGGCCTGCAGGGCTCGGGCAAGACGACCGCCAGCGCCAAGCTCGCGCGCTGGCTGAAGGAGGAGCACGGCTCGTCGGTCGCCCTGGCCGCCTGCGACGTCTACCGGCCCGCAGCGGTCGAGCAGCTCGTCAGGGTCGGCACGCAGGTCGGCGCCGAGGTCTACGAGCAGGGCACCGACCGCGACCCCGTCGACATCGCGCGCTGGGCGCTGGACCGCGCCAAGGCCGAGGGCAAGGACGTGCTCGTCGTCGACACCTCCGGGCGCCTGCACGTCGACCAGGAGCTCATGGACGAGCTCGTGAGGATCCGCGGCGCCGTCAAGCCGCACTCGATCCTCCTCGTGGTCGACGCCATGACCGGCCAGGATGCGGTCAACGTCGCCGAGCAGTTCGCCGCCGCCGTCCAGTTCGACGGCGTGCTGATGAGCAAGCTCGACGGCGACGCCCGCGGCGGCGCGGCCCTGAGCGTCAAGGCCGTCACCGGCAAGCCGATCCTCTTCGCCTCGGTGGGGGAGAAGCTCGACCAGTTCGAGCGCTTCCACCCCGACCGGATGGCGCAGCGCATCCTCGGGATGGGCGACGTCATGTCGCTCATCGAGAAGGCCGAGGCCCAGTACGAGGAGGACGAGGCCAAGGAGCTCGAGCGTAAGCTCCGCAAGAACGAGTTCACGCTGGACGACTTCCTCAAGCAGCTGAAGCTGGTCCGCCGGATGGGTCCGCTGCAGTCGCTGATGGGGATGATCCCCGGCCTTGCCGGCCACCAGCTGGCGAACACGAAGGTCGACGAGCGCGAGCTCGATCGCGTCGAGGCCATCATCCTGTCGATGACGCCCGACGAGCGGCGGCGGCCGGAGCTCATCAAGGGCTCGCGCCGGCTGCGGATCGCCAAGGGCTCGGGGACCAACGTCCAGGCCGTCAACCAGCTGGTCAAGCAGTTCGACCAGATGCGCAAGCTGATGCGCCAGCTCGGACGCGGCAAGATGCCCGACCTCGGGGCGCTGATGCGCCAGGGGCGCTAGTCCGTTCCGCCCAGCGCGCCTGCTCGCCGCCCGCTACCCTCTCCCGTCGGCTTCCCCAAGCACTTCGAGAGGAACTTTCCGTTGGCAGTACGACTCAGGCTCACTCGCGTGGGCGGCAAGAAGGATCCCATCTGGCGCGTCGTGGTCGCCGACCAGCGCTCGCCGCGGGACGGCCGCTTCATCGAGACCGTCGGCCAGTACAACCCGCAGACCGAGCCCTCGACGATCAAGCTCGACGAGGACCGCGTGCGCGCGTGGCTGGCCAAGGGCGCGCAGCCGACCGAGACGGTCCGCAAGCTGCTCAAGACACAGGGCATCGACCCCACCGCGCGGTAGGCGCGGAGATGCGCGAGCTCCTCGAGTCACTGGTCCGCAAGCTGGTCGACCATCCCGACCAGGTCTCCGTGGAGCAGTTCGAGGAGGAGGACGGGACGATCGTCCTCGAGCTGGCGGTCGCCGAGGACGACTACGGCAAGATCATCGGGCGCGGAGGGCGGACGGCCAACGCCCTGCGGACCGTCGTGAAAGCCGCGGCGGTCAAGGAGAACTGCCGCGTGCTCGTCGACATCGTCGACTAGTGGCCGAGCCGGTCCAGTGGCTCTCTGCCGGCCGGGTCGGCAGGCCGCATGGGCTGGACGGCTCGTTCCACGTCACCCGGGCACGCGGGGCGCTGCTCGCGCTCGGCGCCACGGTGCGGGTCGGCGTGGATGAGGCCGAGATCGTGCGCCGCGCCGGCACCGACGAACGCCCGATCGTGCGCCTGGCCGGCCACGACGACCGCGACGCCGCCGTCGCGCTGCGCGGACGCGACCTGATGGTCCATCGCGACGCCGCGCCGGCGCTCGGCGAAGACGAGTGGTACGCCGAGGACCTCGAGGGCCTGCGCGTGGTCGACGGCGCGCTCGCCGTGGGGCGTGTCCGGCGGCTGGTGGCGCTGCCCTCCTGCGAGGCGCTCGAGGTCGAGTGCGACGGCGAGGACCTGCTCGTGCCGCTGGTGCGCGACGCCGTCCGCGCCGTCGACGTCGACGCGGGCGTCGTCGACGTCGACCTGGACTTCCTCGGGGCGGCGCCGCCGCGGCCGCCGTCCTGATGCAGCTCGACGTCGTCACGCTCTTCCCCGAGTGGTTCGAGTGGTTCCGCGGGCAGCGTCACATTGCCAACGCGATGGCCCACGGGCACGAGCTGCGCGCGCTCAACCCGCGCGAGCACACGCCGCTGAGCGGGGGCCAGGTCGACGACACACCGTTCGGGGGCGGCGCCGGGATGGTGCTGCGCGTCGACGTGATGGACGCGGCCCTGCGCGGCTTCTACGGCGTCGATCCGGTCGACCTGCGCCACCAGCGTCGCGTCCTGGCCCTGACGCCCGGCGGACGGATGCTGGACGACCGCTTCGTCGAGGAGCTGGCCGCGGAGCCGGCGGTCACGCTGCTGTGCGGGCGCTACGAGGGCTTCGACGAGCGCATCGTGCAGCACTTCGCCTCCGACGCCGTGTCGATCGGGCGCTACGTGCTATCCGGCGGTGAGCTGGCGGCGATGGTCGTCATGGACGCCGTGCTGCGCAAGCTGCCAGGCTCGCTGGGGCACGCCGACTCGGCCCTCGAGGAGTCGTTCAGCACGGCTCTGGGCGGCGATCCGGAGTACCCGCACTACACGCGACCAGCCGAGTACCGCGGGTGGAAGGTGCCCGACGTGCTGCTCTCCGGGCACCACGAGGAGATCCATCAGTGGCGGCGCGCACGCAGCCGCGAGCGTGGGGCGGCAGGCGGCGGTACTCCGCTACCATGAGCCCCCGCGCGGGACCGCTGATCAGTCCTCCCGCGCCTTCTCTTTGTCATGAGCACCGTGATCGACAACCTCGAGCGCGCGCAGCTGCGCCGCGTCCCGCAGTTCGCCGCCGGCGATCGGGTGCGCGTCCACTTCCAGGTGGTCGAGGGCACCCGCCGCCGGACGCAGGTCTTCGAGGGCGTCGTCATCAAGCGCCAGGGGCACGGCGCGCGCGAGACCTTCACGGTGCGCAAGCAGTCGTTCGGCGTGGGCGTGGAGCGCACGTTCCCGCTGCACTCGCCGAAGATCGAGAAGATCGACGTCGCCGCCCGGGGCGACGTGCGCCGCGCCAAGCTCTACTACCTGCGCGAGCGGGTCGGAAAGCGCGCGCGCGTGCGCGAGCGGCGCTACACCGGTCCGGAGGAGGTCGTCACCCCCGGCCTCGTGCACGACCCCGTGGCCGAGCTGGAGGCCGAGGCCGCCGCGGGCAGCGGCGCCGTGGACGCCGAGGGAGCGACGGCCGAGGAGGTCGTCGACGCCGGAGGCGCGGCCGACACGCAGGCCGAGGCCGCTGAGCCCGAGGCCGCTTCGCCGGAGGCCGGCGAGCCTGAGGCCCCTGAGCCGGAGCCCGCTGAGCCCGAGGCCGCTGAGCCGCAGGCCCCTGAGCCGGAGCCCGCTTCCCCCGAGGCCGCTTCGCCGGAGGCCGGCGAGCCTGAGGCCCCTGAGCCGGAGCCCGCTGAGCCGGAGGCCGCTGAGCCGGAGGCCGCTGAGCCCGAGGCCGACGGCCCAGGCGACGAGCTCGCCGCTGGCGGCGCACACCCGGCCGCCGAGGCCGAGACCGCCGCTGACGACAAGGCGTAGTGGCCACCAGGCAGAAGTCGGCCGGCGGGTCGCTCCTGGAGCTGGTCGTCATCGTCGCCGTCGCGCTGGGGCTAGCGCTCGGCATCCAGGCCTTCCTCGTCAAGCCCTACCGCATCCCGAGCGAGTCGATGGTGCCGACGCTCGAGGTCGGGCAGCGCGTGCTGGTCAACCGGATCGGCAACCGCCTCGGCGACCCCGAGGTCGGCGAGGTCCTCGTCTTCCACCCGCCGAAGGGCTCCGACACCGACACCTGCGGCGACGGCAACCGCAAGCGGGGTCAGGCCTGCGATCGCCCGACCCGGCGGCGCGCGGACGTGAACTTCATCAAGCGCGTCGTTGCCGGCCCCGGCGACACGATCTACATCAAGGGTGGACACGTCTTTCGCAACGGCAAGCGCGAGAAGGACGGCTACATCGCGAAGTCGTGTGAAGGCGGCGACGGCCGGGGGTGCAATTTCACGACCCCGATCACGATCCCGCCGAACCATTGGTTCATGATGGGCGACAACCGTGGCGAGTCCGACGACAGCCGGTTCTGGGGCCCCGTCCCGCGTGACTGGATCATCGGCGGCGCCTTCGCGACGTACTGGCCGCCCCGGCGCATCGGGCTGCTCTAGCTCACCGCGCGCGGCCGCATCGGGCCGCTCCAGCTCATCGCCGACGCGCCGCACGGCGCCGGAACGACCCGACCGGCCAGCTCGGTCCGCCGGAGCGACCGTTACCGTGATGCGCGTCGTGAGGGACCCCGCCGCCGAGCCCGCTGTCAGCCCTGCCGCCGACGATCCCGCACGCAGCCCGGCGGCCCCGCCGCCGGTCCACGCGCTTGCGCCGGCCGATGGCGCCCGCGTCCCGGCGGCTGCCGCGCCACGGCGCCCGCGCGCCAAGCGCCGCACCGGCCGAAGGCTCTTCCAGTTCGACCGCGGCCTCGGCGTTCGGTGGGTCGCGGGCGCCGACGAGGCCGGCCGCGGGTGCCTGGCCGGTCCGCTGGTCGCGGCGGCGGTGCTCTTCGACATCGAGTCGCTCGGCGTGCGCGAGGTGCGCGCCCTGACCGCGCTCAACGACTCCAAGCAGCACGGCCCCGAGGCCCGCGACGAGCTCTACCCCGTGGTCGTCCGTACCGCGGCGAAGGTCGTGGTCGTTTCGCGCTGCGTGCGCGGCATCGACGCCCGCGGCCTGCACAAGACGAACCTCGCCGCGCTGCGCGACGCCCTGGCCGGCGTCGCACGCCCCGGCACGCTCTGCCTCGTCGACGGCTTCGCCGTGCCCGACATCGGCCACGAGCAGCGTCCGATCATCGACGGCGACTGCACCAGCGCCGCCATCGCCGCCGCCTCGATCGTGGCCAAGGTCACCCGCGACCGCTTCATGCATCGCGCCGACGCCCTGCACCCCGGCTGGGAGTTCCGCTCCCACGTCGGCTACTCCACGCCGGAGCACCGCGAAGCGATCCAACGCAAGGGCGTCTCGCCGCTGCACCGTCTGTCCTTCCAGAGCACCGCCTACCAGCAGCTCGCCCTCTAGGGTTCGACTCGCCCCGGCATGAGGCGTCCTCAGAACGCCGCCTCGAGATGGTCGAGGCGGGTGAGGCGGCCCTGGCCGTCGATGACCACGCCGACGGCGTCGAAGCGCAGGTCGGCCGAGCGGGGGCGGTCGCCGGGCTCGAGGAGGAAGGCCGCGGCCATGCGGCGCACCTGCTTGCGCTTGCGCTCGTGCAGTGCCTCCCACGGCCCGCGCGCCGCGCGATTGGCGCGCCGGGTCTTGACCTCGACGAAGACCAGCGTGGTCCCGTCGAAGACGACGAGGTCGAGCTCGCCGTAGCGCGTGCGGTGGTTGCGCGCCACGAGCCGGTAGCCCAGCCGCTCGAGGTGGGCCAGGGCCAGGTCCTCGCCCATCCGGCCGAGGTGATGACGAAGGTCGGTGGACACGCTCGGCGACGGTAGGAGCGCGCGCGTTGCGCGTGACACGCGGTCTGTGACAAATCAGCGCAGCGGGTCGCACAGGCCGCCGCGGAGCTGCGGCGCCTGTGCGGTCTCGTTGCAGTTGCGCGGTTCCGCCGTGACGCGAGCGTGCCTAGCGTCGGGGCCCATGCTCGCCCGCGTCAGCACCTTCACGATCGACGGCCTCGAGCCGCGCAGGGTCACCGTCGAGATCGACATCCGCGCGGGCCTTCCCAACTTCACGATCGTCGGCCTCGGCGATCGCGCCGTCCGCGAGGCGCGTGAGCGCGTCCGCGCCGCCATCCTCAACTCGGGCTTCGAGTTCCCGTTGCGACGGGTCACGGTCAACCTCGCGCCGGCCTCGCTGCGCAAGGCCGGTCCCGGGTTCGATCTCGCCATCGCCTGCGCGATCCTCGCCGTCGGCGGCCACGTTCCCGCCGGCGCGCTCGAGCGCTACGCCGTCTTCGGCGAGCTCGGGCTCGGGGGCGAGATCCGGCCCTGCCGCGGGGCGCTGGCCGTGGCCGAAGGCGCCGCGCGCGCGGGGCTTGACGGCCTCGTCGTCCCGCTCGAGCGGGTGCTCGAGGCGAGCCTCGTCGATGGCGTCGACGTCGTCGGCGCGCGCAGCCTCGCCGAGGTCACGGAGATCCTGCGCGGCGGCGAGCGCCCGCCACCCCCCGAGCCCGCCCCCGGTGTCGTCGCGCCGCCCGCGCGCCACCTCGACCTGGCCGACGTCCGCGGGCACGCCGACGTCATCGAGACGCTCACCATCGCCGCCGCCGGGGGCCACAACCTGCTGCTGTCCGGCCCGCCCGGCGTGGGCAAGACGATGCTCGCCCGCCGCCTGCCCTCGATCCTGCCGCCGCTGTCCAAGGCCGAAGCGCTCGAGGTGACGCGTATCCACAGCGTCGCCGGCGTGCACCGCGGCGCAGGGCTCGTGGCCGAGCGGCCCTTCCGCGCGCCGCATCACCTCATCTCTGCCTCCGGGCTCGTCGGCGGCGGCCCTGTCCCGGTGCCCGGAGAGGCGAGCCTCGCCCATCACGGCGTCCTCTTCCTCGACGAGCTCGCCGAGTTCCCGCGCCCGGCGCTCGAGGCGCTGCGCCAGCCGCTCGAGGACGGTCGTGTGGCCATCGTCCGCGCCCAGCGCGCGGCGATCTTCCCGACGCGCTTCGTCCTCGTCGCCGCCACCAACCCGTGTCCGTGCGGCCACGCCCCGGCGCGACGCTGCCGCTGCACCGAGAGCGAGCTCGCCCGTCACGCGCGGCGTCTCAGCGGACCGCTGCTCGATCGCATCGATCTCGTCGTCCACGTCCAGCGCCCCGCGGCGGAGCGGCTCGCCCGCGAGCCGACCGCGTCGTCAAAGACGGAGCGTGGGCGGGTGCTGGCCGCGCGGGAGCGCCAGTCGTCGCGCCTCAAGGGCACCGAGGCGCTGTGCAACGCCCACATGGACGCGCGGCTGCTCCGTCGCCACGTTCGGCTCGACGACGACGCCGAAGGCCCGCTGCTCGACGCCTACCGCCGCGGGGACCTGAGCGCCCGCGGCCGCGACCGCACGCTGCGCGTTGCCAGGACCATCGCCGACCTGGCGGGCGTGGACGACGTGCACCGCGAGCACGTCATTGCTGCCTTGGGCTACCGCCATGACGGGATCGACCTCGTCGGAGCGGCGGCGTGAGCGATTGCGGCCGGGGCGGCGGCGAGTCGCCCGGCGGCGTGAGCGATTCCGGCGCGAGCGGCTCCGAGTCGGCCGGCGGCGCTGGCCATCCCGGCGCGTGCGGCCAATGCCTGGCCCGAACGTGGCTCGTCGCTCGCCTGGCGGGGTGCATCGAGATCGCTCGCCACCAGCGGCGACGGCTGCGGGAGATCCTCGCGCTCTCCGACGAGAAGCTCATCGCCGCCGTCGGCGGCCCGCGCGCGAGCGCGATCGCCGATGAGCTGGAGCGTCTGGACGTCGACGCGCT
>DASVFT010000083.1:0-11642 GCA_036379935.1 Solirubrobacteraceae bacterium | reverse complement strand
GACGCTTCTGGCTGGCGGCCGGCGCGGGCATGGTCGCCGTGCTCGCGTTCGTGGCCACCCAGGGGATCTCCGGACCAGAGGTCGGCGATGCCTTCCTCCTCGGCGCCGTCGCGCTGTGCGCCATCGGCTATGCCGAGGGCGGCGCGCTGAGCCGCACCCTCGGCGGTCCGGCGACGATCTGCTGGGCGCTCGTGCTCTCCGCGCCGCTGACCGCCACCGTGACGGCCGTGGCCGTCGCCCTCACCGGGCTGCACGCCGGCGCGACGGCGTGGTTGGGGCTCGCCTACGTGGCCAGCGTCTCGATGTTCCTCGGGTTCTTCGCCTGGTACGCCGGTCTCGCGCGCGGCGGCGTGGCCCGGATCGGCCAGGTCCAGCTCGCCCAGCCCGTCCTCACGCTCGGCTGGTCGGCGCTGCTGCTCGGCGAGCACGTGGGGCCGGGCACGCTGCTGACGGCGCTCGCCGTGCTCGGCTGCGTGGCAGCCACGCAGCGGGCGCGATGACTAGCCTGTGCGCGCGATGGCCGTCTCCACCGATGCCGTCGGCAAGCGCTACGAGCCCCTGACCTATGCCGTCGGGCGCGAGAAGATCAGGGAGTACGCGCGGGCCGTCGGCGAGACCGACCCGCTCCACCTCGACGTCGAGGCCGCGCGCGCGGCGGGCCACCGCGACGTTGTCGCCCCGCCCATGTTCGCCGCCGTCTACTGCTCGCCGGCCATCATGCTGGCGCTCTTCGACCCCGAGGTCGGGATCGACTTCGCGCGTCTCGTCCACGGCGGACAGGAGTTCACGTGGGGACCGCTCGTCGTGGCCGGCGACGAGGTGACGACGACCGTGACGGTCAAGGACATCACCGAGCGCAGCGGCACCGGCTTCTACGTCTTCGAGTCGGTCTCGGTGAACCAGGACGGCGAGACCGTGTGCGTCGGCACGTGGTCGAACATCGTGCGAGGGAGCTCCCCGTGAAGGGCGGCGACCAGATCCCCGAGCTCAGGGTCACGCCCGATCGCTATCTGACCGTCCGCTACGCGGGCGCCTCGGGCGACTTCAACCCGATCCACATCGACGAGGACTTTGCCCGCCAGGTCGGGCTGCCGGGAAGGATCCTGCACGGACTGTGGACGATGGCCCAGGTCGCACGGGCCCAGACCGAGGCCGGCGGCGGGCCGCAGAGCCTGCGGCGCCTCCGGGTCCAGTTCCGCGGCATGGCCCTGCCCGAGCACGAGGTCACGGTGACCGGCACGGTGCACGAGGTTCGCGACGGGATCGCCGTCGTGCACGCCGTGGCCGAGCAGGACGGCAAGGCCATCATCCGCAACGCCGAGGCCGAGATCACCGTTCCCTAGCTCGCGGTTCCTACAATCGGGCGTGGTGCTCACCCCCCGCCAAGAGCTGATCCTGCGCAAGGTCGTCGAGCTGCACACGAGGACCGGGCTGCCCGTGGGCTCGAAGGCCCTGGCCGGCGAGCCCGAGCTCGACTGCGGTCCCTCGACGATCCGCAACGAGCTGTCGATGCTCGAGGAGCAGGGACTGCTGGCGCACCCGCACACCAGCGCGGGCCGCGTGCCCACCGACGCCGGCCGTCGCTTCTACGTCGATCACCTGCCGGTTCCCGCCCGCGAGCGCGGCCTGGAGCTGCAGCTCATGCAGCGCGAGATCGACGAGGCGATGCGCGTGACCACCGAGACGCTCTCGCAGGTCACCAACCTGCTGGCCATCGTCTCGGCGCCGCCGATCGAGACAGCCACCATCCGCCACGTCGAGGTCCTGCTGCTGCAGCCGCAGGTGCTCATGGTCGTCGTCATCACCTCAACCGGCGGCGTGAGCAAGAAGGTGCTCACGTTCGAGGGCCCCATCGACCAGGGCCTGGCGGCGTGGGCCGGCGCCTACCTCAACGAGCGCCTGCAGGGCGTGAGCCTCGGAGCGCGCATGCTCCATGCGCGGATGTCCGACGCGTCGCTGGGTCCCACCGAGGTGGCCTTCCTGGAGCGCCTGCTGCCCGCCTTCACCCAGCTCGCCGCGACCGCGGAGGACACGCTCTACGTCGAGGGCGCGGGACGCCTGCTCTCCGAGCACCGCTTCCAGGACCTCACGCAGATCAACGAGCTCATGGACATGCTCGAGCGCCGCGTGGCGCTGCTGGGCGTCCTCAGCGCCGCGCTGGGCCGCGGCGACGTGCTCGTGCGCATCGGCCACGAGAACGAGCTGCCGGCCCTGCACTCGCTGGCCCTGGTGGCCGCCGGCTACGGCCTGCCCACGCGCGACCTGGGGACGGTGTCGGTGATCGGTCCGGTGCGGATGGACTACCCGGCCGCGATTCGCACCGTGCGTGAGGCCGCGCGCCAGCTCTCGCGCTACATCGAGGACGTCTACGACTGATGGCGGGCACGCGGCCGCGCGATCCCTACGAGGTCCTGGGCGTCGGGCGCGGCGCCGGCGAGGCCGAGATCAAGAAGGCCTTCCGGCGCCTGGCGCGCGAGCTGCATCCCGACGTCAACAAGCACGATCCGGAGGCCGAGGACAAGTTCAAGGAGGCGGCCGAGGCCTACGAGATCCTGTCGGACTCCGAGCGCCGTGCGACGTACGACCGCTACGGCCACGACGGCCTGCGCTCCGGCGGCTTCGCCCCCAACTTCGAGGGCTTCGGCTCGATCTCCGACCTCTTCGACGCGTTCTTCGGCGGCGCGTTCGGCGGAACGGCTCGCGGCGGACCCATGCAGGGCGGCGACATCGCCGTCAGCGCGCAGGTGACGCTGGCCCAGGCCGCCACCGACAGCGAGCTCGAGCTCAGCTTCGAGGCCATCGAGGCGTGCGAGCAGTGCCACGGCAACGGCGCCGAGCCCGGCACGCCGATCGTGACCTGCGAGCGCTGCGGCGGCGCCGGCATGCTCCAGGCGGTGACGCGGTCGCCCTTCGGGCAGGTCGTGCGCCAGGTGGCCTGCGACGTGTGCGGGGGCGACGGTCGCACGGCCGAGCAGCCGTGCACGCGCTGCGACGGGCGCGGGCGCGAGGTGCGCCGCCGCACGCTGCGCGTCGACATCCCCGCCGGCATCGCCGACGGTCAGCGCATCCGGCTCTCCGGGCGCGGCCACGCGGGCGAGCGCGGCGGCCCGCCCGGCGACCTCTACGTCCTCGTCCACGTCGCGCCGGACCAGCGCTTCATCCGCGACGGCGACGACCTCGTCACCGCCCTCGACGTCCCCGCGCCGCTGGCCGCGCTGGGCGCCACGCTCAGAGCGCCTTCGCTCGACGGCGAGGTCGAGGTCGAGGTCGATGCCGGGACCCAGCCCGGGGCCGTCCTCACGGTGGCGGGCAAGGGGATGCCGCGGCTGCGCCGACCCGGCCGCCACGGCGACCTGCGCGTGGTCGTCAACGTCGTCGTCCCGCGCAAGCTGAGCAAGGAGCAGCGGAGGCTGGCGCAGGAGCTGGCCGACTCGATGACCGAGGAGAACCTGCGCACCGACGACTCACTGCTGGGCAAGCTCAAGCGACTGCTGGGATAGCGCCCGGATGATTCGCCTCGCCGTGCGGGTTCGGCGCGAGCACGCCGAGCTCGTGCTGGCCGAGCTGCTCGAGCTGGCGCCGGGTGGCGTCGAGGAGCGCGAGGACGGCGAGGTGGTCGAGTACGCGGTCTACGGCGCTCCCGGCGAGCTTCCCGAGCTGCCCGCCGTGCGCGCGGCCGCCGGCGCGGCGCTCGTCGAGGTCGTGACGAGCGAGGTCGCCGACGACTGGGCCGAGCGCTGGAAGGCCTTCCACGAGCCCGTGGAGATCGGCTCCTCGGCGCCCGGCGGCCCTGTCGTGCTCGTGCGCCCGCCCTGGTCGCCGCCGCGCGCCGGGCGGCTCGACGTGGTCATCGATCCGGCGCAGGCCTTCGGCACCGGAGCGCACCCTACGACGCGGCTGTGCCTCGAGCTGCTGCTCACGCTCGAGCCCGGCGGCCCGCTCGTCGACGTCGGCTGCGGCTCCGGCGTGCTGGGGATCGCCGCGGCCAGGCTCGGATGGGGTCCGGTCACCGGCCTCGATCACGACCACGAGGCGGTACGGGCCACCCTGCTCAACGCCCGTGCCAACGGCGTGGAGGTCGAGGCGCGCCGGCACGACCTCCTGCGCGACGGCCCGGCCCCGGCCGCGCCCGTCGTGGTGGCCAATCTCCTGCGGCCGCTGCTGCTGCGCGTGGCGGCCGACGGCTTCGCCGGCACGATCCCCGGCGCGCTCGTGGCCGGCGGGCTTCTGGCCCACGAGGGCGACGAGGTGGCGGCGGCCTTCGCGCGCCACGGCCTGCGCGAGACCGAGCGGCGCCGCGCCGGCGAGTGGGTCGCGCTGCTGCTGCGCGCCGCGCCGTAGCGCGCCTGAACCTAGAGCACGCGCCGGGCCCAGCTGAACTCGTGCGCGCGCCACGGGTCGAAGAGGGGCGACACGAAGACGCCCTGACTGCTGGCGTGGATCATCCACTCGTTGCTGAGGGCGATGCCCTCGTGCACGATCCGCCGCTCGGTGACCTTCTGCCAGAAGCGGCCTGGCCCGAAGAAGAGCAGGTCGCCCGGGCGCACCTGCGCCAGGCGCAGGCGCCGCGAGCGCGGGATCTCGGCCGCCTGCTGTGCTGCTGTCCGCCCGCCGATGTGCGCGAGCCCGGTGAGCTTGAACACGCGCCAGGCAAAGCCAGAGCAGTCGTAGCCGCCCATGGCCTGCCACGCGCCGGGCCGATCGAGGACCCCGCCCCAGACGCAGGGCATGCCGATGCGCTGGACGGCGACGCGCAGGGCGGTGCGCGTGCGCCCGCTGTAGCGGGGGAGGACGAAGCGCGCCAGGGTCGCGCGCACCCATGCGGCCTCACCGCCCGTGAAGCCGAGCACGCGCGCCAGCGTGTAGGCCGCCTCGGCGCGGGTGATCGGCTGCCAGGGATAGAGCTCGTCGGTCTCGTGCCGTACGGGGTGGTTGAAGCGCAGACCGAGAAGCCGGGCCACCACCTCGGAGCCGAACCGCGGCGGGGGCGCCAGGCCCGCGCCGGCGGCCTGGCTCTGCACGTAGGCGGCGACGTCGGCCAGCCCCAGCTGGGCGATCAGCAGTCGATCGAACCCGGCGACGGTGACGCGTCCCGTCGGAGCGCCAACGGGAGCCACGCCGAGCCGGAGCGCGAGCGTGCCGAGGGCATGGCGGACCTGCCCGCCGGCCACGGGCCGCTCGCCGTGGAAGTCGCCGTCGTCGAGGTCGGGCAGGACGCCGGCGTGCGCGACCACGCGCTGCTCGTGGCGATCCCACGTTCCCCTCGGCGCCGCGGCCGCCGCCGGACCGGCCATGAGCAGCGCGGCGATCGTCGCGCACAGAAGCGCTCGCATGCCGATGGGGTCGACCATACCGCCGGGAAGCTTGAACGATGTCGTCCGCACGCTCGCTGGACATCGGCCGCGAAGTGGAGATACTCGGCCCGATGTGAGGCGCACGGACGACCGCCCCATGACGCTGCGCAGCAAGATCGTCCCGCCTCCGCCGGGGCCGGCGACGCTGCCGCGCGCGCACCTGCAGGCCCGCCTGGATGGCGCGCCGCGGCGCCGGGTGACGAGCGTCGTGGCCGGCGCGGGCTTCGGCAAGTCGACGCTCCTGGCTGAATGGGCCGCGCGCCGCGAGGTCGCCTGGTACACGCTCGGCTCCGAGGACGGCGCCCTCGCGCGGCTCGGCCGCGGCCTCGTCGACGCGCTGCGCCTGCGCCTCCCCGACCTTCCCGCCGGCCTGGCCGCCGCGCCCGGAACCGCTCGCGGGCCTGAGGCCAGCGCCGATGCGCGCGTGCGCGCCGACGCGTTCGCGGCCGCGCTGTCCGAGGCGCTCCACGAGTGCCTCGGCGGCGCGATCGGGCTCGTGCTCGACGACCTGCACGAGCTTGCGCCCGACGGACCGGCCATGCGCGTGGTCGAGGCGCTGTGCCGCCAGTCGCCGCCCGACCTCTACCTGGTCCTCGCCTCCCGCGCCGAGGTCCCGTTCTCCATCGACCGGCTGCGCGGGCAGGGGCAGGTGCTCGAGCTGGGCGGCGCCGACCTGACCTTCGACGCCGACGAGGTCAGCGCCCTGCTCGGCGCAGAGCTCGACGACGGCGCCCGCGAGCTGGGTGGCGCGCTCCACGCGGTGACGGGCGGCTGGCCGGCCGCCGTGCGCCTGGCCTGCGAGGCGATGCGAACGCTGCCGCCGGCCGACCGCCCCGCGGCCGTCGAGCGCCTGCGGCGGCCCGGCGGCGCGCTGTTCGGCTATCTCGCGCGGGAGGTCCTCGCCCAGGAGCCGCCGGCCGTGCGCCAGCTCGTGCGCCTGACCGCGCCGCTGGAGCGGGTGCACCCCGACCTATGCACGGCGCTCGGGCTCGAGGCGGCCGCCGAGGCGCTCGGCTCGCTGGCGCGCCGTGGCCTGTTCGTCGAGCACCCCGCGCCGCCGGCGCAGTGGTTCGCTCCCACGGCGCTGACGCGCGACGTCGCGCTCGCCTCGCTGCCGACCGCGCCCGCCGAGCTGCTCGAGCTCCACAAGTGCGCGGCCGACTGGTACGCCGCCCACGACCACCCGGCGCTGGCGCTGCGCTCGCTGCGCGCCGTCGGTGACCATCGCGCCATCGCCGCGCTGCTGGCCACCCACGGTGCGTCGCTGCTGCGCGAGGGCACGGTCGACGTCCTCGTCGAGGCCGGTGGCGCCCTCTCCGCCGCCGAGCGCGACGCGCCTCTGGAGCGCCTGCTGGGGGAGGCCCACCAGCTCCGCGGCGACTGGGACGAGGCGCTGCGCTGCCTGGAGCGGGCGGCGGGCGCCGACGTCGAGATCGACGCCGGCCTGGCCTGGCGCATCGGGCTGATCCACCACCTGCGCGGTGACCTGGAAACGGCCCTCGGCACCTACCGGCGCGGTCGTGAGGACGCCATGCCGACGAGCGACGCCGCCCTCCTGCACGCGTGGCACGCCAGCGCGCTCTGGCTGCGCGGCGATGCCGACGACTGCCGCGCCCACGCGGCGCGCGCGCACGAGCTGGCCGCCGCCACGGGCGACGACCGCGCCCTCGCCGCCGCCCACACCGTGCTCGCCATGCTCGCGGCGCTCGACGGCGATCGCGCGGTCAACGACGCTCATTACCTGCGCGCGCTCGACCACGCCGAGCGCGCTCACGACGTGCTCCAGGTCATCCGCATCCGCGTCAACCGCGGGTCGCGGAACCTCGAGGAGGGCGCCTACGCCGCCGCCATCGCCGAGCTCGACCTCGCGCTCGGTCTCGCGGACCTCGGCGGGTTCGGGACCTTCCGGGCGCTGGCCCTGACCAACCGGGGCGAGTCGCGCCTGCGCCTCGGTCGCCTCGACGAAGCGATCGCCGATCTCGAGGCCGCGCGCGCCGTGTACCAGCGGGTGGGCGCCAACGACGTGGCCTACGCCCTGGGGATCCTCGGCGACGTCTACCGCGAGCGCGGCGACCTCGCGCTGGCGCGCGGCGCCTACGAGGAGGCGGCGCGGCGCGCGGACGCCATGGGCGACCTCCAGGCCCTCGTGCCCGCCCTGGCCGGCCTGGCCCGGGTCCTGGCGGCCGACGAGCCCGAGCAGGCCGGCCTCCTGGCCGCCCGCGCCGCCGCCTACGGTCCGGGGATGGGCCAGGTCGCCGCGCTGCTGGCCGTGGGCCACGTCGCGCTCGTGGCCGGCGACCGCGAGGCGGCGGCGCAGGCGGCGGCCGACGCGGGCGCCACCGCGCGCCTGCGCCGCGAGCGCGCCGGCCTGGCCGAGGCGCTCGAG
Organism: Solirubrobacteraceae bacterium; assembly: GCA_036379935.1. Taxonomy (GTDB): domain Bacteria; phylum Actinomycetota; class Thermoleophilia; order Solirubrobacterales; family Solirubrobacteraceae; genus JAOPZW01. The sequence continues at coordinate 3,902 of DASVFT010000083.1, read as the reverse complement.
CTCGAGGGGCGGGCGGCCGGCAGCGAGCGCGCGCGCCGCACGGCCTGCGAGCAGGCCGTCGCGGTCTGGCACGAGCTCGGCAACCCGCTCGGTGAGGCGCGGGCGCAGCTCGCCCTGGCCCACACGCTCGCGGGCGAGCAGCGCGCGGCGCTCGCCGCCGCGGCCGAGGCGCGCCTGCGCGAGCTCGGAGCGCGACCGCAGGCCGTGCCGGTCGAGGCGACGCCGGCCGGCACGGTGGCGATCGAGTCGCTCGGCGGCTTTCGCGTGCTGCGCGACGGCATGCCCGTGCCGCGCGCGGCCTGGCGCTCGCGCAAGGCGCGCGACCTGCTGAAGATCCTCGTCGCCCGTCGCGGCCGCCCGGTCCAGCGCGACGCGCTCATCGAGGCACTGTGGCCGGGCGATGACCCGACGCTGTGCGCGAACCGGCTGTCGGTGGCGCTGAGCACGCTGCGCGGCGTCCTCGACGCGCAGCGGCGCTTCGGCGCCGACTGGTTCGTGAGCTCCGCCGGGGGCGCGGTGGCCCTCGACCTCGAGCACGTGGCCGTCGATCTCGAGGCCTTCCTGACCACCGCCGTCGCGGGCCTGGCCCTGCGCCAGGCGGGCCGTGTGGCCGAGGCGCACGAGCGCCTGGTGGCGGCCGAAGCCGCCTATGCCGGCGACCTCCTGGAGGAGGACCTCTACGAGGACTGGGTGGTGGGGGCGCGCGCCGAGGCGCGCGACGTCTACGTCCGCGTGGCCCGCAGCCTGGCCGCCGACGCCCGCGCGGCGGCCGACCTCGACGCCGCCGTGCGCTACCTGCTGCGGGTGCTCGAGCGCGACGCCTACGACGAGGAGGCGCACCTTGCGCTCGTCGCCAGCCTCGCCGACGCGGGTCGCCACGGCGAGGCCCGGCGAGCCTTCCGCTCCTATCGCGCGCGCATGGACGAGATCGGCGTCGAGCCGGCCTCGTTCCCGATCGCCGCGCCTGTTTAAGACCATTCGAACCCGCGTGCGGGAAGGTCGCCCGCGATGGAGACGTTCGTCGTCCGCGTCTGGGTGCCGTCGGAGCCGAGCGAGCCCGTGCCGGACGCGACCTTGCACGGGCTGGCGGAGCACGTCCGTTCAGGATCGACTACCCGGTTCGCGGACGGCGAGCAGCTCTGCGCCTGGCTGGGGGCCATGGCGACGGAGCATGGGGGAGCCGTCGCGACCGGGATGGTGGCGGACGGCCCTTAGGGGGCAGCAGCAAGAGGGGGGCGGCTGGAGCGGGCCGGGGTCCCGCGTGGACCCCGGCCCACGCTCCGCGCGGCGGTGCCCGGCCCCCGTCGTATCATCGACTCGGTGCAGCTTGCCGACCGGGTGAAGCAGGACCTGACCGTCGCGATGAAGGCGGGGGAGAAAGAGCGCGTGTCCGCGCTTCGCCTCGTGCTGTCGGAGCTGCAGAAGTCGGCCAAGGAGGGCGACGGCGACGAGCTCGCGGTCATGCGCCGCGAGCGCAAGCGTCGCCACGAGTCGGCCGCGGCCTTCCGCGCGGGCGGACGGCCGGAGCTGGCCGAGGCCGAGGAGGCCGAGGCGCAGGTCATCGAGGCCTATCTACCGGCCGAGCTCTCCGACGACGAGCTGCGGGCCATCGTCGCCGACGCCGTCGCGGAGACCGGCGCCAGCTCTCCCCGCGACATGGGGCACGTCATGAAGGCTGCGATGGCGCGGGTCGCGGGACGCGCCGACGGCAAGCGCGTCTCGACCCTGGCCCAAGAGGTGCTGAACGGCTGATGCGCCGCCAGCTGGAGGTCGCCAACGAGGTGGCAGCCGCCCTCAGCGGCTCCAGCGACCAGATCCTGCGTGCGCTCGAGGGCCATGTCGATTGCAAGCTCTACCTGCGCGGCAACGTCATCACGCTCGACGGCGAGGCCGAGGCGGTGGCAGCGGCGGCGGTGGTCGTGCGCGAGCTCTCGGAGCTCATCGAGCAGGGTCACGAGATCGCCGAGGGGACGATCGCGGCCGTGACCGACGCGCTGGACCAGCACCAGTCGCCCGCCGAGGTCCTCGAGGACGTCGTCTGGCGTCATCGCTCCACGCGCGTGGCGCCCAAGACGGTCAACCAGAAGCGCTACGTCGACTCGATCCGCAACAACACGATCACCTTCGGCATCGGGCCCGCCGGCACCGGCAAGACCTTCCTGGCCGTGGCGATGGCCGCCGCCGCCCTCAGCCGCCGCGAGGTCAACCGCATCATCCTGACCCGCCCCGCCGTCGAGGCCGGTGAGCGCCTTGGCTTCCTGCCCGGCGACCTCATGGCCAAGATCGACCCCTACCTGCGGCCGCTGTTCGACGCGCTGCACGACATGATCGATCCCGAGAAGGTGGCCACTCACCTCGAGCGCAACGTCATCGAGGTGGCGCCGCTGGCCTTCATGCGTGGCCGAACTCTCAACGACTCGTTCGTGATCCTCGACGAGGCCCAGAACACGAGCCCCGAGCAGATGAAGATGTTCCTCACGCGCCTGGGCTTCAACTCGAAGATGGTCATCACGGGCGACATCACGCAGATCGACCTCCCGCGCGACCAGCGCTCCGGCCTGGTCGTGGTGAGCGAGATCCTGGCCGACGTCGAAGGCGTCGAGTTCGTGCGCTTCGGCGGCGCCGACGTCGTTCGCCACCGTCTCGTCCAGCGCATCGTCGAGGCCTACAACGAGCACAGCGAGCGGTCCGCGCCCGAGCTGCGCCCCGCCGCGCCGGACCGCCGCCGCGCCTAGCCGCCCGTGCTCGAGGTCGAGGTCATCGGCGACGGCGGCCCCGAGGCGCCGCCGCGCGCGGAGGTCGAGCGCCTCGTCGGCATCGCCTTCGGCTCGGCCGGGGTGGACGACGGTCACGTCGCGATCGAGTACGTGGGCGCGGAGAAGATCGCGGCGCTCAACGAGGAGTTCCGCGGCACGCCCGGGCCCACCGACGTGCTCTCCTTCCCGGTCGACGAGACGGGTCCGGCGGCCGGTCCGCGCGAGCTCGGCGACATCGTCATCTGCCCCGCGCACACCACCGACCTGCGCGAGGCCGTCCTTCACGGGGCGCTGCACCTCACCGGCATGGACCACGAGACCGACGAGGGCGAGATGCTCGCGCTCCAGGCGGAGCTGCTGAACTGGTGACGCGGCGCTCCGGCTTCGTCGCGCTGGCCGGACGCCCGAACGTCGGCAAGTCGACGCTCGTCAACGGGATGGTCGGCCGCAAGGTGGCGATCGTCTCCGACAAGCCGCAGACCACCCGCCGCGCGATACGCGGCGTCGCCACCTCGGACGACGCTCAGCTGGTGCTGGTCGACCTGCCCGGCGTGCAGCGGCCCCGCGACGCGCTCACCGAGCGCATGCAGCGCCGCGTCGAGGCCGAGCTGGCCGAGTCCGACGCGGCGCTCTTCGTGGTCAGCGGCGAGGAGGGCGTCGGACCGGGCGATCGCTGGATCGCCGAGGTCCTGCGCGCGGGCGGCGTGCCCGTGGTGCTGGCCGTCAACAAGGTCGATCGCCTCGATCGGCCGCGCACCGTGCAGGTGCTGGCCGAGGCGGCCGGGCTCGACGTCGCCGACGAGATCTTCCCGGTCAGCGCCCGTACCGGCCGCGGCGTGGCCGCGCTGCGCGAGCACCTCTCGGACCTGATGCCCGAGGGGGAGTTCCTCTTCCCACCCGACGAGCGCTCCGACCAGCCGCTGAAGGTGCTGCTGGCCGAGCTTGTCCGCGAGCAGGTGCTGCGGCGCACCTTCCAGGAGGTGCCGCACGCGGTGGAGGTGGTCGTCGACGAGATCGAGCAGCGCGGGGACGTGGTGGTCGTGCGGGCGCTCGTCTGGGTCGAGGCCGAGTCGCAGAAGGGCATCCTCATCGGCGCCGGCGGACGGATGATCAAGGCGGTGGGCACCGCCGCGCGTCGCGAGCTCG
>DASVFT010000082.1:0-33601 GCA_036379935.1 Solirubrobacteraceae bacterium | reverse complement strand
TCCTCGACGAGCGCGAGGGCCTCGTCGGGGAGGTCGAGCAGGCGCAGGAGATTCGAGATCGCGACCCGGCTGCGTCCCACGCGGCGTCCGACGGCCTCGCGGGTGAGCCCCAGCTCCTCGACCAGCGCGGCGACCGCGCGCGCGGCTTCGATCGGGTTGAGGTCCTCGCGGGCCATGTTCTCGACGAGCGCGACTTCGAGCGACTGCGCGTCGTCGCGCTTCTGGACCAGGGCAGGGAGCGTCTGGAGGCCCGCGAGCTGCGCCGCGCGCCAGCGTCGCTCGCCGGCGACGAGCTCGTAGGTCCCGCCCGGGCGCGGACGCACGAGCACCGGCTGCAGGACGCCGCGGTCCTTGACGGAGTCGGCCAGTGCCTGCAGCGAGTCCTCGTCGAAGCGCTTGCGCGGCTGCTCCGGGTTGGGCGCGACGAGCTCGACCGCGAGCTCGCGCAGCTCGGCTCCTTCGCGCTCCCCAGCCTCGGAGACCGAGAGGATGGCCGCCAGTCCGCGGCCCATGCCGCGACGCTCAGCCACGTGCGGCCACCTCCTTCGCCAGTTCGAAGTACGCCTCGGCCCCGCTCGAGTGCGGGTCGTGGTGGATCACGGGCCGGCCGAAGCTCGGCGCCTCGCCGATCCGGACGTTGCGCGGGATGACGGTGTCGAAGACGAGCTCGGGGAAGTGCTCGCGCACCTCGCGCTCGACGTCGCGCGCCAGGCGCGTGCGCCCGTCGTGCATGGTCAGGAGCATGCCCGCGACCGCCAGTCGTGGATTGAGCTCGCGCTGGATGAGACCCAGCGTGTCGAGCAGGCCGGCCAGGCCCTCGAGCGCGTAGTACTCGGTCTGGACCGGCACGATGACGCGGTCGGCCGCGACGAGCGCGTTGACGGTCAGCGGGCCGAGGGAGGGAGGGCAGTCCAGAAGGGTGTAGGAGTAGCGATCGCGGATCGGCGCCAGCGCCTCGCGCAGCCGTTGCTCGGAGCCCGGCTCCCGCGGGAGCTCGACGTTGGCGCCCGCCAGATCAGGGTGCGACGGCAGGATGGAGAGGTTCGCGATGCCCGAGTCGACGACGGCGTCCTCGGCGCCAGCGGCCCCCGACAGGACGTCGTAGATGCTCGGCTCGTGCTCCTTCGGCAAGCCCAAGCCGACCGTCGCATTCGCCTGCGGATCGATGTCGACCAGCAGCGTCGCGTACCCCGCCTCGGCGATGCACGCCGCGACGTTCACGGCGGTCGTGGTCTTGCCCACCCCGCCCTTCTGATTGGTGATGGCGTACACCGTGCCCATCGGACGATGCACGCTAGCGGCGGCCGCGGTCGGAGCGGGTGACCAGTTGGTTCGCCGCCGAAGCACCCTCAGCTTGAGGTCGAGGCTCGCAGCGGTCGTTTGCGGGCCATTCCCGTGCGACGCGGGTAGTTCGCGGGCGTAGCACTGACCTTCGAGCTGAGGTACAGATGGCGCTCCCCGGCGTCCGGAAGGGGCGTCACGGGCCGGATCTCCAGCTCGCTCATCCCCAGCGCGGCGGCCGCCGCCCGCCCGTCGGCCTCCTCGGCCGGGTCGCGCCGGCCCTTCCACGCGACGAGCCGCCCGCCGGGCCGCAGGAGCGGAGCCGCGTACTCGACCACGACCGGCAGGGCCGCGAGGGCACGCGCGGTGACGAGATCGTGCGCGCCCAGCCCCCCGGGCCATGCTTCCGCACGGGCCCCGACGACCTCGACGTTGGCAAGCCCCAGGCGCTCGACGGCCCTGCGCAGGAACGCCGCCTTGCGCCCGACGCTCTCGACCAGCGCCACGCGCGCCTCGGGCAGGGCGACGGCGAGCGCCAGCCCGGGGAAGCCGCCGCCGGACCCGAGATCGGCGATTGCTCGCCCCGCCCGCGCCTCCGGCACCTCGAGCGCCACCAGCGAGTCGGCCACATGCACGTCGACGCCCCGTGCGGGATCGCGGACGGTCGTGATCGCGCTCGGCTCCTCGGCCACGAGATCCAACAGCAGGGCGAACTGCGCCGGCGCGTCGCCGGGAAGCCCGTACCGCCCGGCCAGCTCCTCCAGGCGGGCAGCGGTGTAAACCGTGAAACCTCCGCCTCAGACGACCAGCGGCGCGACGACCAGGTGGCGATCGGGCTCTTCGCCCTCGCTGTAGGTCTCGACGTCGCCGCGATCGCGCAGGTACTCGTGCACGAGCTTGCGCTCGCTGGCCGTCATCGCGTCGAGCGCCACCGGCCGCGCGTAGCGCCTAGCGTCCTCGGCGGCCTGGTCGGCCACGCGGTGCAGTGCCTCGGCGCGGCGGGCGCGGTAGCCCTCGGCGTCGATGACCACGCGGAGGTCTCCCTCCTCCCCCGCTCCGCGGGCCAGGGCGATGCGAAAGGTGAGGTGCTGGACGGCGTCGATCGTCTGACCATGGCGTCCGATGAAGAGCCCGAGGTCGTCGCCATGGACCGTGCCCGTCACCACCTCGCCGTCGCGATCGACGTCGACCGTGCCGACGAGGCCGAGCGCCTCCACGACCTCCACGAGCACCTCGCGGACCGTGTCCTCCACGACGCCGCCGTTCACCGCCGCCTCCCCGTCTTCTTCTTGCGCCGCTGCCGCGGCGGGCGCGGGGGCGCGGTCGTCCGCCGCTCGGCGGCCGGTCCGTCGCCGTCGGTGGCCTCGCCCTTGCCGCGCCGGCCAGTCCCGCCGCCGTCGCCCTTCTCCTTGCCCTTGTCCTTCGCCTTGTCCTGCTCGCTCGGCGAGACCGCCGCCGAGGCGCCCTTTGGCAACGGGGCTCCGCGCACAGGCAGCCCCGCGGTTCGGCGGATGAGGTACTGCTGTCCGACCGTCCAGAGGTTGGTCGTGATCCAGTAGACGATGAGACCGGCGGGAAAGCCCTGGATGAACGGCACGAACACGAACGGCAGCGCGATCATGATGAAGCGCTGGTTGCGATCGGCGGTCACCGACATCAGCACGCTCGACAGCAGCTGCGAGCCGACGTAGAGGACGAGCAGGACCGCGAGCGTCGCGCCGGTCGCCTTGTCCGTGAGGTCGTTGATGAAGAGGAACCCGGCGCTCCCGGGGTTGACCTGATCGCACGCGACCGACGTCACCGACTGCCCGTGCTGCGCCGCGAACTGCGCAATGTCCGGGCAGATGTCGACCTTCAGGTCCTTTCGCAACATGTAGAAGAGCGAAAGGAAGACCGGGAGCTGGGCCACCAGGGGCAGGCACGACCCGAACGGGTTGACCTTGTTCTCCTGGTAGAACTTCATCATCTCCTGGTTCAGGCGCTGCTTGTCGTCCTTGTACTTCGCCTGCAGCTCCTTGATCTCCGGCGCGAGCCGCTGAAGCGACTGCATCGAGCGGAACTGCTTGAGCGTCAGCGGGATGAGCACGGCGCGAACGCAGACCGTGAGGGCGATGATCGAGAAGCCCCAGGAGAGCCCGACCTTGTCGTGGAAGAAGACCAGGACGTGATCGAACACGTCGATCAGCGGCTGGAAGATGTTGGCGATCGGCAAGGTGGTTATGGGTTCGTGGATCGGCGGCCGAACAGGCGCTGGGCCTCCACGGGATCGAAGCCGCCGTGGCTGAGCGGGTTGCAGCGTAGGACCCGCCACGCCGCCAGCACCAGGCCCCGCAGTATGCCGAACTCACGGATGGCCTGAACCGCGTACGCCGAGCAGGTCGGCTCGTACTTGCAGCGCCGCCCGAGCGCCGGCGAGACCACGCGCTGGTAGGCCACGATCGGGGCGAGGACGACGCGGCGCATCACGAGCGGTCGGCCTCCGTGCCCGCCCCCGCCTTCTCGACGAGCTCCTCGAGCGCGGCGCGCACGCCCTCGAGCCCCTCGCGCGTGGCGAGGTCGCTCACCTCCGGGCGCGCCACGACGACGACATCGTGGTCGTCGTCGACCCGGTCCGCCAGCGTCGCGAACGCCTCGCGCAGCAGGCGCTTGATGCGGTTGCGCTCCACCGCCCCGCCCACCTTGCGCGAGACCGAGACGCCCAGGCGCGTGCCATCGGCCGGCTCGCCGGCGGTCGAGCGGGGGAAGCTGTAGAGCACGAGGAAGCGGTTGCCGACCGAGCGTCCCTGCCGGTAGACGCGCTCGAACTCCGCGCTGCGCGACAGGCGCCCGCGCTTCGGCCGGCGGGAACTCGGCCCTCCCACCCGCGGCAGACCTTCCACGACGCTCAGACGGTCAGCCGCTTGCGGCCCTTCGCACGCCGGCGCTTCAGCGTGACGCGGCCGGCGCGCGTGCGCATGCGCGCGCGGAACCCGTGCGTGCGGGCGCGCTTGCGCTTCTTGGGCTGGTAGGTGCGCTTCATAGGCGGGCGAAGAGGTCGATGACCGGCGCGCCAGTCTAGCGCGCGCGGCGCGTCGAATCCCCATACACAGGCCATGCACAGGCGTGTGCACAGCCCCGTCACGGTTTTGTTCGCGATTTGCGACGTGCTCCGCGAGCGACCTCGCGGGGCCCCGTTCGCGCCCCGGACCCGTTGCTATAGTCGCCGCGCCGGTCGCCCCCGGGCGGCCTCCTCTCACCCCCGCCGGACGCTGCCTGCCGAGGAGCCGACCGCCCCTGCCGTGACCGACGACCCCGACCACATCTGGAAGGCGATCCAGGATCAGCTGCGTCAAGCGGTCCCGGCCGACATGTACGACATCTGGCTCGCGCCCCTGCGGGCGCTCGAGCTCGACGGCGATCTGCTCGTCGTCCAGGCGCCGCGCGAGCTGCGGTCCTGGGTGGCCGATCGCTTCGGTCGCGTCCTGCAGGCCAGCGCCGCCGCCGTCCTCGGACCGGAGGTCACCGTCGACGTCCGCGCGGGCAGCGCCGCATCGCGGCCGCGGAGGACCGCCGCCGAGGCGCGCGGGCAGGACCTCACCACTCCCGAGCCCCACGGCCTGAACCCCAAGTACACCTTCGACCAGTTCGTCATCGGCGACTCCAACCGCCTCGCCCACGCGGCGGCGCTCGCCGTCGCCGAGCTGCCGGGGCAGGCCTACAACCCGCTCTTCGTCTACGGGCCGCCCGGCGTCGGCAAGACGCACCTCCTGCACTCCATCGGCAACTACGTCCTCGCCTACGGCGCCGGCCTCACGGTCCGCTACACGACCGTGGAGACCTTCACGAACCAGTTCCTCGCCGCGTTGCAGCGCGGTGACATGGACAGCTTCAAGGGCCGCTATCGCCACAGCGACGTCCTGCTCATCGACGACATCCAGTTCCTCGCGTCCAAGGCCAAGACCGAGGAGGAGTTCTTCCACACCTTCAACGCGCTGCACGACATGGGCAGCCAGCTCGTGCTCACCTGCGATCGCCTGCCACGCGACCTCAACGCGCTCGAGGATCGCCTGCGGGAGCGCTTCGAGGCCGGCCTGGTCAGCGCCATCGCCGCGCCCGACGTGTCCACGCGCCTCGCTGTCCTGCGCAAGCGCGCCCAGCACGACGACATCGCTCTGCGCGATGCCGCGGTCCTCCCCCTCCTCGCCGACCGCGTGCCCGAGAACGTGCGCGCCCTCGAAGGGGCGCTCATCCGCGTCGTCGCCTTCGCCTCGCTCACCGGCCGCGAGCTCACCAGCGACCTCGCGGCCGAGGTGCTCGACGAGCTCTACCCGCTCCAGCGCGGCCCGTCAGGTCCCACCGTCGAAGCCATCCAGGACGCCACGGCGGAGGCCTTCGGGCTCACGCGCGACGAGCTCCTCTCGAGCAGTCGCGCCGCGCGCCTCACCTGGCCGCGCCAGGTCGCCATGTACCTCTCGCGCGAGCACACCGGCGAGACCCTCCCCGCCATCGCCGCGCGCTTCGGCGGGCGCAACCACACCACGGTCATGCACGCGTGCCGTCGCACCGCCGAGCGACTCGCGGTCGATCCCGACGCCGTCGCGATCGTTCGGCGCCTGACCGAGCGGCTCACGGCCGCGCGATCCCTCCGACATGACTGACAGACTCCGGTGGGGTTCCCACCGCCGGATGTGCGTTCTCCGCCCGCACGATGCGGCCCTTTCCACGCCTGTGCACATCTCCACACGCCCTATGACTTCGATCTCCTTCCAGAGGTGGCCATCGTGAAGTTGTCGACCTCGTCGCAGGAGCTGCTGACCCAGCTTCAGGTGGTCTCGCGCGTCGCTTCCACGCGCAGCGCCGTGCAAGCGCTCTCCGGTGTGCAGATCGTGGCCGCCGACGCCGTCGAGCTGCGCGCGACCGACATGGAGGTCGCCCTCCGCGTCCCCCTTCAGGCCGACGTCGAGCGCACCGGCGTCGTGGTCCTGCCCGCCCGGCTGCTGGTCGACGTGGTCCGTCAGCTGCCGCCGGGCGACGTCTCGCTCGAGCTGCGCCCTGCCGAGCAGGACGTCGAGGTCGTCGCCGGCCCGGCGCGCTTTCACATCCGGGTCCTGCGCAGCGAGGACTTCCCGCCGCTGCCCGAGCCCGGCGGCGACCAGATCGTGACGATGCCGGCGCCGGCCTTCACCGAGACCATCGCCCGCGTGGCGCGCTCCGCCTCACGCGACGAGACCCGCCCGATCCTGACCGGCATCCTCGTATCGGCCGTGGGCGAGGAGCTGCGGATGGTGGCCACCGACTCCTACCGCCTGAGCGTGAAGGAGACCCGCCTCGAGGCCTCCCTGGACGAGGGCTTCGAGGCCAACGTCCCGGCGCGCGCGCTCGAAGAGCTGGGCCGCCTCGTGCGCGACGACATCGACGACATCCGCATCGGCGTGCGTGCCAACCAGGTCGTCTTCGAGGTGGATGGCCTGGCGCTCTCATCGCGCCTCATCGACGGTCAGTTCCCGAACTACCGCCAGCTCCTCCCGGAGGCCTACGAGCACGAGCTCACCATCAACCGCGAGGAGCTGCTGGAGGTCGTGCGCCGCATCAGCCTCATGGCGCAGAAGAACGCTCCCCTCCGGCTCTCGTTCACCGAGGGCGAGGTGAGCATCTCCGCGCAGACGCCGGACGTGGGCGAGGCCTCCGAGCCCCTGCCCGTTCCGTTCGCCGGCGAACCGTTCGAGATCGGCTTCAACCCGGACTTCCTGCTCGCCGGCCTGGAGAGCGCGGGCTCCGACGACATCGTGCTGAAGCTGATCAGCCCGCTGCGCCCGGGGCTCCTCGAGTCCGCGGACGGCAGCGGCTTCCTCTATCTCATCATGCCCATCCGGCTCAACGTGTGAGGCGGCGGTGGTGGTGACCCGCCTGCGCCTGCGCGACTTCCGCAGCTACGCATCTGCGGAGGTCGACCTCGGCGAGCGGCTCACCGTCGTCCACGGGCCCAACGGCGCCGGCAAGACCAACCTCCTCGAAGGGCTGTACTTCGGGTGCACCGGCCGCTCGTGCCGGACCACCAACGAACGCGAGGTCGTGCGCTTCGACGCTCCCGCCACCCGGGTGGAGGTCAGCGGCCGCGACCGCGATGGCGAGCACGGGCTGGGCGTGGGGTTCCAGCCCGGCGAGGCCAAGCGCTTCGAGGTCGACGGGGCGCCGGCCGAGCGCCTGCTCGACGCGCCGCATCGCCCGCTGGTCAGCGTGTTCCTCCCCGACCGCCTCGAGCTCGTGAAGGGCCCGCCGGCACTGCGCCGCGCGCATCTCGACCAGCTCGTGGCCGCGCTGTGGCCCGCGCGCGCCGAGACGCGCCGCGCCTACGGCCGCGCGCTGACCCAGCGCAACGCCCTCCTGGCCCGCGTGCGCGCGGGCCGGTCGCGGTCCGCGCTCGCGGCGTGGGACGAGGAGCTCGCGCGCCATGGCATCGCCCTGCGCGACGATCGCGCCGCGGCCGTCGCGCTCCTGCGGCCCCGCTTCGCGCTGGTCGCCGAGGAGCTGGGGCTGTCCGGGGCGGCCGAGCTGCGCTACCGCCCGCGGTCGAAGGCCACCACCGCGCCCGAGCTCGCCGCCGAGCTCGCCGAGCGCATCGACGCCGACCTCGAGCGCGGCTTCACCACCCACGGGCCGCACCGTGACGACGTGGCGCTGGTCCGCGACGGGCGCGAGCTGCGCGCCTACGGGTCGCAGGGCGAGCAGCGCCTCGCGCTTTTGGCCCTGCTCCTGGCCGAGCGCGCGGCCCTGGAGGACGAGCGCGGCGCACCGCCGCTCCTGCTCCTCGACGACGTCATGAGCGAGCTCGACGCGGCGCGCCGCGAGCGCCTCGTCGAGCGCCTGCGCGTCGGCCAGTCGGTGGTGACGACGACCGACCTCGCCCACGTGCCCGGCGCGGAGGAGGCCGACGTCGTGCGCCTGAGCGTGGACGGCGGAGCGGTGGTCGCGTCGAGCGCGCCGGTGCCCGCGTGAGGCGCCGGCCCGAGCCGCGCCCGCTCTCTCACGCCGTCGCGGCGCTGGCCGACCGGGTCGCCCCGCACACGACGCTGGCCGAGATCCAGCGCGTCTGGCCGCAGGTCGTGGGGCCGCTGATCGCGGCGCAGGCGGAGCCCACGAGCGAGCGCGACGGCATCCTCGGCGTCACGTGCTCGTCCGCCGTCTGGGGCCAGGAGCTCGACCTCATGGGACCGGAGCTGGTGGGCCGCCTGAACGCCGCGCTGGGGGCCGAATCGGTGTCCGCGCTGCGCTGTTCCGCGGCCCCGGCCAAGAGGCGGCGCTCGTGACGCACTTTTGGCGCGATTTGCAGGCATTTTGGCACTGGCTGAGCGGCCAGGAGGACCCCTCGATGTGCTATTGTTCTGTCTACCAGTTGCTCGAGCCCCGGTCGGGTGGCGACTAGCCCGGAACCGGGGTTCTTCACGTCTACGGAGGCACGTTGGCGCAGGACTCAGACCATCAGGACGGCCGGAAGGGATCGGCTGACTACGACGCTCAGGACATCACCGTCCTCGAGGGTCTCGAGGCCGTGCGCAAGCGCCCCGGGATGTACATCGGTTCGACGGGCCTGCGCGGTCTGCACCACCTCGTCTACGAGGTGGTCGACAACTCCGTCGACGAGGCGCTCGCGGGCGTGTGCTCGAACGTCGAGGTCACCATCCACCCCGACAACTCGGTCACCGTGGTCGACGACGGCCGCGGGATCCCGGTCGCGACGATGGAGAAGGAGGGCCGGCCGGCCGTCGAGGTCGTGCTGACCGTCCTGCACGCCGGGGGCAAGTTCGGCGACGGCGGCGGCTACAAGGTCTCCGGTGGCCTGCACGGGGTCGGCGTGTCGGTGGTCAACGCGCTGAGCGAGTCGCTCATCGTTGAGGTCCGCCGTGACGGCCACACGTGGACCCAGGACTACGACCGCGGCGTCCCCCGCGCGGATCTGCGCAAGGGCGAGCCCACGAAGCAGACCGGCACCAAGATCAGCTTCCTGCCCGACGCCGAGATCTTCGAGTCGCTCGACTTCGACTTCTCGATCCTCGAGCAGCGTCTGCGCGAGACCGCCTTCCTCACGCGCGGCCTGCGCATCGCGCTGACCGACGAGCGCTCAGGCGGCAACCACGTCGAGTTCCAGTACGACGGGGGCATCGAGGACTTCGTCCGGTTCCTCAACGAGAACAAGGAGCCGATCCACAAGAAGGTCATCTTTTTCGAGGGCGAGTCCGAGGAGGGCGCCGTCGAGGTCGCCATGCAGTGGAACGGCTCCTATCAGGAGTCCGTGTTCTCGTTCGCCAACAACATCAACACGCACGAGGGCGGCGCGCACCTCTCCGGGTTCCGCAGCGCCCTGACGCGCACCCTCAACCGCTACGCCCGTGACAAGGGGCTGCTCAAGGAGAAGGACGAGAACCTCTCCGGCGAGGACGTGCGCGAAGGGCTGACGGCCGTCATCTCCGCCAAGCTGGCCGACCCGCAGTTCGAGGGTCAGACGAAGACCAAGCTCGGCAACCCGGGCATGGAGGGCTTCGTCGCCACCATCGTCAACGCCCGCCTGGGCGAGTTCCTGGAGGAGAACCCCGCGGAGGCCAACCAGGTCATCCGCAAGGCGGTCCAGGCCTCGCAGGCGCGCGCGGCCGCGCGCAAGGCGCGCGACCTCACGCGGCGCAAGAGCGCGCTCGAGAACACGCGCCTACCCGGCAAGCTGGCCGACTGCTCGGTCAAGGACCCCTCGCTGGCCGAGATCTTCATCGTCGAGGGCGACTCGGCGGGCGGCTCGGCCAAGCAGGGCCGCGACCGCAACACGCAGGCGGTGCTGCCGCTGCGCGGCAAGATCCTGAACGTCGAGAAGGCGCGGATCGACAAGGTCCTCCAGAACGACGCCATCCAGGCGCTCATCACCGCCATCGGCACCGGCGTGCGCGACGAGTTCGACCTCGAGCGCGCCCGCTACCACAAGGTCATCCTCATGACCGATGCCGACGTGGACGGCGCCCACATCCGCACGCTCGTGCTCACGCTGCTCTTCCGCGAGATGCAGGAGCTCATCGAGGCCGGCTACGTCTACATCGCCAAGCCGCCGCTCTACAAGCTCAAGCAGGGCCGCAACGAGCGCTACGTCGAGAAGGACTCCGAGCTCGAGGAGATCCTGCTCTACGACAAGTTCGACAAGTTCGAGGTCCTCGACGGCCAGGGCCGCCCGTTCAAGCTCACCGAGGCCCGCTGGCAGCGCTACACGCGCCTGCGCAAGCAGTACGAGGGCTGGGCCAGCGCGCTGCGCGCCGAGCACGGCCATGACACCGTGCGCTTCCTGGAGGAGTCCTCGATCCTCGACGAGCAGGCGGTGAGCGCCGACGACGCGCTCGAGATCATGCGGCGCGCGTCGGGGGACGGCGACGTGCACACGACCGAGCTGATCGACGAGGGGCCCGACGAGTTCCGCGTCAAGGCGATCGAGACGCGCACCGGCCTGGCGCAGACGCACCGCATCAAGCGCGCGCTGTTCGACTCGCCCGAGTACAAGACGTTCATCAAGGTCCACTCGGCGCTGGTCGAGCTGGCCGGCACGCCGCCGTTCACGGTCCAGCTGGGCGACAAGTCCGACGAGGCGCTGTCCTTCGAGGCGCTGCGCGAGACCGTGCTCAACGTGGTCCGCAAGCAGCCCGGCGTCGGCCTGAACCGCTTCAAGGGCCTGGGCGAGATGGACGCCGAGCAGCTGCGCGAGACGACGATGGATCCCGAGACCCGGACACTGGCCCAGGTCACGATGGAGGACGCCGCGGCGGCCGACCGCATCTTCTCGATGCTCATGGGCGACGTCGTCGAGTTCCGCCGCCAGTTCATCGAGGACAACGCCCTCGCGGCCACGGTGGACGTCTAGATGGCCGGCACCGACATCATCGGCGGAGGCAACATCGAGCCGCGCGCGCTCGAAGACGAGATGCGCTCGGCGTACCTGGACTACGCGATGTCCGTCATCGTCGGGCGCGCGCTGCCCGACGTGCGCGACGGCCTCAAGCCGGTGCACCGCCGCGTCCTGTACTCGATGAGCGAGAACGGCCTCGGCCCCACGCGGCCGCGGTCGAAGTCGGCGGCGGTCGTCGGCGACGTCATGGGCAAGTACCACCCGCACGGCGACTCGGCCATCTACGACACGCTCGTGCGCCTGGCCCAGGACTTCTCGATGCGCTACCCGCTCGTCGATGGCCAGGGCAACTTCGGCTCGGTCGACGACGACCCGCCCGCGGCCATGCGCTACACCGAGGCGCGCCTCACCCGCCTGGCCATGGAGATGCTGCGCGACCTCGACCAGGACACGGTCGACTTCATCCCCACCTACGACGGCAATCACCAGGAGCCGCTGGTCCTCCCGGCGCGCTTCCCCAACCTGCTCGTCAACGGCCAGACCGGGATCGCCGTGGGCATGGCCACGAACATCCCGCCGCACAACCTGCGCGAGGTGGTCGACGCGGTCATCGCCTTCATCGACGACCCGACGATCTCGGTGGAGGGCCTCATGGCCCACGTCAAGGGCCCGGACTTCCCGACCGGCGGCATCATCGTCGGGCGCCAGGGCATCCGCGAGGCATACGAGACCGGCCGCGGCCGCGTGCGCGTGCGCGCCCGCGTGGGGATCGAGGAGATCGGCCAGGGCAAGGAGGCGCTGATCGTCACCGAGCTGCCCTTCACCGTGAAGAAGGGCGGCGACGGCGGGCTGATCACGAAGATCGCCGACCTCGTCCACGAGAAGAAGCTGCCCGACATCACCGACCTGCGCGACGAGTCCGACCGCCACGGCATGCGCCTGGTCATCGAGCTCAAGCGCGGCGCGCTCCCCAAGGTCGTCGTCAACCAGCTCTACAAGCACACGGCGATGCAGTCGACCTTCGGGGTGAACATGGTCGCGCTGGTCGACGGCATCCCGCGCACGCTGTCGCTGCGCGAGGTCATCTCGGCCTACGTCAGCCACCAGCGCGAGGTCGTCGTCCGGCGCACGAAGTTCGAGCTCGCCGAGAAGGAGCGCCGCGCGCACATCCTCCAGGGCCTGCTCATCGCGATCGACAACCTCGACGCGGTGATCGAGCTCATCCGCGCGTCGCGCGACCGCGAGAGCGCCCGCACGGAGCTGATGAACCGCTTCGAGCTCACGCAGATCCAAGCCACCGCCATCCTCGACCTGCGCCTGTCACAGCTCACGGCGCTGGAGTCCGACGAGATCCGCTCCGAGCACGCCGACGTCGTCGAGCGCATCAAGGAGCTGCGCGAGATCCTCGGCGACGAGGAGCGGGTGCTGGGCATCATCAAGGAGGAGCTGGGCGAGATCGCCGAGCGCTTCGAGGACGACCGGCGCACCGAGATCACCGCCTCGGAAGACGAGATCGACATCGAGGATCTCATCGCCGACCAGCAGATGGTCATCACCATCACCAAGTCGGGCTACATCAAGTCGCTGCCGCTGACGACCTACCGCAAGCAGCACCGCGGCGGCGTCGGGGTCACCGGGATGGACATGAAGGACGGCGACTACATCGAGCACCTCTTCGTGTGCTCGTCGCACGACTTCCTGCTCTTCTTCTCCAACCGCGGCAAGGTCTATCGCTCCAAGGTCTATGAGCTGCCCGAGGCGCAGCGCACCGCCAAGGGGCGCGCGCTGGTCAACGTCCTGCCGCTGCGCGAGGGCGAGCGCATCGAGTCCGTCCTCTCGACGCGTGACTTCTCGGAGTCTCAGTACCTCGTGTTCGCGACCAGGAAGGGCACGGTCAAGAAGACCGAGTTCGGCGCCTACAACACGCCGATCAAGGCCGATGGGATCATCGCGATCAACATCCGCGACGACGACGAGCTCGTCTCCGTGCGGCGCGTGGACCGCGGCGAGGAGATCCTGATGATCTCCAAGGAGGGCCTGGCCGTGCGCTTCGCCGAGGACGACGTGCGCGCGATGGGCCGCGACACCAGCGGCGTGCGCGGGATGAACATCACCGGTGCCGACAACCGGGTGCTGACCATGGACGTGGCGCGCGACGATCAGGAGGTCCTCGTCGTCACCGAGAACGGCTTCGGCAAGCGCACCGCCGTCAGCGAGTACCGCAAGACCTCGCGGGGGGCCAAGGGCGTGCAGACGATCAAGTTCTCCGAGAAGCGCGGCGGGCTGGCGGCGGCGCTCGTGGTGCGCCCGCACCAGGAGCTGCTGTTCATCTCCCAGGAGGGGATGGTCCAGCGCACGGGCGTCCGCGGGATCCGCCAGACCGGCCGCTCCGCGCAGGGCGTCACGCTCATGAACGTCCGCGAGGACGACCGCGTCTCGGCCGTCGCGCTCGTCGTGGAGTCCGAGGCGTCGACCTCGGCGGTCGTCGCCGGCGACGCTCCCGCGGCCGACGGTCCGGTCGACCTGTCGGCCGACTCGGGCGAGGCGCTGGGGGTCCACGGAGCGAGCGCGGACGGCGACGGCGCGTCCCCCGAGGCCGACGCCGGACCCTCCGACGAAACGTCGCCGAACGGGGATTGAGTCGTCGCTGGGGACTGCTACTCTCGGATCACCAGAGAAAGGAGGTGGTCCGTATAGGTAGTTCTAGTTCTTGCGGGACCCTGGAGGTGACCGGCCGCTAGGTCGGAGGCTGGAGCCGCGTAGCGGAATCCAACCCGGGCCACCGTCGGACGGCATGCCGGAACTGGTCCCCCCGGTGTAGCACCAACCGCCGCCCGATCCTTTATCCAGTCATGTCTCACGCGAGGGGCGCCCACGCCGGGCGCCCCTCGTGCGTTCCGGAGCGGCCGCGTGCGCGCAGCGGAGGGCTGCGCGCAGCGGAGTGCGTCGACCGGCCGGGCTACAGCTCCGCCAGCGCGCGGGCGACGTGCTCCTCGAGGCGCAGCAGCTCCGCGTACGGGCGGTCATGGGCCAGGTCTTCGACGGCGTCGAGGGCGGTGACGACGTCGTAGTAGGGGTGGTGCTCGTCGTGGGGGAGCAGGGCGTCAGCGACGCGCTGGCCGTAGTCGACGACGAGGTTCCAGCGCAGGTGGCCGAGGTCCACGGCGCCGGGACCGCGCGAGCCGGTCGTCCAGTCGACGACGCCGGTGAGCTTCGCGCCCTCCCACAGCGTGTTGCCGGGATGGAAGTCGCGGTGGATCAGGCGGCCGGGGAGCGCGGGCGCCGGCTCGTGGGCGAGCGCGATGGCGTCCTCCCACACGCTGCGGTCGCCGGCCCATGGCGGGACCCGCAGGCGGTCGGGCTCGCGGTAGCGCCGGTAGGGCGGGATCCCGTCCGGGTCGAGCGCGTGGATCTCAGCGAGCACGTCGACCAGCGGCCCGAGCGGCGGGCGGCCGTCGAACGGCGCGCCGGGCAGTCGCGTGATGAGGAGCGCGGGGACGTCGCAGGCCTCGGCCTCGACGTCGGCGGCCACGAGCTCCGGAGCCGGCACCTCTGAGTCGGCCAACCGCTCGAGGACCAGCGCCTCGCGGGCGGCGGTCAGCTCCGGGTCGTCGGCGTCCCAGCCCGGCCGCGCCCACCGGCGCAGCACGAGCTCCCGCCCGTCGGCGAAGACCAGCAGGTGGTTGGCCAGCCATTGGAGGGGTGGTGAGGGCGGCCACGTGGCCGCCTGAGTCGGGCCCCCATGCGGTTTCTCCATCGGCAGCGCGGCGAGCGACCGCGCTCCGGCCTGGGCCTCGGCCCAGCGCAGCGAGGCCGGCGGGAGCGCCTGCGCCCAGTCCACTCAGGCGGCGTCGGCCACGGCGCCGGTCTCGGGCAGCCATGGTCGCCAGGCCGCAGGGATCGTGGGGCTGGCGACGTGGATGAAGACGTGCGGGCTGGGCGCCGATGGCTGGCGGCGCGGGTGCATGCCCGCGCGCTCGGGCAGGTGGTCGCCCTTGCGCCGGTTGCAGGGCGCGCACGAGGCCACGATGTTGTCCCAGCTCGATGCGCCGCCCTTCGAGCGCGGGATGACGTGATCGACGGTGAGGTTCGAGCGCGAGCCGCAGTACTGGCACGTCCATCCGTCGCGGGCGAAGACGGCGCGGCGGGTGATCTTGCGCCGATGCGTGTCGCGCGGCACCTTGACGAAGCTCACGAGTCGGATGACCACCGGCCGCGGCATCGAGGTGTGCTCGGAGCGCAGCTCCCACGACGCGTGCTCGAGGATCTCGGCCTTGGACTTCAGCAGCAGGACCGCCGCGCGCCGGACCGTGCACACGTTGATCGGCTCGTAGGTCGCGTTGAGGACGAGCACCCGGCCAGCGTCAGGCCCGCGCCGCCGGTGCTCATGAACCGGCGCGGACCGTGGTGGGCCTGGTGGCGTGTCCCTCCCCATGGCGATTCTGCGGCGGAAGTGTAGAGCACCGCGCGAGCCGCTCAGGCCGCTCGGTACGTGCCCAGCAGGCGCACCTCCTCGCAGTGCGCGTGAAGCGCGTCGACGGCACCCGCCACGGCGGGCTCGTCGGCGCGACCCTCCATGTCGACGTGGAACAGGTAGTGACCCAGCCGCCCGCGCCGCGGGCGCGACTCGATCTTGGTGAGGTTGACGCCGCGGAAGGCGAACTCCGACAGGCAGCGCACGAGCCAGCCCGGCTGCACGTCGCCGGCGCCCGCGAAGACGACCGACGTCTTCCACGTCGTGGCACCGTCTCCGGCCAGCGGCGCGCTGCCCGCCGGGCCCAGCCACACGAAGCGCGTCGCGTTGTCGGGATCGTCGTCGACTCCCTCGCGCAGCACGCGGCAGCCGTAGCATTCGGCGGCGGTTCGGGGGCCGAGCGCCGCCCATGGCTCGGGCGCGGCGGCCACGGCGCGCACCGCCTCGGCCGTCGACGTCGCCGGGCGCGCCTCGGCGCGCGGCAGCTCGGCGCGCAGGAAGCGCGCGCACTGCGCCAGCGGCTGGGGGTGTGAGACGACCACGGCGATGTCGTCGAGCGCGAGCTCGTCACGGGCCACCAGACAGTTGCGGATGGCGAGGACGGCCTCGCCGACGATCGCGACCTCGCGCGCGTCGCCGGCCAGCGCGTCGAGCGTGGCCGTCACCCCGCCCTCCAGGGCGTTCTCGATCGGCACGAGCGCGCGATCGACGGCGCCCTCTTCGACGGCCATCACCGTCTCGTGGATCGAGGCGTAGGGCACCAGCTCGGCGTCGGCGTGCAGCGACGACGCGCGCACCGCCTCCTCGCTGAACGTGCCGGGCGGGCCCAGGTAGCCCAGGCGCATCACCGGCGGCGCTCGGTGGCGTCGGGCACCTCGCCCGCCAGCGCGACGCGCATGGCCTCCTCCTCCTCGGGCGAGAGCTCGAGCTGGGCGCGCCCGTCGATGACCTGCTTGGCGTAGAGCCGTGCCTGGTCGCGGTGATGGATCGAGGAGATCACGATGCCCGAGCCCTTGGAGTCGAGCAACGCGATCGAGGTCGACTGGCGCCCGGACATCTCGTTGTAGGCGTCGTAGCGGACGAGCCCGTGGTAGGCGACGGCGCCGTCCAGGCGCGTCTCCGCGGTGCTCAGGCGCTCGTCGAGCCGGGCGGTGATGTCGCCGACGTAGTCGTTGAGCGAGCCGAAGCCGCGCTCGAGGCCGGCCGCGTGGGCGACGAGGTCCTGCGGAGCGCTGCCGCCGAGGATGACCCGCTGATCGGCACGCACGCGGCGCAGCGCGCGCACGAGGAGGGCCACCGCCAGCAGCGCGACGAGGGCCAGCCCGCCGGCCGCGAGCGCGACGATGCCCGTGGTGGAGGAGAGCTCGTCCACGGTGGCCAAGGATAGGTGCCGAGCCGGGGGGCGTGGCTGGTGCCGCGCCGGGGGCCGTGCTGGCCTCGCACCGGGGGGCGTGGCTGGCCCCCACCGGTGGCGTCGCTAGCGCGTGAAGATGACCGAGTACTCGGAGCGGTTGTTGGTCAGGTTCGTCTCGCCCGGAACCTTGCCGATCGACACGGTGAGGACGGTGCCGACGCCGACCGGCGGCTGCTGGCCCAGGGGGATGCTCACCGTGGCGTCGGTCTTGGCCTTCGTCTGGGCGATCGTCTTCGTCTGCGCGATGGTCTTGCCGCCGCCGGTGAGCCGGATGGAGACCTTCACGTTGCTCTCGTCGTGCTCGCCCTGGTTGGCGAACTTCACCGTGATGGCGGGGTTGGCCGACGCGGGCACGGTGTTGACCGCGCCCGTCGCCTTCGGCGTCAGCACCTTGTCGCCGATCGCGGTGCTGAGCAACCCGTGACCATGCAGGCCCGGCGTCGGCGCTCCGGTGGCCGACGTGCCGGTACCCCGGCCGAGGCGGTCCGCGATGGTGGCCGGGCTCAGCCACGCCACGTCGGGCATGAACCGGCTGCCGGCGATCCGCTGGCCGCTGATCCCGTTCTTGGACAGCGCGTCCTTGATCAACGGCGCGACGCGCTGGGCATGGACGATGTCGGAGGCGAGGAAGAGCTGCATCTCGCCCGCGATGTGGTTGATCGCGGTCTGCGAGGTCTGCCCGCGGCCGAGCGCAGACGGGATCCGGTCGGCGATCTTCTTCAGCCCCTCGGCGCGGAAGTTCAGGACCAGCTCGAGGTAGCGCTGCGCCGCCGCCATGTCGCCGGGCACGTCGAAGCCCTTGGCGCGCTCGACGTCCTGGTCGGCGTTCAGGCGCAGCTGGTTCACCTGCACCTGAAGCTCCTGCGTGTTGCTCGCGCCCTGGGCCATGAGCTGGAAGAAGCCCTTGCCGACCGAGTTGTCGGAGTCGTCGATGACCGCGGTGACGTTGCGGTTGTAGTCCTTCAGCGCGTTGTCCTTGCGGGTGTTGAGGCAGCCGTTGACGAAGAGGACGACGAGGACGAGCAGGACGATGAGCCCGACGATCGCGACCGCCTGGCGCGTGCGCGCCGTCTGGCGGTCGGGAGGCGCGGGGCCGCGCGAAGCGGTGGCGGGACGGCGCGGCCGCGCGGCGCGCGTACGCACTCGTGTGGGCTCGTCACCCTCGTCGAAGAACGACAAGAACTGCTCCAGTTCGGCTTGCCAAGCGCTCAGTATGCCCATCGGACCGGACTGTGCGCGTGGCGAACGTGCCACGCACGGCGCCTTGCAGCGCGAGGAGGCAGGCGGTGGGCGGCGCCTTGCAGCGCGAGGAGGCAGGGCGGGGACGGCGAAGCAGGGAGGCGGTGAGGACCCTCGACGACCCCACGCAGGCCACGGCGGTGCCGCGCGCCGGCGAGGGCGGGGAGGCGCGCCGCGTCCTCGGCCGCTACCGACTGGCGCGGCGGATCGGCTCCGGCGGCTTCGGCGTCGTCTGGCTGGCCGAGGACGAGCACCTGCGCCGCGCGGTGGCCGTCAAGCGCATCGTCATGCACGACCCCGCCGTGGCCGCGCGCGCCGAGCGCGAGGGACGTGCCGCCGCGCGCCTGTCGCATCCGGGGATCGTCGCGCTCTACGAGTCCGGCCGCGACGACGAGGCCGTCTACCTGGTCTCCGAGCTCGTGCGCGGGCGGACGCTGGCCGAGCTCATGGAGGAGGGCGAGCTCTCCGACCGCGACGTGCTGCGCCTCGGCGTGGCGCTGTGCGATGCCCTGAGCCACGCCCACGGGCGCGGCGTCATCCATCGCGACGTCAAGCCGGGCAACGTGATCGTGCCCGACCGTCCGCAGGGCGGGGGTGGCGTGGCGAAGCTCACCGACTTCGGGATCGCGCGCATGGTCGGCGACGATGCCCTGACCGCCACCGGCGACGTCGTCGGCACGCTCGCCTACATGGCGCCCGAGCAGGCCGACGGGCGCGAGGCGGGCGAGGAGGCCGACCTCTACGCGCTGGCCCTCGTGCTCTACGAGGCGCTCAGCGGCGTCAACCCGGTGCGCGGCCGCGGCGCGGCGTCCACGGCGCGTCGCCTGGGCGCGCGACTGCCGCCGCTCGGGCGCCTGCGCCGTGACCTCGACCTCGAGCTCTGCCACGCGCTGGACCGCGCCGTCCTGCCGCGCCCGGAGCAGCGCGGGAGCCTCGGCGAGCTGCGTGACGCGCTGGCCGACGCGCTGCCCGTGGTCGACGACGAGCGCGGAACGATCGCCGGCAGTCCGCTCGAAGGGCTCGCTCGTCCGGCACCGCGGCCGAGGGTGCGGCCGAAGCTGCGCGCGGTCGCGGCGCTGGCCGCCGGCGGATTGGCGGCGGCCGCCGTCGCCTGGCTGACGCCGCGGACCGGCGTCGCGGTGGCGCCCTTGACCGCCGCGGCCGCCGCCGCGGTGGCCGTCCTCGTGCTGCCGCGCCTGGGCTGGCTGGCGATGGTCGCCGCGCTGGCAGCGTGGAGCAGCGGGCCCACGGCGGCGGTTCTCGGCCTCGCCGCGGCGCCGACGGCCCTCCTCCTGCGACGCTCCGGCGGCCTGTGGTCGCTGCCGGCCGGCGCGCCCATGCTCGGCGTCCTCGGACTCTCGGGCGCGTGGCCCGCGCTGGCCGGGCAGGCGACGCGGCCGTGGCATCGCGCCGCCCTCGGCGCCCTCGGCTGCTGGTGGCTCATGCTCGCCGAGGTCCTCAGCGGCAGGCGCCTCGCACTCGGCATGCCGCCCGACGCCACGCTCGCGGGCACGCATCTGCTGCCGCTCGTGACGAGCGGTGCGCTGATCCTCGCCGCCCTCTGGGCGTCCGCGGCCGTGCTCCTGCCGGTGCTCGTGCGCGGGCGCGCGCTGGCCGCCGACGTCGTCGGGGCCACCACCTGGGCCGCCGGGCTCGGCTCGGCCACGCAGGCGATGTCCGCGGGGCTGGCCTGGCAGCCCGCGATGCGCGGCGTGGTGGCGAGCGCGGTCGTCGCGGGCGGCCTCGCGCTCGTCGCCGCAGCGTCACGGAGAGACGCGTACCGGCGTTCGGGCTCGTAGCATCACCTCTTCCCGCTTGCCACATCGGCGCGCCTCCTGCGCCTTCCGGGACACCCACGCCCTCCATGAGCCTCCTTCGCAACTTCGAGGACAGGATCGCCGGCCTCGTCGAGGGGACGTTCGGCCGCGTCTTCCGCACGCAGGTGCGGCCGGTCGAGATCGCCCGCAAGCTGGCCCGCGAGATGGACGAGCACAAGACGGTCTCGGTCTCGCGCACGTACGTGCCCAACGAGTACGTCGTCTGGCTGGCGGCCGAGGACCGGCGACGCTTCGAGGGCGTCGAGCAGGAGGTGCTCGACGAGCTCGCCGCCTACCTGCTCGAGCACGCGCGCCGCGAGCGGCTCGCGCTGGTCAGCCGGCCGCAGATCACCTTCGATACCGACGATCGCCTGCGCCTGGGCGAGTTCGGCATCCAGGCGCGGCTCGTGCGGCCCGCGGCCGAGGCAGTCGAGCAGGCCGACCACGGGCATACGATGATCTACTCGTCCGCGGCGCGCGCGCAGGAGGACCTGCACGAGGCGCGCAGCGGCCGTGCCGGCCGGCCGATGCTGGTGGCCGAGGGCAAGCGCTACGCGATCGGCCCCGGAGGCGCCACCGTCGGACGCAGCCGTGAGTGCGACATCGTCCTGGCCGACTCCAACGTCTCACGCCGCCACGCCGAGCTGCGGCCGCTCGGCGACGGGTGGACGATCACCGACCTGGGGTCGACGAACGGCGTGAAGGTCAACGGGGAGGCCGTGCGCCCGAACCAGCCGCACCCGGTGGCGGCCGGCGACCAGCTGGACGTCGGCACCGTCGACGCTCGCTTCGAGGTGGAGTGAATGCCCGCCGGCGTCGTGGTGGAGCCGATATCGGTCGCGCTGCAGTTCGGCTTCCTCGCCGTGCTCTACCTCTTCCTGCTCTGGGTGTCGCGCAGTGCCCTGCGCGATCTCAGCCGCCCGCCCGCGCGACCTTCGGTGGCCGCGCTCGCGCCCGACGTCACGTCCGACGCGACGGGGCTGCATCCGGCGTCGCGCGCCGGCCTGGGCGACGATTCCCAGGCGCGCCTCATCGTCGAGCGCGCGCCGGGGCACACTCCGGGCATGGAGTACGACGTCGGCGACGGGGCCGTCCTGGGCCGCGGCGACCAGGCCGAGATCCGCCTGGAGGACCCGTTCGCGTCCTCGCGCCACGCCCGGCTCGTGCGCCAGGGCGGCATCGTCGTGATCGAGGACCTCGGGTCGACCAACGGCACCTATCTCAACGAGGAGCTGCTCTCCGGTCCCCAGCCGCTGCACCAGGGCGACCGCGTGCGCATCGGAGACAGCGAGTTCACCTACGCGGACCACTGATGCTGCGCGTCGCCGAGCACTTCGAGCGCACCGACACCGGCCGCCAGCGCCGGGGCAACGAGGACGCCTACTTCGCGCGCTCGCCGCTGTTCGCCGTGGCCGACGGGATGGGCGGGGCGCAGGCCGGGGAGGTCGCCTCGCGGCTCGCCGTCGAGGTGCTCGAGCAGGGCGTACCGGAGGGCTCGGACTCGATCGAGGAAGGCCTGCGCGCGCGCGTGCGCGAAGCCAACGAGCGCATCAACGCCGTCGGGCAGTCCGACGACCAGCGCGCGGGCATGGGGACCACGCTGACCGTGGCGTACGTGGGCGAGGACGAGGTCACGGTGGCCCACGTCGGCGACAGCCGGCTCTACCGCCTGCGCGACGGCGTCTTCGAGCGCCTGACCGACGACCACACCCTCGTCGACGAGCTCGTGCGCCAGGGCAAGCTCACGCGCGAGGAGGCCGACGAGCATCCGCAGCGCTCGATCATCACGCGCGCGCTGGGGCCCGAGACCGGCGTCGAGGCCGACAGCCGGACATGGCCCGCCCGCGCCGGGGACGTCTATCTCATCTGCTCCGACGGCCTGACCTCGATGGTCGACGAGGCGCGCGTCGGCGAGCTGGTCGCGGGCGCGCCGTCGCTGGCCGCCGCCGGGCGGACGCTCATCGAGGCCGCGAACGAGGCCGGCGGACGCGACAACATCACGGTCGTCCTCTTCCGGCTGGAGGAGGCCGGCTCAGCCACGAGCGCCGCCGCGGAGGAGACCGCCGAGCATCGGGCGGTCGGGGCCGTCACCGCGGTGGCCACGCCGGCGGCGACCGCGACCGAGCCGGTGGCCCGGCGCGCGCCGCGCGCGCCGCGCGCCATCGAGACCCCGAGGCGGCGGCGCCGCCGCCCGCGCGTGCCCGTGGGAGCGATCCTCGTCCTCTTCCTGCTCTCGTGCGTCGTGCTCGGCGGCTACTACGCCTCGCAGACCGTGTACTTCGTCGGGACGAGCAGCGACGGCTTCGTCACCGTCTATCGGGGGCTGCCGTACGACCTGCCGGCCGGCGTCGACCTTTACACGGTCAACTACGAGTCCGGCGTTCCGCTCGACGACCTCACGGCCGCCCAGCGGCGCACCATCACCGAGCACAAGCTGCGCTCCAAGGACGACGCGCAGGACCTCGTGCGGCAGCTGGAGACGGGGGAGCTGGCGCCGCGATGACCAGCGCGCGCAATCGCGAGCTGCTGGCGCTGGTCCCGGCGTCGCTGCTGCTCACCGCGGGCTTCGCGGCCGTGTTCATCCAGCGCAACGACGTGCTCTCCAACGTCTCGCTGACCTATGGCGCGCTCTTCCTGGCCCTGTGCCTGGCCGCGCACGTCGTGCTGCGCTTCACCCTTCCCTACGCGGACCCCTACCTGTTCCCGCTCTTCGCGGTCCTCGCCTGCTTCGGGCTGGTGATGATCTACCGCATCGACGAGGACCTCGCGCGCGAGCAGGCGCAGTGGTTCGTCATCGGCCTCGGCCTCTTCGCGGCCACGATCGTCCTCCTGCGCGACTACCGGGTGCTCGAGCGCTACCGCTACACGGTGGCGGCCGTCGGGATCGCACTGCTGCTGCTGCCGCGCCTGCCCGGCATCGGCTCGCAGGTCAACGGCGCCTACCTGGGCGTCAAGCTGGGCCCGCTGACCTTCCAGCCGGCGGAGTTCGCCAAGATCGCGATCATCGTCTTCGTGGCCAGCTACCTGCGCGACACGCGCCAGCTGCTGGTCATCGGCGCGCGGCGCGTGGCCGGCATCACGATCCCGCCGCTCAAGCACTTCGGGCCGCTGCTCGTGGTGTGGGGCGCGGCCATGGCCATGCTCTTCGTGATCCAGGACCTCGGGTCGTCGCTGATGTTCTTCGGCGGCTTCCTGGCGGTCGTCTACGTGGCCACCAACCGCCTGTCGTTCGTGGCGGTCGGGCTGAGCCTGTTCGCGGCGGGCTCGTGGGTCCTCTACCACGTGCGCCCGACCATCACCCACCGCGTGGACGCCTGGCTGCACCCGTTCGGCGCGCTCTACGACCAGACGCCGGGCAGCTACCAGATCGCCCAGTCCGTCTTCGCCCAGGCCGACGGCGGGCTCTTCGGCAAGGGGTTCGGCCAGGCCCTGCTCAGCGTCGGCGGCACCCCGCTGCTGCCCGCCTCCCAGACCGACCTCATCTACTCGGTCATCGTCGACGAGCTCGGCCTCATCGGCGCCTGCGCCGTGCTGTGCACGTACCTGCTGGCCGTCGAGCGCGGCTTCAAGGTCGCCACCCTCGCGCGCGACTCGTTCTCCAAGCTGCTGGCCACCGGCCTCACCGCGGTCTTCGCGCTGCAGGTCTTCGTGATCGTCGGCGGCGTCACGCGCGTCATCCCGCTCACCGGCGTGACGCTCCCGTTCATCTCCTACGGCGGCTCGTCGATCCTCGCCAACTTCGTCCTCCTGGCGCTGCTGCTGCTCGTCTCCGACCGCGCCCGGCGCGAGGCCGTGGAGCCGCGATGAACGCGCCGATCGCGCGCCTGTTCATGGTCGTCGTGGTGCTCTT
Organism: Solirubrobacteraceae bacterium; assembly: GCA_036379935.1. GTDB lineage: Bacteria > Actinomycetota > Thermoleophilia > Solirubrobacterales > Solirubrobacteraceae > JAOPZW01. The sequence goes on along the minus strand of DASVFT010000082.1, from coordinate 9,673 downwards.
CGCCGTGCTTGTCGGCTTCACGTCGCGCTGGACGGTGTTCGAGGCCGACGCGCTGCGCGACAACCCCAAGAACCAGCGTGAGCTGCTCGAGGACCAGCGCATCCACCGCGGCATCATCCGTGCCGGAGACCAGACGGTGCTCGCGCGCTCGCTCAAGCAGCGCGACGACAGCTACGTGCGCAGCTATCCGGAGGGCACGCTCTTCGCGCACGCGGTCGGCTACGACTTCGTCACGCGCGGGCGCTCCGGCCTCGAGCGCGCCTACGACGACGACCTGAGCGGGCGCAAGACCGAGCTGGGCTCGGTGTTCGAGCGCCTGACCGGCGGCGCTCGCGAGGGCGACGACCTCGTCACCACGCTCGATCCGAGCGCGCAGCGCGTGGCGCTCCAGCAGCTCGGCGGGCGCAAGGGCGCCGTCGTCGCGCTCGATCCGCGCACGGGGGCGATCAAGGTCATGGCTTCGGTCCCCGGCTACGACCCGAACGCCGTACGCCGCAGGGTCAGCTTCAGGTCGCTGAACCGCGATCCGAACGCCCCGCTGCTGAACCGGACCACGCAGGCGGGCTATCCGCCGGGCTCGACGTTCAAGGTCGTCACCGCCATCGCGGCGATCGACTCGGGGCGCTACGCGCCCGACTCGCGCATCAGCGGGCGCAACGGCAAGCCGATCTCCGGCGTTCCCCTCAACAACGACGGGGGCGAGTCGTTCGGGGACATCACGCTCACCGAGGCGCTCACCCACTCGGTCAACACGGTTTTCGGCGAGGTCGGGGAGAAGGTCGGCAAGGAGACCATGAAGACGTACATGGACCGCCTCGGCTTCGAGGCGCCCGTCGAGGTCGACCTGCCGAAGGACGAGCGCGCGGCCAGCGGCGAGCGCCGCAACGGGAAGATCATCCCGGCCACGAGCCGCTTCGCCGACGTCGGGCGCATGGCCATCGGGCAGGACAAGCTGACGGTCACGCCGCTGCAGATGGCGATGGTGGCCTCGTCGGTGGCCAACGGGGGCAAGCTCATGAAGCCCCACCTCGTCGACCGCGTGCTCGACCGCGACGGGCGGACCGTCAGGCGCGTCGGGCCGGAGGAGATGTCGCAGGTCATGTCACCCGACACGGCCGCGAAGGTGGGAGCGATGATGGGCCAGGTCGTCAAGGAGGGCACCGGCACGGCCGCCGCGCTGCAGGGGATCGACGTGGCCGGCAAGACGGGGACCGCGGAGGTCGACCGCCCCTGCGGGCCCAACCAGCTGTGGTTCATCGCCTTCGCTCCGGCCCAGGACCCGCGCGTCGCGATCGCGGCTACCGTGGAGTGCGGCACGGGATTCGGCGGCACGGTCGCCGCCCCGATCGCCAAGGCCGTCATGCAGGAGCTGCTCAAGTGAGCGAACGCCTCGAATCCGAGACCGTCATCGACGGGCGCTACCGGGTGCTGCACCGCGTGGGCAGCGGCGGCATGGCCGAGGTCTACTGCGCGCAGGACCTCCAGCTGGGCCGCAAGGTCGCCCTGAAGGTGCTCTACCGCCGCTTCGCCGAGGACGGCGAGTTCGTCGAGCGCTTCCGCCGCGAGGCCTCGAGCGCCGCCGGGCTCCAGCACCAGCACGTCGTCTCCGTCTACGACCGCGGCGAGTACGACGGCACCTACTACATCGCGATGGAGTACCTCGACGGGCGCTCGCTGAAGACGATCATCCGCGAGGAGGCGCCGCTGCATCCGGACCGCGCGATCGACGTGACCATCCAGGTTCTCCGCGCCGCCCGCTTCGCCCACCGCCGCGGCATCATCCACCGCGACTTCAAGCCCCAGAACGTCATCGTCGACGCCGAGGGCCGGGCCAAGGTCACCGACTTCGGCATCGCCCGCGCCGGCGCGTCGGACATGACCCAGACGGGCTCGATCATGGGCACCGCGCAGTACCTGTCGCCCGAGCAGGCCCAGGGCGAGGCGGTGAGCGCGCCCTCGGACCTGTACTCGATCGGGATCATCCTCTACGAGCTGCTCACGGGCCGGGTGCCGTTCGAAGGCGAGAGCGCGGTGACCATCGCGCTCAAGCAGGTCAACGAGCGCCCGGCGCCGCCCAGCGCCTACAACGGCGCGGTCGGCCCGGCGCTGGAGGCCGTGGTCATGCGCGCGCTGGAGAAGCAGCCGGCGCGGCGCTTCCATGACGCGGACGAGTTCATCGCCGCCCTCGAGGGAGCGCGCGACGGCACTGCCACCGCGCTGGCGCCCCCGCCGGCGCCTCCTCCCGCCGGCCCGCCGACCGTCGTCGAGCCGCCCGGCGAGCCATACGCCTACCCGCCCGAGCCGCTGCCGCCGCGGGAGCCGCGCGACGGCGGGCGCTGGTGGTGGTGGGTCCTGGCCCTCCTGCTCGTGGCGGGGGCGATCGTGGGCGGGGCGCTGCTGCTCGCCGGCGGCCAGAAGGTGACGGTGCCCACCGTGGTCGGCGCCGACCAGGCCAGCGCCGAGGCCGGCTTGCGCCAGGCGGGCTTGGAGACCGACGCGACGGCCAAGACCTCCGACCGGCCCAAGGGCGAGGTCATCGGCCAGGACCCGGGCGGCGGGAGCAGGGCCGAGAAGGGCTCGACCGTGGAGCTGACGGTCTCCGACGGTCCCGGGCAGGTGGCCGTGCCCGCGGTCGTCGGCCTGACCCAGAAGTCCGCTGTCGCGCGACTCGAGAAGCGCGGACTCAAGGCGGAGCCCACGGAGCAGAGCTCGACGACGGTCGCCAAGGGTCGGGTGATCTCGGCCTCCCCGAGCGAGGGCCAGCAGGTCGACAAGGGCTCGGCGGTGACGCTCACGGTCTCCAGCGGCCCCGAGCAGGTCGACGTGCCCGACGTGACCGGCAAGAGCTTCGACGAGGCCAAGTCCGAGCTCGAGGCGGCCGGTCTGAAGGCCACGCGCAAGGACCAGGACTCCGAGGACGAGGACCCGGGCACCGTGCTCGGCCAGAGCCCGAAGGCCGGCACGCAGGCCCCGGAGGACTCGGCCGTCCAGCTCACCGTGGCCAGGGAGCCCTCGCAGGTCGCCGTCCCCGACGTCAGCGGGGAGGACCAGGCGGTCGCCATCCGCGAGCTCTCGGCCGCGGGGTTCGAGATCGACCGCCAGACCCGCGACGTCGATTCGCCGGAGGGCGACGGGGTGGTCGTCGAACAGGACCCGCCGGGTGGCGACAAGGCCAAGAAGGGCTCGACGGTGACGATCGTCGTCGGCACCTTCAACCCAGACCTCAACCCCGAGGGCAACACCCAGGGCTCGACGCCCACCCCGCCGGCCCCTGGAGGCACCGGTTGAGGATCGCCGTCCTCGCGGGCGGGCGCTCCTCCGAGCACGAGGTCTCGCTGGAGTCGGCGGCGTCGGTGCGCGACGGGCTCACCACCGCGGGGCACGAGGTCACGCTCGTGGTGCTCAACCGCGACGGGACGTGGTCGTGCGACGGCGAGGAGCTCGAGCTGCGCGCCGGGCGCGGGCTGCTGAGCGCCGACGCCGTGTTCCCGGTCCTGCACGGGCCGTTCGGCGAGGACGGGACGGTGCAGGGGCTGCTCGAGCTGCTCGAGGTCCCCTACGTGGGCTCGGGCGTCCTGGCCAGCGCGCTGTGCATGGACAAGATCCTCTTCAAGGACGTCATGGGCCGCGCCGGGCTGCCGCAGGTGCCGTACTGGTGGGTCGACGTCAGCACGCGCGTCGAGCTCGCCGGCGGCATCACCTATCCGTGCTGGGTGAAGCCGGCGCGCCTGGGGTCCTCGGTCGGCATCGGCCGCGTCGACGAGGCCGCCGGCCTCCAGGACGCCATCGCCGCCGCCGCCGCCCACGACCCCCGCGTCATCGTCGAGGCCACGGCGCCCGGCATCGAGGTCGAGTGCTCCGTCCTCGGCCCGGCCGACGCGCCCGTCGCCAGCCAGCCCGGCGAGATCCTCCTCGCCGCCGGCGAGGACGGCTGGTACGACTACGAGGCCAAGTACACGCCCGGCGGCATGGAGCTCGTCGTGCCGGCCCGCATCTCCGACGCCGCGCGCGAGCGCGTGCGCGAGCTCGCGGTCACGGCCTTCAGGCTGGCCGGGTGCTCGGGCCTGGCCCGCGCGGACTTCTTCGTCGACGGCGACGACGTCCTGCTCAACGAGCTCAACACCATGCCCGGCTTCACTCAGACGAGCGTCTACGGCGAGCTGTGGGCCCGCGACGGCGTCAGCTACCCGGAGCTGTGCGATCGTCTCGTGCGCATCGCCATCGAGCGCTTCGAGCGCGAGCGCGCCTACCGCTTCTAGCGACCCCTACAGGCCGTAGGTATCCCGACGTTGCGCCCCACGCTCGCGCGAGGTATTGCTGAGCGGCACGCGAGAGGAGGGAGACCCATGCGGTCTCGAACGACGTTCGCATTGCTGGCGGCTGTGGCCGTGATCGTTGTCGCGGCCTGCGGCGGAAGCGACGAGGAGAAGGGCAGCTCGCCCGCCAAGGCCCAGTCCGGCGCCACCGCGATCAAGCCCGGCAAGCCCGGGGGCAAGCTCACGATGCTGGCCTCCGGCGACGTCGACTACCTGGATCCCGGGCAGGACTACTACACGTTCGGCTACATGGTCCAGTACGCGGTCAACCGGACCCTGTACTCGTTCAAGCCCGACAACGGCGAGACGCCGGTGCCCGACCTCGCGACCGGCCCCCCGGAGATCTCTGCGGACAACAAGACGATCACGGTCCACATCAAGAAGGGCGTCAGGTACGCGCCGCCCGTGAATCGCGAGGTCAAGTCGGCCGACATCAAGTACGCGTTCGAGCGGTCGTTCTCCAAGGAGGTGCCCAGCGGCTACGCGGCCACGTACTTCAGCTCGATCGTCGGCACGCCCTCCAAGCCCAACTCGGCCGACCCCAAGCCGATCTCCGGAATCGAGACGCCCGACGACTCGACGATCGTCTTCAAGCTGAAGGACGCGAGCGCCCCGCTGGTGTCCCAGGCGCTGGTCATGCCGATCACGGTGCCGGTGCCCCAGGAGTACGCCGCGAAGTTCGACAAGAGCACGCCGACGAAGTACGACCAGTACGTGGCATTCACCGGTCCGTACATGGTCAAGAACGACCCGAAGACCGGCAAGGTCACCGGCCGGCAGCCCGGCAAGTCGATCGACATCGTGCGCAATCCCAACTGGAACAGGTCGACCGACTACCGCCCCGCCTACGTCGACGAGATCGAGGTCCAGGAGGGCAACAACGACCTGGCCTCGGCCGCACGCCGGACGCTCCAGGGCTCCGGTCTGCTCTGCTGCGACACCAGCCAGCCGCCCGCGCAGGTGCTCAAGCAGGCGCTGCAGCACAACAAGGACCAGGTCCTCTTCGTGCCTGCCGGGGGCACGCACTACATCTCGTTCAACACCACGATCAAGCCCTTCGACAACCTCGACGTCCGCAAGGCGATCACCGCCGCGTCGGACCGCAACGCCCTGCGCCTGACCGCCGGCGGCAAGGTGGTCGGCGACATCGCCAACGGCTTCATTCCCCCGGGCATTCCCGGCTTCGACGAGGCCGGCGGCGTCAAGCAGAACACCGACCTCGACTTCCTCAAGAGCGAGACCGGGACCCCGGAGGTGGCCAAGAAGTACATGCTGGCCGCCAAGCAGCAGGACCCGAGCCTGCCCATCGACGCCAACGGCAGGTGGACGGGCCAGGGGAAGATCCTCACGGTGGCCACCAACTCCGATCCGGGCAAGAAGACGGCCGAGGTCTTCCAGGCTCAGCTTGAGCAGCTCGGGTTCCAGATCAACCTCCGCCTCGTGCCCACCGACACGATGTACACGAAGTTCTGCTCCGAGCCCGACGCCGACGTCCCGATCTGCCCCAACGTGGGGTGGTTCAAGGACTTCTCGGACCCGCAGTCGATGATCGACGCCACCTTCAACGGCAAGAACATCCTCAAGCACGGGAACGTCAACTGGCCCGAGCTCAACGTGCCGGCGATCAACGAGGCCATGAAGGCGGCGGCCGTCGTGCCCGTCGGTCCCGAGCGCAACAAGGCGTGGGCGAAGATCAACCACATGATCGCCGAGCAGGCGCCGGCCATCCCGTTCACGTGGGACAAGACCGCGATCGTCCAGTCCAAGGACGTCGTCGGCGTCGCCAACGCCTACACCACCGCCCACGACCTGGCCTTCACGTCGCTGAAGCACTAGGGCGGCCTGCCGGGCGGGCGCAGCGCGCGCGGCCGGCGGCGTCCGGCGCGTGACGCATGGTGTCGGCCGGTGTACGGAAAGACGTGCCAGTGAAGTACGTCACATGAACGGCGCCCAGATCCGGACAATATGAGGATGAGCTCGCAGGTCGGCACCCTGCTGAACGGGCGCTACCGGCTCGACGCCCAGATCGGCGCCGGCGGCATGTCGACGGTCTACCGCGCCTTCGACACCGTGCTCGAGCGCCAGGTGGCGATCAAGCTCATGCACCGTGAGATCGCGTCGGACTCCGACCAGCTCGAGCGCTTCCGGCGCGAGGCCCGCGCGGTCGCGCAGCTCAACCATCCGCACGTCGTAGGCGTCATCGACGCCGGCGAGGACGACGGCACGCCGTACATCGTCTTCGAGTACGTCGAGGGCGAGACCCTCAAGGACCGCATCCGTCGCTTCGGCCGCCTGCCGGTCGGGGAGGCGGTCGCCTACGCGATCGAGATCGCGCGCGCGCTCGGCGCCGCGCACGAGCATCAGATCGTCCACCGCGACGTCAAGCCGCAGAACGTGCTCATCGACGAGGAGGGGGCGGCCAAGGTCACCGACTTCGGCATCGCTCGCTCGCTGAGGGAGGAGGGCCTCACGGCCGACGGTCGCGTGCTGGGGACGACCGACTACGTCTCGCCCGAGCAGGCCCTGGGCCAGATCGTGGGGCCGCAGAGCGACCTCTACTCGCTGGGGGTCGTGCTCTTCGAGATGCTCACCGGCGACGTGCCCTTCCACGGCGAGAACCAGGTCGCCGTGGCCATGAAGCACGTCCGCGAGGACCTGCCCGACGTGCAGCTGCGGCGCCCGGAGGCCTCCAGTGCGCTGGCCGCGGTGATCGATCGCGCCACGGCGAAGGATCTCGCCCAGCGCTACAGCTCCGACCGCGAGCTCATCGCCGACCTCGAGGACGTGCTCGCCATCGAGACCGCCCGCTCGGGTCAGGCGACCGGCGAGGCGACGACGGTCCTGCGCACGCTGCCGTCGCGCGCGCGGCGGCGCCTGCCCTTGCGCATGCGCCATCCCGTACGGCTCGTGGTGGCGCTGCTGCTCGTCGCGGCCGCCGTGGCCGTGGCCCTCATCCTCGCCGCGGACCGCGCGGAGCGCGGCGCGCAGGGCACGCGCAACGTCCAGACGCCGAAGAACACGAACCTCATCCCCATCTCGCTGGGCCAGTCCAACGCCAAGGACTACGACCCGCTGGGCGACAACAAGTCCGAGCACCCGAGCCAGGCCAAGCTCGTGGTCGACGGCGAGACGAGCACGTCGTGGTCGACCGAGACCTACGAGGGGAACACGCTGGGGACGAAGGCGGGCGTCGGCATCTACGTCGTCGCCGACCCCACGGTGGCGGCGCGCCAGATGCAGGTCGTCACGTCCACGAAGGGCTGGGACGGCGCGGTGTACGTGGCCCCGGCCGGGCCGCCCCCGAGCTCCATCAAGGGGTGGACGTGGCTGGCCAACATCAAGGTGGCGAAGCCGAGCACGCGCCTCGACCTCGACACCGCGGGCAACCGCTTCCGGTACTACCTGGTCTGGATCACCAAGCTCCCGCCCGGGGCGGACAAGGTCGCGATCTCGGAGATCAGGCTGTGGCGCTAGCCAAGGTCTAGGCGACCAGCGCGAAGAGCTGCTCGTCGGCCTGGAGGGCCTCGCGCAGCGTCTTCTTCATCGCCGTGTGGATCTGGCAGACGCGGCTCTCGGAGACGCCGAGGATCTCGCCGATCTCCGCCAGCGTGAGGTGCTTGACGTAGAGCAGCACGGCGACCTCGCGCTCGCGGCGCGGCAGGCGGGCGAAGGCGGCCCGGAAGAGCTCCTTGGCCTCGGTCTGGGCAGCGGCGTGAAGCGGGTCCTCGCGCGGGTCGTCGCCCGCGATGGTGTCGATGCGCTCGATCGTGGTCTGATCCTCGGCCAGGACGGGGGTGTTGAGCGACGTGACCTCCGAGCGGGCGATCTCGTCGCGGCGGCGGCGCAGCTCGGCCACCGGGACGCCCAGCGCGTCGGCCAACTCCTCGGTGGTCGGCCGGCGGCCGTGGAGGACGTTGAACTGCTCGACGAGCTTCTCGATGTCGCGCTCCCAGCGGCGCACCGAGCGCGGCGCCCAGTCCTGGCGGCGCAGCTCGTCGAGGACGGCCCCATGGATGCGCGTCCACGCGTACTGCTCGAGCGTCGCGCCCTTCTCCGGGTCGTAGCGCTCGATCGAGTGGATCAGCGCCTCGAGCCCGCAGGCGATGAAGTCCTCGGCCTCGCAGCGGGCCGGCATCTCGCGCAGCTTCTTGTAGACGATGTACTTGACCAGCGGAGCGAAGGTGAGCACGAGGCGATCACGCAGCGCGCGATCGTTCGTGGCACGGTACTCCCGCCAGAGCGCGAGCGAGTCCTCCGAAGACATCCTGCGAGTCGCCTTCCGGGGCGTGGTAGCGAGCGTCATGCTCGTTCTCCAATTCAAAAGCAGAGGGACCGGACGGGGCGTCGTATCGGCCCTGCGTGACGCACCCTTTAACGGCTGGACGCTTCGGCCAAACGTCCGTCCCCAGTTCTGGGTATGCCCGGGGCCTCAAGCTCGCCCGTGTGTGGTCGATAACTCGCCCACGTTCCCCGCGTCTCACTGATTTCCCCCTTTCCCCGGCCGTCCGCGACGCCGCGGAGGTCGGATGGCTGACCACGGCTTGAGCTGAAGACTCAAGTTCGGCTGCCGCCTGCCGACCTCCCGGGCGACAAGCCGGGGCAGGAAAGGCCCGGAGAAGAGCCTTCCAGGAGGATCTGAGCGGCCCATGAACTTCGACGTGCCTCCGCGGCCGACGCCGCCGATCCCGGCCGCGGTGTGCGACGAGATCGACGCCGCCGCGGTGCTGGCCGAGGACCTGCATGCGCAGGGTCGCGCGGTGCGCTTCGACGTGCGTGAGCGCGACGGGGTGGTGGCCGAGCTCGTCGACGACCAGGGCGCGCTGCTGCGCCGGCTGGTCCTCGCCGAGGTGATCGACATCGATCGCCTCGCCTTCGCGCTGTCCACGGATCCGCGTCCCTGATCCCCGCTGGCAAGCGGCTTCGGGCGCTCTCACTAGAACGGACGTCCAGGCTGAGCGGGTGTTCTCAAGGCCCCGGAAGGGGTGCCGTTAACAGGAGCACACACCCCTAGCAGTTCCTTCCCACACCCCCTAGTTGGACCTCGAGCGCCCCGGTACCCCCCGGGGCGCTCCTCGTTGGTGGGATGCCTCGGCGCCCCGAACGTGCTGCACTTCGCGGGCATGACCCGCGATCGCCGCCTGCAGTGGGACGGCTGCGCGAACGTCCGCGATCTCGGCGGCCTGCGCGTGTCCGGAGGCGGCGAGACCCGCTGGGGTGCGCTCGTGCGCGCCGATGCCGTCGATCGCCTCACCGCCGACGGGTGGTCGGCGCTGGAGGCGCATGGTGTCCGAACGGTCATCGACCTGCGCAACGACGACGAGCTGGGGGAGGACGTCGCGCCGCGTCCCGCGGGCGTG
>DASVFT010000081.1:0-5415 GCA_036379935.1 Solirubrobacteraceae bacterium | reverse complement strand
GCTGGTGGGCAGCGCCATCCACCCGCTGAGCGCCTCGCCGTCCCTGGCGGTCAGCGACAACGGCGGTCGCGTCCGCGTGGTGCGCCGGCTTGTCGCGGGAGAGTGCCTCGAGGCCGCCGCCACGGCGCTCGAGAAGGCCATCGCGTCGGCCGGCCTCGCCGTCGACATCGCCTATCCGGCCGGCCGCGACCACCCGCTCGGTGGCTGCCCCTTCGAGGTCTCGCCGGGCGAGCCCGGCGTCGAGCGGCTGCGTGCGGCGGTGCGCTCCGTGCGGCCCGACCGCGGTCAGGTCTGCGGCGCGGCCTCGTGGTCGGAGCTGTCGTTCCTCACCGAGCTGGGAATCCCCGGCGCCTACTTCTCAGCCGGCGACGCCACCCATCATCGCTACGGCGTGGAAGAGCGCGTCGACGTCGAGGAGTTCGTCGACGCGGTCCGGGCCCTCGCGCTGTTCATCGCCGAGCACTGCGGCGTGCAGGAGGCTCGGCCCTCCAGCGAGCACGCCGACGCGCGCTGACGCGCGCCGCGCCGCTCAGCGGGTCGCCGTGCGCCCGCGGTACTCCCACAGGGCGTTCTGCTCGCCGAGGGTGAGCAGCACCCAGCGATCGGCTCCCGGATCCCACACGTAGATGCGCACGTCGACCACGCTGTCGACGTCCTCGAGCAGGGCGATCGCCGTGCGCGCGTCCACGCCCTCGCCGAGGACCTCGCGCGTGGTGACGTCGACGATCTTGAACGAGCGCGGCTGCCTCGGCTCGGGCGCCTTCGGCGGACGCGGCGCGCGCTTGGGCGGGACGTAGAGCCGCTCACCGCGAGGCTCGGGCTTGCGCAGGGCCTTCTCGAGCGGCACCACGTGCGCGCCCGTGCCCTTCGTCTCGGTATCGAGGATCCACGTCTTGGCCATCTCCATCGACTCTAGCGCCCGTTGGCGCCGTTGTCGGGCGGGTGCGGGATGACCGCGCGCACCGTCGTTCCGCGGCCCGCGGGGGACTCGACCTCGAGGCGCCCGTCCAGCGCGGCGACGCGGTCGGTGAGGCCGCGCAGCCCCGAGCCCTTGGCCGGGTCGGCGCCGCCGATGCCGTCGTCGGCGACCGCCGCGACCACCTGGCGGTCGTCGGTCGTGACCGCGATCTGCACGTGCGTCGCGCGCGCGTAGCGCGTGACGTTGGCCAGCGCCTCGGAGACGACGAAGTACACCGCCGCCTCGATGCTCGCCGGCAGTCGCTGCTCCGGTGCGGCGACGATCTCGACGGGCAGCGGCAGGCGTGCGGCCAGCGCCGCCAGCGCCGGCGCCAGACCGCGATCGGACAGGACGGCGGGATGGATGCCGCGCGCCAGCTCGCGCAGCTCCTCGATGGCGCCGGCGAGGTCGTGCGTGGCGGCGTCGAGCATGTCGGCCGCGGCGCTCGGGTCGGCCTCGAGGCGCGCCCGGGCGACCCGTAGCCCAAGCAGGATCGCGACGAGCTGCTGCTGCGCGCCGTCGTGCAGGTCGCGCTCGATCCGGCGCCGGGCGGCGTCCGCGCTCTGGACGATGCGCGCGCGCGACGCCCGCAGCTCGTTCAGGTTGGCGCGCAGCTCGGCGTCGAGGCGCTCGTTCTCCAGCGCGAGCGATGCGGCACCGCCCACGGCGCGCACGAGGTCGACCTCCTCGGCGAGCGAGACGTCGTGGACGATCGTGGCCAGGGGGCGCCCGTCGTGCTCGATCACGGTCGAGGTGCGCTTGGAGCCGCTGCCGGGGAGCTTCACCGGCGCGCCGGCCGCGTCGACCCAGCCGCCGCGCTCGGGCAGCCAGAAGGCGAGCTCGAGCGAGGGGTCGCCGAGCGCCTGCGCCAGCGCGCCCCGCAGCCGGCCGCGCCGCTCGCCGCCGTCGCCCAGGGTGGCGACCAGCGCGCTGACGGCGGTCGCGCCCACGACGCGGCTGCGCAGCAGGCCGGCGAGGAAGGCGAAGGGCACCGTCGCCAGAGCCACGACCCGCGCGCGCTCGAGGTTCTCCTGCACGTCCATCGGGGCGCCGGCGATGCCGGTGACCGACCACACGGCGTAGAGCGCCAGCACCAGGCCGCCGCTGACGTAGACCGGCGCGAGCGCCCGGCGCTGCGTGCGCGAGGCGTCGCTCCAGCGACGCGCCAGGATGACGCCCGTGAGGAGGATCAGGGCCACGACGACGCCGAGTCGAACGTTGGCCAGCGTCTCGAAGAGCTCGAACTTGTCGGCCACGAGGAGCGGATTGGCGGGCATCCCTATCCGGGTGGTGTCCTGCACGAGCATGAGCGCCCACCACACGACGGTCGCGTTGAGATAGCTGGCGGCGACGAGGATGCGCTCGGCGCGGGTGCTCAGGCGCCCGCTCGGGAACGCGACCAGGATGTGCAGCAGGAGCGCGTAGGGCAGCGCGATGAGGTGCAGGCCGAGGCTGAACGACCACGGCTCGGTCGACACGATCAGCCCGGACAGGCAGTACGCGAAGCCCAGGGCGACCATCAGCGGGCCAAAGCGGTTGTCGGGCTGGCGCGCCCACGCCAGCAGCCCCGTGCCGATGAAGGCCGCCCCGATGATCGGGCCGAAGATCGCGATGAGGTCGCGGTGGTGACCGCCGACGCTGTGGATGGCCAGCGCCAGCGGGACCGCCGATGCCAGGGCGCCGGCCACGCCGAGGCCGGCCAGCGCCCGCATCAGGCTCGGCGCGGGGCGCGCCGGCGCGGAGCTTCGCCACACATGTGCCACGGGCCGTGAACTATGCCCGCAACGCGCCCGCGGGGACCGTCAGCGCGAGAGGCGCACCGCGACGGCAACGGGCGCACGCGAGCGAAGGTCATGGCGGTGTCCGCGCGGGGAGCGCGGTCGCTACCGTTGCGTCATCGAGATCGAGCGCAAGTTCCTCGTCGCGGAGCCGCCTTCGGACCTCTCCCGCTGGCCGTCGAGCGCGATCGAGCAGGGCTACCTCGCGGTCGCCGACGACGGCACCGAGGTGCGCGTGCGCCGCCGCGACGGCGACGCCGCCGTGCTCACGGTCAAGTCGGGCGGCGGGCGCGAGCGCGTGGAGGAGGAGGTCGCCATCGAGTCCGAGCGCTTCGACCGCCTGTGGCCGCTGACGCGGGGGCGGCGAGTCGAGAAGCGGCGCTACGAGATCCCTGCCGACGGCGGCGGCGTCATCGAGCTCGACGTCTACGGGGGCGACCTCGACGGCCTGGTCGTGGCCGAGGTCGAGTTCGACTCGGACGAGCAGGCCGAGGCCTTCGCTGTGCCGCCGTGGTTCGACCGTGAGGTGACCGACGACCCGCGCTACAAGAACCAGCGGCTGGCGTGTGACGGCGCACCCGCGTAGTGGTCGGACTCTCGGCCGAACGTCCAGCCGATCCCGGAGCGCTTCGCTGGCGCAACCCGTGCGAATTCTCCAACCCGTTGTGGTCGGTGGAGGGCCCCGACGATGGACTCCCAGCTGTGACCACGACTCGCAAGCTCAAGGCCGACTGGCCTCCGACGGATCGCATGCCGGGGTTCATCCAGGAGGCCCTGCGGGCCGGCGAGCGGCATGATCGCGGCGAAGGACCGCCGCTGACACCTGAGCAGGTCGAGGCGCTCATGGACCTCACGAGCTGGGCCTTCAACGGGGTTCCGCACGAGCATCCGGACTTCGAGAAGCGGCTCGCGGCGTGGACGGCCCGGGTGCTCGAGCGCCACGCCGAGCGCCACGCGGCGTAGCGTCGCGGCCCCTCCCCGACGGGGAGGGCCACGCGAATCTAGATAAATCCGGTAGAGATTTGGTACTTTGCCGGTCCGCATGTCGACCGCACCCCGCACGAGCGCCGTTCTCGAGCGCGCCGAGCTGCGTGAGCTCGTGGCCGCCCTCGCCGCCGACCCCTCGTCGTGGGCGCACCTGGTACGCCACGACCCCACGCAGCGCGTGTTCGAATGCCTGCGCCTCGACGACGAGGTCGAGATCTGGCTGATCTGCTGGATGCCGGGGCACGACACCGGCTTCCACGACCACGACCTGTCCTCGGGCGCGGTCGCGGTCGCGCAGGGCGCGATCGTCGAGCAGCGCCTGCGCGTGGGCGGCGCGGGCGACGTCCGTCGCTATGTGCCCGGAGACGTCTTCGACTTCTCGCCGGTGGACATCCACCGCGTCATCCACGCCGGCACGACGCCGGCGACCACGTTGCACGCCTATTCGCCGCCGCTGCGGCGGATGGGGGCGTACCTGGTCGATCCCGGCGGGGCGCTCCAGCGCCACCCGCTGGGCACCGGCCAGGAGCTGCGCCCGCTCACGCCCGCCTAACCGCACGAGAGAGGAACCGATGAGCAACACCGACGACCTGCTGCGCAACGCCGAGGCCTACGCCGACGCCTTCGACGACGGCGACCTCCCGCTGCCGCCCGCCCGGAAGGTCGCCGTGCTCGCGTGCATGGATGCGCGCCTGAACCCGTACGGCATCCTCGGGCTGCAGGAGGGCGACGCCCACGTCATCCGCAACGCGGGCGGCGTCGTGACCGACGACGAGATCCGTTCCCTGGCCATCTCCCAACGGCTGCTCGGCACCGAGGAGATCATCCTCATCCACCACACCGACTGCGGGATGCTCACCTTCACCGACGACGACTTCAAGCGCTCGATCCAGGACGACGTGGGCATCAAGCCCGAGTGGGCGGTCGAGACGTTCCCCGACCTCGACGAGGACGTGCGCCAGTCGGTGGCGCGGATCAAGGCCAGCCCGTTCATCCCGCGCAAGGACTCGGTGCGCGGCTTCGTCTACGAGGTCGAGACCGGGCGCCTGCGCGAAGTGACCTGAAAACCGCTCAGGCCGACGAGAGATACGCCACACTGCGCGTGTGGCCGACCAGCTTGCCCACCGCCACGGCGCTCACGTGCACGCGCATGGGCACGCGGCCCCGCACCGCCACGTCCTGCGCCCGCGGCGCTCGGCGCCCGTGCGGGGCCACGTGTACGGGCACACGCATGGGCTCGTCGACGCGTCGGTCAGGCGCTCGCGCGAGGGCCTGCACGCCGTCGGGCTCGCGCTGGCCGTCCTCGCGGTCACCGCGCTGGCGCAGGCGGCGGTCTTCGCCGCCACCGGCTCGGTCGCCCTGCTGGCCGACCTGATCCACAACTTCGGCGACGCGGCCACGGCGATCCCGCTCGGAGCCGCCTTCCTGCTGCGCTCCGAGCGCGCCGAGCGCGCGGCCGGCCGCTTCGTTGTGGCGGCCATCTTCGTGTCGGCGTGCGTGGCGGGATGGGAGGCCGTCGATCGCCTGCTGGACCCGCGCGAGCCCAAGGCGCTGGGTGCCCTGGCCGCCGCTGGCGCGATCGGCTACCTCGGCAACCTCGCGACCGCGCGCGTGCGCACGCGAGCCGGCCGGCGGCTCGACAGCCCTGCCCTCATGGCCGACGGCGACCACGCTCGCGCGGACGCCTACGTC
>DASVFT010000080.1:0-17680 GCA_036379935.1 Solirubrobacteraceae bacterium | reverse complement strand
GTCCACGGAAGTTGAACGACTGGAACGTGTAGTTCAGCAGCGTGGACATCTCGCCGAAGCGACCGCCCATCAGCTCCTGAACGGCCGCGGCGCCGGCGGGATCGGGGTCGGACGGGGGCGGCAGCTCGGTTCCCCAGCGGTCGATGCGTAGGATCATGGTTCTCCTATTAGGTAGGACAGTGTCCTGGGTGCGCTTCCCGATCCGGCCAACGTGATAAACGACGTCTTCATGCCGCTGTCCGATGACGACGTCGCGGTCGTGCTCCGGGCCCGCGGGCTGCGGGTCACCCCTCAGCGACGGACGATCCTGTCGGCCTTCGCCGGCGAGCGCGACGAGCATCTGAGCGCCGACGAAGTCCACGAGCGCTGCCGCGCGACGCTCCCCGACCTCGGTCGGGGCACCGTCTACGCCACCCTCGCCGAGCTGTCGCGCCTCGGCATCCTGCGCGCGCTGGGCCGTGCCGAGCCGATCCGCTACGAGACGAACGTCGGCGCGCACTCCCACTTCCGCTGCACCGGATGCGAGCGCCTCTACGACATCGACATCGACCGCCGCCTCACCCCGGGAGGACGCATCGAGGGCTTCACCATCGAGCACGCACACATCGAGCTCGAGGGCATGTGCCCGGCCTGCGACGCCTTCGTCGCCGGCCTGCGGCGCGCGGCGCGGGCCGCACGCGCCGAGGCGACCGAGAGGCTCAGGCGGCTGCCCGCGGCTCGCCTCGACACGGCGGTGGGGACCCTCGTGCTCGTCGCCAGCGAGCGGGGCCTGGCCCGCGTCGCCTTCGAGGATCACGCCGACGCCGGGCTGCTGGGGCAACGCGCGAGCAGCCGTCGCCCCGCCGCCCCCGGCCGCCACCTCGACGACGCGCGCCGCGCGCTCGAGCGCTACTTCTCGCCCGCCGGCGAGCAGCCGGCGTGCGCGGTCGACTGGGAGGCCGTGCCGACCGCGATGCACGTGCCCCTGCGCGCCACGACCGCGATCGCGGTCGGCGAGCAGCGTCCGTACGCCCGGTTGATGGAGGGCACGACCGAGCCCGCCACGAGCCGCGCGATCGGCACGGCGCTGGGCGGCAATCCCGTTCCGATCGTGCTGCCGTGCCACCGCGTCGTGCGCGGCGACGGCGATCTCGTGGCCTACACCGGCGGACTGGAGCGCAAGCGGGCGCTCCTGGACCACGAGCACGCGGTGGCCGGCGGCTGAGGCACGCGGCCGCCGGCGGCTAGGGCGCCGGGATCACGAAGACGCGGCCCGCGCAGCCGATGCCGGGCGCGCCGACGACCAGGTCGCCGCGGCCGTCGCCGTCGAAGTCGCCCCCGGGCGCCAGCGCCGCGCCCATCCGGCTCTCGCAGCCGGCGCCGGGTGCGGGCGGCGGCGGTCCCGTGACCCGGAAGCCGCCGGCACCGAGATCGGACAGCGCGAGCGTCGCGCTTCGCGCGCGCCCGTAGACGACGAAGGCCGACTGGACGTGGCTGGAGCCTCCAGCCACAGCGGTGGTGCTCCCCAAGCCGAGATCGGGCACGCCGTCGCCGTTGAGGTCACCGACCGGCGCGAGCGGGCCGAGCACGCTGAAGCCGTTGGGCGCGGCAGCCTCGCCGCGGACGCGGAACCCGCGCCTGTCCGCGGCGAGCCGGGCGAGGTCGACGGTCTTCGTCGAGCGCGAGCCCAGGACGACGGCCGCCTGCGGGACGTCGCCGGGCGCGCCGCCGGGATCGCGCATGACGAGGAGGTCCGCGCGCCCGTTGGCGCTCAGGTCCCCCACGCCCGCCACCGCCGGGCGCGCGATCCGGCCCGACACCAGGCCGCCGATCCGGAAGCCGCGGGTGCCGAGGTGCCGGAGGTCGAGCGTGCGCGTGCGCCGATGGCCGAAGACGACGAAGGCCGAGTTGACCGGGAAGCGCCGCCCCGGCAGGAGCACGCTGGGCGCCCCGAGCAGCAGATCCGCGCGCCGGTCGCCGTTGACGTCGCCCGCGGCCGCGACCGCCGGCCCGCCGCCAGCGCCGACGATGCGGAAGCCGCGCGCGCCGAGATGGCGAAGATCGACCGTCGTCCGGCGCCGCGCGCCGTAGACCACGGCGGCCTCGCGGCCGGCACCGGTGACAAGCAGGTCCGCGTGGCCGTCGCCGTCGATGTCGCCAGGGCCCGCCACGTCGTCGGGCGTCGCGTTGGGGCTCGGGGCCACGCCGGTGATCTCGAAGCCCTGGGCGGGCGTCAGCGCGCTGAGGTCGATCGTCGCGGCGTCCGCCTTGCCGTAGACCACGAAGGCGGAGCCCGGCACCTTGTAGCCGTTCTTGCGCGGCGCCGAGAGCAGGAGGTCGGGGCGCCCGTCGCCGTCGACATCGCCGGCCGCCGCCACGCCCAGTCCGGCCCGGTAGTTGCGCCCACCGACGATGGCGTAGCCCCCGGCCCCGAGGGCATCGAGGTCGACGCTGCCGGTGGCCACCGAGCCGAAGACGACGTACACCGTCCCCGCGAGCGGACGACCCGGCAGCGCGCGCTCCGGGGCACCGATGGCGACGTCCGGACGCCCGTCGCCGTTGACGTCCCCGAGGCTGGCGATCGCGCTGCCGGTGGCGCTCCCCGGCGCACCGACAAGCGTCAGCCGCGCGGCTGACGACGCATCGATCTGGGGCGTGGCCCCCTGCGCCGTCACGGCGCCGACCGCCATCACGGCGGCCGTGGCCAGAGCGGTCAGCGTTCGCGACATCACAGGCTCCAACGCTTCCCGCACGGTGCGGGTTGCGGTCACGATCGCGGCCGGGACGGCTGGTAGCGTCGCGCGCCATGCTCATCTCCTCCTACCAGGAGCTCTCCCGGCGGACCGCGACCTATCCCGGCGCGGGCGGAAACATCGTCTATCCGACCCTCGGCCTCGCGGGCGAGGCGGGCGAGGTGGCCGAGAAGGTCAAGAAGCTCCTGCGCGACGACGGCGGGGTCATGAGCGACGAGCGCCGCGCCGCCCTGGCCGCAGAGCTCGGCGACGTCCTGTGGTACGTCGCCCAGGTGGCCACCGAGGCCGACCTCGACCTCGAGCACATCGCCCAGGCCAACCTCGACAAGCTCCTGTCGCGCCAGCAGCGCGGCGTGCTGTCAGGATCCGGCGACCAGCGCTAGGCCGCCGGAGGACGGCATCAGGCGCGCTGGCCGTTACCCGCGCCGTTGCCCACGGCGAAGCGCGCGAAGCGCTCGGCCACCGTCGCGGGCACGCGCCCGCGCACGCGAACGCCCTCGGCCGTGTCGGTGCGCTCGATGTCGCCCGCGACCTCGTGCAGCTCGGCCAGCCGGCCGCCCTCCTCGAAGGGCAGCAGCAGATCGACGGAGCGCAGGGTCTCGCGGAAGGCGTCCTCGATGCGCTCGCCGAGCTCGTCGATGCCCTCGCCGGTCAGCGCGGAGACGAGGACGCCGTCGGGGTGCGCGAAGCGCAGCTCCTCGCGGCGCTCGGCATCGAGGACGTCGGCCTTGTTGAGGACGAGGACGCGGGGCCGGTCGCCGGCGCCGATCTCCTCGAGCACGGTGTCGACGGCGCGCAGCATCTCGTTCATCTCCGCCTCGGGCACGGACGCGTCGACGGTGTGCACGATGAGATCGGCCATCGTGGTCTCCTCCAGCGTGGCGCCGAAGGCGTCGACGAGCTGGTGGGGCAGCTTGCGGATGAAGCCCACCGTGTCGGTCAGCAGATAGGGACGACCGTTGAGGCGCAGCGCGCGCGTGCTCGGATCCAGCGTGTGGAACAGGCGGTCGCGCACGCCGACCGTCGAGCCCGTCATGGCGTTGAGCAGCGTGGACTTCCCGGCGTTGGTGTAGCCGGCGAGCGCCACCCGCGGCAGGTGGGCGCGCTCGCGCTCGGCCCGCATCACGGCACGCGAGGACTTGACCTCGACCAGCTTGCGCCGCAGCGCCGAGATGCGGTCGCGCGCCAGGCGGCGGTCCGTCTCGATCTGGGTCTCGCCCGGACCCCTCGTCCCGATGCCCGGGGCCGAGGCCGACGCCCCGAGGCGCTCGAGGTGCGTCCACAGTCCGCGCATCCGCGCGAGGTTGTACTCGAGCTGCGCCAGCTCCACCTGGAGCTTGCCCTCGGCGGTGTTGGCGTGACTGGCGAAGATGTCGAGGATGATCGCCGTGCGGTCGATGACCGGCAGCCCGACCTCGCTCTCGAGGTTGCGCTCCTGGCGCGGCGAGAGCTCGTCGTCGACGGCGATGACGTTGGCGTCGGCGGCCGCGGCCGCGGCCTTGACCTCCTCGACCTTGCCCGGCCCCAGGTAGGTGTTCGGATGCGGCTGGTCGCGGTGCTGGACGGACTGGCCGACGACCGCCACACCGGCGGTACGCAACAGCTCGGCGAGCTCGGAGAGATCGTCCCCCTCGGGCAGCGCGGCGACGCAGAACGCGCGCTGCTTGGGGCGCCCGGCCTGCTCGGGGTCGAGCGGGGTGCGTGATGGGACGTTGCGTCCGTGACGGCTGCGCTGCATAGCTTCTACAGCTCAGTCTAGGGCTCTATGTCGACCTGCTGGCGGCACGACCAATGCCTAGGCATTCGTCCGCTGACACCTAGACAACCCGAGTAGGCTTGCGCCAATGCGCTGCCTCCTGGCCCTCGTGGCCCTCCTTTCCTGGGTCACCCTGTCGGGCTGCGGCGGCGACGCCGGCGGCAGCCAATCGAAGTCGACACCCACGCTGCGCGTCTCGGCCGCCGCCTCGCTCAAGCAGTCCTTCACCCGCTATGGAGAGGCGTTCAGCGCAGCGCGGGCACGCTTCTCATTCGCAGGCTCCGACGAGCTCGCCGCGCAGATCCGTGCCGGCGCTCGACCCGACGTCTTCGCGGCGGCCAACGCCAAGCTGCCCGCCGCCCTCTACGCCGCCGGGCTCGTGGAGCGGCCCGTCGCCTTCGCGCGCAACCGGCTGGTGCTCGCGGTTCCCAGCGCGGGTACGAAGGTGCAGCGACTGGAAGATCTGGCACGCCCGGGCATCACCATCGCGATGGGCGCTCCCAGCGTCCCGGTGGGCTCGTACACCCGCAAGGTGCTCGGTGGCCTGTCCGCAACACAGCGCAGCGCGATCCTCGCCAACGTGCGCTCCAACGAGCCCGACGTCGCCGGTGTCGTGGGCAAGCTCGCACAGGGCGCAGCCGACGCGGGCTTCGTCTACGTCACCGACGTCAAGGCCGCCGGTGGCCGTCTGCGCGCCATCGAGCTTCCGGCCCCTCTCCGGCCGGACGTCGTCTACGAGGCGGCCGTGGTCAAGGGCACGAAGCACGCCGAGGCGGCCCGCGCCTTCGTGCGCGGCCTGCTGACCGGCGCCGGCCGCCAAGCCCTCGGCCAGGCGGGCTTCCAAGCGCCGTGAGAGCCCTCTTCGCGGTCGGCGCCGGCATCGCTCTTGCGCTCGCCCTGGGCTTCCTGATCCTGCCGCTGGTCGCGATCTTCGTCGACGTCCCGCCCGGCGATCTCGTAGGGAGCCTCGACGATCCGGCCGCGCGCGATGCGCTCCGCCTCAGCCTGGAGACCTCGGTCATCGCCCTGGCCGTGATCATCCTCGTCGGGACGCCGGCCGCGTGGCTGGTGGCCACGCGGCGATGGCCGGGCCGCAGCCTCGTCCTGACGCTCATCGAGCTGCCGCTCGTGGTCCCCCCCGCGGCAGCGGGCATCGGGTTGCTGGCCGCCCTCGGCCCCAGCGGACTGCTGGGCGGCGCGCTCGACGACGCCGGAATCCGCCTGGCGTTCGAGACGGCCGGAGTGGTCGCCGCACTGACGTTCGTGGCCAGCCCGTTCTACGTGCGCCAGGCGATCGCCGGCTTCGAGGCGGTGGATCCCGCGCTCCTCGACGCGTCCCGTACGCTCGGCGCCTCCGAAGCACGGACGTTCGCCCGTGTCGCCGTGCCCGTCGCCCGCGGGGCGCTGGGGGCCGGTGCAGCGCTCGCATGGGGCCGGGCGTTGGGTGAGTTCGGCGCCACCCTCATGTTCGCGGGCTCCTTCCGCGGCATCACCCAGACTGCGCCGCTGGCGATCTACGAGCGCTTCGCCACCGACTTCACCGGCGCTCTGGCGCTCGCCGCCGTGCTCGTGGCCGTCAGTGGCGCCATCCTGCTCGTCGTGAAGGTGCTCCTTGCTGCACGCTGAGCTGAGCCATCCGCTACGCGACTTCGTGCTCGACGTGGCCCTCGAGGTCGCCGACGGCTCCTGCGTCGCCCTCGCCGGGCCTTCGGGCGCCGGCAAGACCACCGTCCTGCGGGCGATCGCGGGCCTGCTGCGCCCGCGCGCAGGACACGTTCTCTGCGGCCGGGCGACCTGGTTCGACGCCGAGCGTGGGAGCTGGGTCGCGCCGGAAGATCGCCGCTGCGGCGTCGTCTTCCAGGACTACGCCCTGTTCCCGCATCTCACGGCGTGGCGCAACGTCGCCTACGGATTGCGCGGGCCACGGCGGCGCGAGCGCGCGCTGCGTGCGCTGGAGCCCTTCGGCGCCGGACATCTCGCCGACGCCCGCCCTCTCGAGCTGTCGGGCGGCGAGCGCCAGCGCGTCGCTCTCGCCCGCGCACTGGTCATCGAACCCCGCGCGCTGCTGCTCGACGAGCCGCTCACGGCACTCGACACGCGCACCCGCGCCGAGGCCACGCGCGAGCTGAGCGCGGTCCTCCGCGCCACCGAGGTGCCGTCCGTCGTCGTCACGCACGACTTCGCCGAAGCCAGCGTGCTCGCCGACGAGATCGCCGTCATGGACGCGGGCCGGATCGTCCAGCACGGTCCGGCCGCCGGGCTGGCCGGGAGCCCGGCCAACGCGTTCGTGGCAGGCTTCACGGGCGCATCCGTCCTCGCCGGGCGCGCGCGCCGGCGCGACGACGGGCTCACCGAGGTCCTTCTCGACGGCGGCGGCGTCGTGGTGTCGACCGATGAGCTCACCGGTGATGTGGCGGCCGTCGTGCGGCCCTGGGACGTGAGTCTCGCCGAGCGAGCTGCCCACGACGACGTCTCGACCCACAATCGCCTGCCGGCCACGGTGACCGCTGTGACTCCCCTCGGCACGCGAGCCCGGGTCGCCCTCGCGCTTCCCGAGCCCCTCGCCGCGGACGTCACGACCGAGGCGTCCGAGCGCCTCGAGCTGCGGCCCGGTGCGCGGACGCTCGCGACGTGGAAGGCCACCGTGACGCGGCTCGTCCCTCGCTGACGGCGCGACGCTGCCGCGCAATCTTCCCCACGCCGCGCACCCATGGGGGTACGGTTGCCGTGCTTGGCTGTTCCCTCCACCGACGAGACGATCCGCATCGGCGCGGCCGCCACGGCGCTCGGCGTCAGCATCGACACCCTGCGGCGCTGGGAGCGCGACGGGCGCGTCACGTTCGAGCGCCGCGGCCAGCAGCGGTACATGAGCTCCGACGAGCTCGCCCGCCTGCTGCGCGAGCGCGCCCAGGCCGGCGGGAGCGCGCGCAACCGCCTGACCGGGATCGTCCTCGCCGTCCGCCGCGACGACGTCATGGCCCAGGTCGACATGGCCTGCGGGCCGCATCGCATCGTCTCCCTGATGACACGCGAGGCGGCCGACCAGCTCGACCTCAAGCCGGGCGACGCCGCGACGGCGGTGATCAAGGCCACGACGGTCGTCGTCGAGCGCAGCTGACGGCGGCGCCCGAGCGAGGCCGGTAGCGTGGCGCTCGATGCCGACGCTCCAGGAGCTCGAGCGCGTGGCGCGGGGCGGCGCGCCCCTGCCGCTGACCGCCGAGGACCGCGCTCGCATCGCCGCCGCACGCGCCGTGATCGATGACGCGCTCGCTTCGGGGAGCGCGGTGTACGGCGTCACGACGGGCATCGGCAACCTGGCCAGCGTGCGGATCGACGCCGAGGACGCCGCGGCGCTCCAGCTGAACCTCGTGCGCTCCCACGCGGTCGGGGCGGGGCCAGCGCTCCCTCTCGAGGTCGTGCGCGCGATGCTCGTGCTGCTGGCGAGCTCGCTGCGCCGGGGGCACTCGGGGGTATGCGAGGAGGTCGTCGAGCTTCTGCTGGACATGCTCGAGCGCGGCGTGACCCCCGTCGTCCCCGCCAAGGGCTCCGTCGGCTCCTCCGGGGACCTTGCGCCGCTGGCCCACATCGCGCTGGTGCTCGTCGGCGAGGGCGAGGCGGAGGTCGAGGGCCGGCGCCTCGGCGGCGCCGCGGCCCTCGACCGTGCCGGGCTGCGCCCCGTCACGCTCGCGCCCAAGGAGGGCCTGGCCCTGATCAACGGCACCCACCTCATGGCGGCCGCCGGCGGACTCGCCGTCCGCGACGCCCGCCGCCTGCTCGAGGCCGCCGTCGTGGCGCTGGCGCTCTCTCTGGAGGCCTTCAAGGGGTCGACCGTCCCGTTCGACGCCCGGCTGGCCGGCGTGCGCCCGCACCCGGGCCATGAGCGCGCCGCCGCGCGGCTGCGCACCCTGCTCGACGGCAGCGAGGTGGTGGCCAGCCACGCGGACTGCGGGCGCGTCCAGGACCCGTATACGCTGCGCTGCGCGCCCCAGGTCCTCGGCGCGGTCGACGACGCGCTGACCTACGTCGAGGACGCGCTCGAGCGCGAACTTCGGGCCGTCACCGACAACCCGCTCGTCTTCCCCGAGGACGGCGACGTCGTGGCCGGCGGCAACTTCCACGGACAGCCGCTCTCGCTGCCACTCGACCATCTCGCGCTCGTGCTCTGCGAGCTGGCCTCGTTCAGCGAGCGGCGCACCTACGCGCTGCTCTCCCCCAGCTACGCCGAGCTCCCGCCGTTCCTGTCCGCGCGCCCCGGGCTGTCCACCGGGCTGATGATCACCCAGTACGCCGCCGCCGCGCTGGTCAACGAGTCGCAGGTCCTCGCCCACCCGGCCGGCGCGGGGTCGATCCCGACCTCGGCCGGGCAGGAGGACTTCAACTCGATGGGCGCCGCCGCGGCGCTCAAGGCGCGCACGGCGGTGGAGAACTGCGCGCAGGTCATCGCCATCGAGCTCGTCTGCGCCTGCCAGGGCCTGGAGTTCCACCGGCCGCTGCGCACGACCCCGCCGCTGGAGGCGGCCATCGAGCGCGTGCGGGCCGTCGTCCCGCGCGTGGAGGAGGACCGCGTGCTCAGCGGCGAGCTGTCGGCGCTGGCCCACGCGCTGCGGACCGGGGAGCTGGTGCTGTGAGGTGCCAGGGCTGGCCCCAGGAGGCCGCGCTGCGGATGTTGGACAACAACCTGCACCCGGACGTCGCCGAGCGCCCGCAGGACCTGGTCGTCTACGGCGGGATCGGCAAGGCCGCTCGCGACCAGGCCTCGCTGCGGACGATCCGTCGCGAGCTCCAGCGCCTCGGCGACGCCGAGACGCTCCTCGTGCAGTCCGGCAAGCCGGTGGCGGTGTTCGAGACCCATCCCGACGCGCCGCGCGTGCTCATCGCCAACTCGAACCTGGTGCCGAAGTGGGCGACGTGGCAGCACTTCCGCGCGCTCGATGCCGCCGGCCTGATGATGTACGGCCAGATGACGGCCGGGTCCTGGATCTACATCGGGACCCAGGGCATCCTCCAGGGGACCTACGAGACGTTCGCCGCGGTGGCGCGCAAGCGCTTCGGCGGGACGCTGGCCGGGCGGCTCGTCGTCACCGCCGGCCTGGGTGGCATGGGCGGCGCTCAGCCGCTGGCCGTGACCATGAACGGCGGCTGCGCGCTGTGCGTCGAGGTCGACCTGCAGCGCATCGAGCGCCGGATCGAGACCGGCTACCTCGACGAGCGCGCGGCCGACCTGGACGACGCGCTGCGCCGGCTGGACGACGCGCGGCAGCGCGGCGAGGCCCTGTCGATCGGCCTGCTCGGCAACGCCGCCGAGGTGCTGCCCGAGCTCGTGCGCCGCGGCGCGGCGGTCGACGTCGTCACCGACCAGACCAGCGCTCATGATCCGCTCAACGGCTACGTCCCGACCGGGCTGACCGTCGAGCAGGCCGACGCGCTGCGGCGCTCAGACCCGGACGACTACCTGCGCCGGGTCGGCGAGAGCGCCGTCGAGCACGTCGCCGCCATCCGGCTGCTGCAGGAGTCTGGCGCCGAGGCCTTCGACTACGGCAACGCGTTGCGCGGGCTCGCCGCGGCGCACGGCGACGAGGACGCCTTCGCCTATCCGGGGTTCGTGCCCGCCTACATCCGCCCGCTGTTCTGCGAGGGCAAGGGACCGTTCCGCTGGGTCGCGCTCTCGGGCGATCCCGCCGATATCCACGCCACCGACGAGGCCATCCTCGAGCTCTTCGGCGACCAGGAGCACATCGCGCGCTGGATCGCGCTGGCGCGCGAGCGCGTGCACTTCCAGGGCCTGCCGGCGCGCATCTGCTGGCTGGGGTACGGCGAGCGCGACCGCGCGGGGCTGCGCTTCAACGAGATGGTGGCCAGCGGTGAGCTGCGCGGGCCGGTCGTCATCGGGCGCGATCACCTCGACGCCGGCTCCGTGGCCTCGCCGCAGCGCGAGACCGAGGCCATGGCCGACGGCAGCGACGCCGTCGCCGACTGGCCGCTGCTCAACGCGATGGTGAACGTGGCCTGCGGCGCCTCGTGGGTGTCCATCCACCACGGCGGCGGCGTGGGCATGGGGCTCTCGATCCACGCGGGGCAGGTGTGCGTGGCCGACGGCACGCCCGAGGCGGGCGAGCGCATCCGCCGCGTGCTGACCGCCGACCCGGGCATGGGCATCGTGCGCCACGCCGACGCCGGCGAGCCGCTGGCGGTCGAGGCGGCCGAGCAGACGGGCCTGCGGATGCCGATGCTCGATCCGGCGTGACCGCGCGCGACCCGGAGCGGCCGCAGGCCGAGCCGGCGGAGCCGGGCGGGGCCGCCGCGGAGCCGGCCCTGTCCGTCACCGGCGCGGCCGAGGTGCTGCGGCCGCCCGCCGATGGCCTTCCCTACCTTCGCCACGACCGGGCCGGCGAGCTCCGGCTCGATCCCGTGCCGATCGCCGTGCGCGACGGGCGCATCGCCGCCTTCGAAACCGGCGATGACGCCGCGGTCCAGATCGACGCGACAGGCTGCGCCGTCATCCCCGGGCTCGTGGACTGCCACACCCACCTGCCCTTCGCGGGCTGGCGCGCGGAGGAGTACGAGCTGAAGGTCACGGGCGTCCCCTACGAGGAGATCGCGCGCCGCGGTGGGGGGATCGCGGCCAGCGCGCGGGCCTTCGCGGAGGCCTCCGACGACGACGTGCTGGCCCAGGCACGCGGCCTGGCCGCCGAGATGCTCGCCTGCGGGACGACAGCCTTCGAGGGCAAGACCGGCTACGGCCTGTCGCCCGAGGCCGAGCGTCGCGCCGCCCGCTTGGGGCGCGAGCTCCCGGCCGACCGCGTGACCGGGCTGTTCGCCCACGCCGTGCCGCAGGGCTATGACGCCGACGGGTGGATGGACGAGGTCGACCGGCTCGCCGCCGCCTGCGACGTCGATGCCCTGGACATCTACGTCGAGTCGGTCGCCTTCGCCAACGCCCACCTCGAGCGCCTCGGTGAGATCTCCGCCCGCGAAGGCGTGCCGCTGCGCGCGCACGTCGAGCAGTTCAACGCCAATCGCTCCGTTCCGGTCGCGCTGGCGGCCGGCGCGCGCTCGGTCGATCACCTCGCCTGCCTGCACCCCGACGACGTGGCGCCGCTGGCGGCGGCCGAATGCGCGGCCGTGCTCCTGCCCGGTGCCGAGCTCATGAGCGACGAGCACACGCCCCCGGCGCGCGCGCTGGCCGACGCGGGAGCGATCTGCGCCCTGGCCACGGATTGCAACCCGGGCACCTCGCCGATCACGTCGCTGCCGGTGATCGTCGGCCTGGCGGTGCGCCGCTACGGCTGGACGGCCCGCGAGGCGCTGCTGGCCTGCACGCTCAACGCGGCGTGGGTCCTGGGCCTGTCGGGCGAGCTGGGCTCGCTGGAGGCGGGCAAGCGCGCCGATCTCGTGCTCCTGGACGACCCCATCGCCCACGTGCCCTACCGCTTCGCCCGTAATCCGGTGTGCGTCGTGGTCCGCGGAGGCGAGGTCGCGTGGGTGCGGCCGGACGCCGCCTGGCGGGTGCGCTCGTGATCGTCGCCGATGACCTCGCCAGACGACTGGCGGAGCTGGAGCCCATCGGGATGGGCGCCGACGGGACCACGCGCCTGGCGTGGACCGCGGAGGATGCCGCGGCGGGGGAGTGGTTCGCCGCCCGCGCGGCCGAGGTCGGTCTGCGGGTCGAGATCGACCCCGCGGGCAACCGGTGGGCGGTGCCCGACGTTCCGCCGCCGTGGTGGGGCGTCGGGTCGCACCTCGACAGCGTGCGGGCCGGCGGGCGCTACGACGGAGCACTCGGCGTCTGCGCGGCCTTCGCGATAGCGGAGCGCGCGCCGGCCGCCGTCGTGGCCTTCGCTGACGAGGAGGGCGCGCGGTTCAACACCCCGACCTTCGGCAGTCGCGCGCTAGCCGGCGCGCTCGACCCGGCTGTCCTGGAGCGCCGGGACGACGACGGCGTGCGGCTGGCCGATGCCATGAGCGCCGCGGGCGTCGACCCCGGGGGGATCGCGCGTGCGCCCGAGTGGCTCGGGCGCCTGCGCGGCTTCCTCGAGCTTCACGTCGACCAGACGCCCGACCTCGAGCGCTTCGCCGTCGTGCGGGCCCTCGCCGCGCGCCTGCGCGTCCAGGCCGACCTCCACGGGCGCGCCGACCACGCGGGCACGACGCGCCGGCACGAGCGCGCCGACGCGCTGCTGGCCGCGGCGCGCCTCATCGTCGCGGCCGACGAGCTCGCGAGCGAGGACATGGTCGTCACCGCCTCGCGGATCGCCGTCGAGCCCAACGCCCTGACGACGGTCGCCGCGCACGTGCGGCTGTGGCTCGATGCGCGCTCCGAGCGCCCCGCGGCGCTCGACGAGTGGCTCGCACGGCTTCCGGGACCCGCCGAGCTGACCGTCGTCGCGCGCTCGGACGGGGTCACCTTCGACGCGGGCCTGCGCGCCAGCCTGGGCGATCCCGGCGGCGTTCTGTGCTTCGCGGGGCATGATGCGGGCATCCTTGCCCAGCGAGTGCCCGCCGCCATGGTCCTCACCCGCAACCCCACCGGGATCAGCCACTCGCCGCAGGAGGCGGCCGACCTCGACGACGCCGCCGCCGCGGCCAACGCGCTCCTCGAGGTGGTGCGATGAGACGCGCGACCGTGGCGGCCATGCCCAACGCCCACTCGCACGCGTTCCAGCGCGACCTGCGCGCGCTCGGCGAGCGCACGCCCGACGACTTCTGGTCGTGGCGCACGCAGATGATGCACCTGGCCCAGGCGCTGGACCCGGAGTCCATGCAGCGCGTGGCCTCGCAGGTCTACGGCGAGATGCTGGCCGCCGGCTACGGCGCCGTCGGCGAGTTCCACTACGTCCACCACCGGCCCGACGGCACGGCCTACGACGACCCGAATGCTCTGGCCGTCGCCGTCGCGCAGGCCGCCATCGACGTGGGGCTGCGCATCCTCCTCATCCCCGCCGCGTACCACCGCGGCGGCCATCCGCGCTTCCACGACCCGGATCTCGAGACGTTCCTGGCCCGCGTCGACGCCCTGCGCGAGTGGGCAGCCGGGCGCGACGAGGTCTCGGTCGCGGTGGCGGCGCACTCCGTGCGCGCCGTGCCGCCCGATTGGCTCGAGGCGATCGCGGGCTATGCCTCCGACCACGGCCTTCCTCGCCACGTCCACGCTTCCGAGCAGCCGCGCGAGGTGCGCGAATGCCGGTCGCAGCATGGGGCCAGCCCCATCGAGCTGCTGCACCGCACCGGCTTCCTGGGCCCGCGCACCAGCGTCATCCATGCCATCCACGTCGACGAGCGCGACGTCGAGCTGCTGGCCGAGACCGAGACCATCGTCGTCACGTGCCCGACGACGGAGGGCAACCTCGGCGACGGCCACTTCCCCGCGCTTGCCTACCGCGACGCCGGCGTGCGCGTGGCCATCGGCTCGGACTCGCAGGTCCGCGTCGATCCCTTCGAGGAGGTGCGCGAGCTCGAGACCGGCGCGCGCCGCGCCGGCACCACACGACGCGCGCTGCTGGCCCACTACGGCGGCGACCTGTGGTCCGAGCTCGTGCGCAACGGGCTGGCCAGCCTCGGCTTCGACGTCGGCGCCACGATCGACATCGACCTCGATCACCCGGACCTGCGTGGCGTCGCGGCGCGCGAGCTGCCGCTGGCGCTGGCCACGTGCGCGTCGGCCGGCGTCGTGTGCCGTCAGGCCAGGCGGCTGCGAGCGGGCGGCGGCAGCGGGTCGTAGCGCTCGGCCAGGGCGGGCACGGGCAGGACGACGACGCCCTCCCGGGGGTCCCCCACCCACGAGCCCGCGCCCTCGGCCAGCGTATACGCGGCATAGGCCGCCGCGCAGGCGTCGAGCTCGTCGAGCGTGCGGTGCCACAGCCCGCCGTCGTCGTCGACCACGCCGCGCATGCGCAGGGCGGCGATGCGCTGCTGCAGGCCCCACGGGGTGCGCTTGGGAGATGGGCGGTGCCCGAGCAGCGAGCAGAAGACGGCGTCGGGATAGGTCTCGCACAGGCGCCCGAAGCGCAGCGCCCCGTCGCCCACCGGAGCCTCGAGCGCGGTCCCGGCGTCGGGGCGGTACAGGCCGAGGCCGTCGAGCGCGGCGAACAGCGCGAAGCCCACCTCCATCCAGCCCTCCCACGCGGCGAGCCCCTGGCCGGCGGCCGGCACCGGATAGAGCGGCAGGCGGCGGCGGAAGAGCAGGGCGTCGCAGACGCGGGAGCGCTCGTAGCGCCCGTGCGGGAGATCGAGCGCCGCGCGCAGCGGCATGTCCTGCGCCAGGAGGTCCAGCCGCCGGCCCGAGGGAGCGTCGACCGCCACCACCGCCTCGCGGCCGAAGCCGAGCACGGTGCGCGCGACCGCGGCGACGTCGCCGGGCTCGTAGAAGGTGGTCACGAGCTCGGTCGAGCCGTCGGCAGCGCGCCGCGGATGCAGGCTGCAAAGCTGCTGCTGGCCCGGCCGGGCCGACACGTCGATGCCGCAGTAGCGCATGGACGGTGAAGGCTAGGGGTGGCCGGTCGAGCCGTCGTTGCGGGCGCGGTCGAGCCGTCGTTGCGCCCGCGCGCGCCCACGATTCGACAACGGCGCGCGAGGGGAGCACGCTGTGAGGATGCCTGCCACATCGCGTTCTCCACTGGGCTCGCTCGACGGGCCGTCGCGGACGATCGTCGTCGAGCCGGTCGAGGCGCCCGCGCCCCCGGCCGCCCCTCGTGTGGCGCCCGAGCCCGCGCGCGAGCCCCCGCCAGTACGAGAGCCGGCGCCGCCGCGCCAGCCCTGACCGTCGCCGCCATGGACACCACCGCTCCCGACCTCATCCACGCCGCGATCGGCTTTCGCCAGTGGCGCCTGCGCGGCGACGAGCTGTGGTCGCTGCTCACCGAGGATCGCTGGGAGCGCGGGATGCAGAGCGCGCACTGCCTCAGCGAGGCGCCGCACGACGAGCCGGCCCCGCACAAGGGGTGCGCGTGCGGGTTCTATGCGTGGTACTCGCCACCGCCGCGCACCGCCTCGGCCGCCACGCCGGACCTCCTGGCCGGCGCCGTGGCGCTGTGGGGCAAGATCGAGCTCCACGCCCATGGCATGCGCGCCGAGCACGCGATGGTGGTCGCCCTGGCGCTGCCGTTCTCGTGGGGCGCCAAGCGCCGGCACATCCAGGCGGCCGCCGCGGCGCTCGAGGCGTCGGCCGTCCCGGCCCACCGGCTGAAGGCGGCGGCGCTCGAGCACGGCGCGCTCATCCCGAAGGCCATGCGCCCGCCCGACCTCACGCCCAACAAGCGCGCGGCCCCCGGCGAGCCGGCGCCCGCTCGCCTGTACGCGGTGGCCGACGGCCTCAAGCAGCGCCGCTAGCGCCCGCGCCGCCAGGGGCCACGATGCCCCGCGGGCCCGACTGGTCTCGCGCCCCCGTCGCTGCTCATCACGACGGCGATGCGGGCATCCATCGACGTGCGCTCTACCCGCACGGGTAGCCTGCGGCCCCGTGTCCCTGGCCGATCGCCTCGCCGCCCGCACCCTGGAGCTCGTCGACATCCCCTCGGAGTCGCGCGACGAGGCCACCCTGGCCGGGCACGTCCTCGACGTGCTTCGCGACGGCGGCGTCGATGCCCGCGACGCCGGCGACACCTCCGTGCTGGCCGGCGCCACGCGGCGCGGCGAGCGACCGCTCGTCCTCCTCGCGGGCCACTTCGACACGGTTCCGGCCCAGGGCAACCGCCCCGGGCGTCGCGACGCGGACGCGGTTCATGGGCTCGGCGCCGCGGACATGAAGGGCGCCCTGGCCGTGATGGTCGAGCTTGCGCTGGCCCGCGCGCGGGCCGGGGAAGGCCGCTTCGACCTCGGCTACGTCTTCTTCGGCCGCGAGGAGCTCCCGGTCCCCGACAGCGCGCTCGCCGGCCTGCTCGCGCGCGAGCCGGCTCTGCGCGAGGCCGACCTCGTGGTGATGATGGAGCCCACCGCCAACGACCTGCACGCGGGCTGCCTGGGCAACATCAACGCGGCCTGGACCTTCCACGGCCGCTCCGGGCACTCGGCGCGGCCGTGGCTCGCCGACAACGCGATCCACCGCGCGGCGGAGGGGGTCCGCGCGGTCGCCCAGGTCGAGCCCGTTCCGCACGACTTCGACGGACTGCGCTTCACCGAGGTCGTGTCGGTCACGCGCATCTCGGGCGGGATCGCCGGCAACGTCGTCCCCGGCGAGGCGGTGGCCCACGTCAACTACCGCTACGCCCCCGGGCGCGCGCCCGCCGACGCCGAGTCGTGGCTGCGCGCGCTGTGCGAGCCCTACGGCGCGCTGGAGATCGAAGCCAACGCCCCAAGCGCGCCCGTGGCCACCGCCAACCCGCTGGTGCAGCGGCTGATCGAGACGAGCGGCCTGGCCGTCGAGGCCAAGCAGGCGTGGACGCCCGTGGCCGAGTTCGCCGCCGCCGGCGTGGACGCCGTGAACTTCGGCCCGGGCGATCCGGCCCAGGCCCACACGCGCGAGGAGCACGTGGGGATCGAGGCGCTCGTGCGCTGCTACGAGACGATCGAGGCCTTCGCGTGCGCCTGAATCCCGTCCTGGCGGGGATGCAGGCCTATCCCTTCGTGCGCCTGGCGGAGGCCAAGCGAGCGGCGGCGGCGCGTGGCATCGAGGTCATCGACTTCGGCATCGGCGAGCCGCGCGAGGAGACCCCGGCCTTCATCCGCCGCGCTCTGACGCGCGCCGTCGACGCCGAGCCGGTCTCGACCTACCCGCTCTCCGAGGGCCTGCCCGAGCTGCGCGACGCGATCGCGACGTGGGTGGCGCGGCGCTTCGGCGCCACGCTGGACGCGGACACCGAGGTGGTGCCGACCATGGGCTCGAAGGAGGCCATCTTCCACCTCGCCCAGGTCGTGGCGGGCCGCGGCGATCGCGTGGCCGTGACGACGCCCGGCTATCCCGTGCCCGCGCGCGGCGCCCTCTTCGCCGGCGCGGAGGTGATCGACGTCCCGCTCGATCCTGCCCGCAGCTGGCGCCCCGACCTCGACGCCGTCGACTGGGGCGGCGTCGCGCTGCTGTGGCTCAACTACCCCAACAACCCGACGGCGGCCAGCGCGCCGCTCGAGCTCTACGAGCGCGCCGTGGCGCTCGCGCAGGCGCACGGCTTCGTCGTGGCCGTCGACGAGGCGTACTCGGAGCTGTGGTTCGCGGGGGAGGCACCGGTCAGCGCGCTCCAGGTCGCCGACCGCAGCAACCTCG
>DASVFT010000079.1:0-3910 GCA_036379935.1 Solirubrobacteraceae bacterium | reverse complement strand
GTGGGCGAACCGCTGTCCATACCCGCGGACGATGCCGCCCTGGAGGTCTGCGACCTCGATCACCGGGCCTCCCACGCGGCGTGCAGCGCGGCGTCGTCGAGGCCCTCGCTGTGCGCCGCGAAGCGCCCCAGGCGCTCGCGCAGGGCCAGCGCCTCGCCGACCTCCTCCACGGTCGCGCCTGGAGAACCCGCGATCGAGAAGCCCACCCGCAGCTCGCGCGCCTGCGCCCAGCTCACCACCTCGGCGGGGTCGTCGGGGCCGGGCCAGAAGGCGCAGTGCGACAGCACCGCGTCGAGCTCGCGCGCGGCGGCGGCCAGCCACGGCGCGGCTGCCCCGTCGTGCTCGGCGACCAGCAGCACATAGTGGCGCGTGCGCCCGCGGAAGCGGCGCGCGCGCGGCCGCAGGACCTGGAGACGCGCCATGTGCGTTCCGGGGACGCGGGCGAACGGCTCGTGCAACGCGGCGATGGCCCCACGCGCCGCGTCGGCCTCTCCCCCGCGCAGGGGCGCGAGCACGACGAGCGGCTGCGTCACAGCAGGTCCTGCACCTCGGTGAGGAACCGCCGCCACTCGCGACCGAAGCTCTCGGAGTCGGCGCGCGCCAGGCGTGGCTCGAAGGCGTCGTAGGCCTCCTTGAGCTCGAGCGCCTGGGCCACCATCGTGGTCGACGCCTCGGGATGGGCCATCCAGAAGTGGTCGACGCGGTGGCTGTGGTCGTAGATGTAGCGCTCGACCGGCCCGAAGCGCCGCGTGCCGGGGAAGCCGCGCGCTCCCCAGTAGAGCGCGTTGATCCGCCACGGCACCACGCGCACGAAGGCCTCGATGTATTGCATCGCCGAGCCGTCGAAGTTGGTCAGGAAGAGCAGCGCGCGCGGGGCGGCTCTGTCGCGACGCGTGCGGCGGTCGGCAGGCCAGCGCGCGATGACCGCCCAGCGCGCGAAATGGATGAACGAGAGCCTGCGCAGCGGCGCCGCGACGAAGCGCGAACGACGCGCTAGGGGCCATGAGACACGAATCCAGAGCTCCCACCACCACGGGATCGGGGTGAGCACCGTCAGGGGCGTCGCACGCATCCGCCCCGAACGTAGCGAAAGACGGGCCGCGCAGACCGGCACGCAGCGCTGCGGCGGCGTAAAGTGCCGGCCGTGGGGGATGTCGTGACCCAGCGCTCGGACGCCGCCGCAGCGGCGGGCGAGCTGCCTCTCCTCGGCCGTACCCGCGAACTGGCCGATCTGCACGAGGCGCTCGAGGAGGCCGACGCCGGGCGCGGCGGGCTCGTCCTGCTCACCGGCGAGCCGGGCATCGGCAAGACGCGGCTGGCCACCGCCCTGGGCGACCAGGCCGCTTCACGCGGGCAGCGCGTGGCCTGGGCGCGCGGATGGGACGGCGGCGGCGCGCCGGCCTTCTGGCCCTGGGTGCAGGTCGTCCGTGCCGTGGCGGCCGATCGCGACGACGGCGCGCTCCACAGCGATCTCGGCGCCGGGGCACGCTGGGTGGCCCAGCTCGCGCCCGAGCTGCGCGAGCGCCTCGACCTGCCCGAGGCCGGCGACCTGGAGTCCGAGCAGGCCCGCTTCGCCCTCTTCGACGCCGTCACGGTCTTCTTGCGGAGCGCGTCGGCCCGCGAGCCGCTGCTGCTGCTCCTCGACGACCTGCACACCGCCGACCTGCCCTCGCTCCTGCTGCTCGCCTTCCTCGCCCGGTCCCTGGGCGAGAGCCGCGTGCTGGCCGTCACCACGCACCACGAGGCCGGCCCCCGCCGCGGCCCGGAGGTCGAGGCGGTCTTCGGCGAGCTGACGCGATTCGGGCGGCGCGTGCCCCTCACCGGCCTCGAGGACGAGGACCTGCGCGCGCTCGTCATCCACCGCAGCGGCGCCGACCCGTCCGAAGAGCTCGTCCGCTCGCTGCGCGCGCTCACGGAAGGCAACCCGTTCTACTCCGACGAGGTCGTGCGCCTGCTGGTGGCCCAGGGCCGCCTGGATCGACCGCCCCACGACGGGGCGCGGCTCCTGCCCGACAGCGTGCGCGACGCCATTCGCCGGCGCCTGCTGCCACTGCGCCCCGAGGTCCACGAGGCGCTCGAAGTGGCGGCGATCGAGGGTCGCGACTTCCACCTCACCACGCTCGAGCGCGCGGCCGGCATCGCGCGCCCCGACCTGCTGGAGCGCATCGACGATGCGCTGACCGTCCAGCTCGTGGAGGAGGCGCCCGGCCCCGCGGGCTCGTTCCGCTTCGCCCACGGCCTCATCCGCGAGACGCTCTACGGCGACCTCACGGCCACGCGCCGTGCGAGGCTGCACGCGGCCGTCGGTGACGCGCTCGAGCGCACCGCGGCCAGCGAGGCCGAGCTCGCGCACCACTTCGTCGAGGCGGCGGCGGTGGGCGACCCGGCCAAGGCGCTCGAGCACGCCTCGCGGGCGGGCCACGAGGCGCTCGCGGCGCTGGCCTACGAGCGCGCCGCCGACCTCTTCGACGCCGCGCTCGGCGCGCTCGACATGCTCCCCGTGCCCGACGACCGTCGCCGCGGCGAGCTGCTCCTGCTGCGCGGGCAGGCGCAGATGCAGGCGGGCGGCGACGCCGCGCGTGCCACGCTGCTCGCCGCCATCGACCTCGCCCGGCGCGTCGGCGACAGCGAGCTGCTGTCCCGCGCCGCGCTCAGCCTGGGCGGCTTCGGCCTCTCGCCCGGCATGGTCGACGACGACCTCGTCGCCGTCCTCGAGGAGGCCCTGCGGGCGCTGCCAGCCGACGGGAGCGCGCTGCGCGCGCGGCTGCTGGTGCGGCTGGCCGTCGCGCTCTACTACTCGCCCGCCGCCGAGCGCCGCGAGGAGCTCGTGCAGGAGGGGCTTCGGATCGCGCGCCGCCTCGACGATCCGGCGACGCTGGCCTACGTGCTCGATCAGGGCCACATCGCCACCAACGGGCCCGACGCCACGGAGCGCGGCCTGGCTTGGGCGCAGGAGCTCTTCGCGCTCGCCGACGAGGCGGGCGACCCCGAGCTCGCGGTGCGCGCCCGCTCGTGGCAGATCGACCTGCTGCTCGAGCTCGACGACCTGTCCGGCGCCGACATGGCCATCGAGGCGCTCGACCGCATCGCGACCGACTCGCGCGACCCGCGCGCGCGGGCCTACATCCCCCTGCACCGCGCGCGGCGCGCGATGATCTCGGGGCGCCACGACGACACCGAGCAGCTCATCCACGAGGGCATCCAGCTCGGCTGGAGCCTTCAGGACTCGACCGTTCCCATCATCGCCGGCGGACAGCTGTTCTGGCTGCGGCTCGGGCAGGGGCGGCTGGCCGAGCTCGAAGACGCGGTGCGCCAGTTCGCCGATCAGCTGCCGGCCATGCCGGCCTGGCGCGTGGCGCTGGCCACGCTCTACCTCCACACCGGCCGGATGGCCGAGTCGCGCCGCGAGTACGAGCGCCTGGCCGAGCTCGAGTTCGCCACGATCCCGCGCGACAACGTCTGGTCGGTGTCGATGGCGATGCTGGCCGAGCTGTGCGAGACGTTCGGCGACGTCGAGCGCGCGCAGCTCCTGGAGGACCTGCTCGCGCCGCTGGCCGCGCGCAACGTGGTCACGCCGACCGGGATCTTCGCCGGGCCGGTGACGCGCTACCTCGCCCTGACCGCGGGGGCGCGCGGCGACCACGAGACCGCGCTGCAGCGCATCGCCGAGGCGCGCACGGCCTGCGAGCGGCTCGGCTACCTGCCGATGCTCGCGGTCATCGACCTCGACGAGGCGCGCGTCCTCGCCCGACGCGGCGCACCGGGCGACGTCGAGCACGCCCGCGCACTGCTGGACAGCGCGGTCAGGCGCGCCGAGGAGGTCGGCGTCCCGCGCCTCGACGAGCGGCTGACTCGCACCACCGCTCTGCTGCCCTCCGAGGACGGCGCGGCGGCGCCGGCCGCGATGCCG
>DASVFT010000078.1:0-56278 GCA_036379935.1 Solirubrobacteraceae bacterium | reverse complement strand
GTAGCTGCTCCTTGACGATGTCGATGCCGGTGACCATCTCGGTCACGCAGTGCTCGACCTGGACGCGGGTGTTCATCTCCAGGAAGAAGTACTCGCCGTCCTGGAGCAGCCCCTCGACCGTGCCCGCGCCGACGTAGTCGACGGCCCGCGCGGCCTCGACGCCGATCCGCCCGATGCGCTCGCGCAGCTCGTCGTCGACCGCGGGCGCCGGCGACTCCTCGATGAGCTTCTGGTGGCGGCGCTGGACGGAGCAGTCGCGCTCGCCCAGGTGGATGACGTTGCCGTGGCGGTCGGCCAGGACCTGGACCTCGACGTGGCGCGGGTCGGGCAGGTAGCGCTCGAGGTAGACGGTGGCGTCGGAGAAGAACTTCTCCCCCTCGCGCGCGGCGCCCTCGAAGGCCTCCTGCAGCTCGGCCTCCTCGAGCGCGACGCGAAAGCCCTTGCCCCCGCCGCCGCCGGCCGCCTTGACCGCCACCGGGTAGCCGATCTGCTTGGCGATGATCTTCTTGGCCTCGTCGACGCTGGCCACCGGTTCGGTCGTGCCGGGCACGATCGGCACGCCGGCGCCCTGCATGAGCTCGCGAGCCCGGGTCTTCGACCCCATCGCCTCGATGGCGGCGGCGGGGGGACCGATGAAGGTGATCCCCGCGTCCTCGCACGCCTGGGCGAAGGCGGCGTTCTCGGCCAGGAAGCCGTAGCCGGGGTGCACCGCCTCGGCGCCCGACTCGCGGCACACCTCGAGGATCCGCTCGACGTTGAGGTAGCTCTCGGCCGCCGTGGGGCCGCCGAGCAGGTACGCCTCGTCGGCGCGCTGCACGTGCAGGGCGTCGCGGTCGAGCTCGGAGTAGACCGCCACCGAGCCGATGCCCATCTCCTCCAGCGCCCGGATGACCCGAACGGCGATCTCGCCGCGGTTGGCGACCAGCACCTTCTCGAACATGAGGACCGAAACATAGTGGCCGCAAGTTCTGCTCGTCCGCCGCGTTCTCGCCTGCATCCGCGGCAGAGCGCCGCCGCGGGCGAGCTTCTCGACAGGACAGGGGTACTGCGCGCGGGGCGGCGGACCGGGAGACCCGCCGCCCCGCGGTGTCTCCGGCGCCCCCCGCCCCGCCGTGTCTGGCCGCTACGGCCACCCCGCCGCCCCGCGGCCCCCTACTCGTAGACGATGAAGTCGGGCGGCGGCTGCAAGGCGAGGACCGAGCGCGGCCGCATGAGGTTCGTGTCCTCTTCGTAGAACAGCTTGTATCCGCGGTGGAAGCGCGTGCCGTCGTGGGTGAACTGGTGGTACTTGGCGATCTTGTTCGGGCGGTCGCCGAAGCCGTCGACGTTCATCGTCATCGCCAGCCCCGGCAGCTGCTGCACCTGCGCCTTCGGCGCGATCATGTTCGGCGTGAACTGGTGCACGACGAAGAGCTTCTCGGGTAGGTCGTAGCGACGCACGATGGCCGCCACGTGGCGAGCCACGGCGTTGACCGTGGAGGCCTGGACGGAGCCGATGACGGTGCCGGGGACCGCGCCCGGGGTGTGCCACTCCGGGTCGAGCGCGAGGCCGACGTCGGGCTCGCGCAGCCAGCGGTCGAGGTGGCGCGTCTCCTCCAGGAAGTCGGCGTGCCCGGGCTGGATGTCGAGCACGAGCAGCGCCTTGTGGCGGCGCGCAGCGCGCAGGTAGCGCCGGATGATCGCGTCGGGCTGGCGCGTGCGGTACATGCCGTCGGCGCCCGGGTCGCGGTTGGCGACGTCGGCCAGCAGCTCGAAGGCCAGCAGCACGGGCCGCGTCTTCTTCAGGTAGAACCGCGCCTGGCGGGCCAGCCGCGCCGCCGCATGGTCGGGCGACCCGATGCCGAGCGCGCCCAGGGCATGGCTCTGCGGGGCGCCGTAGAAGGCGACCACGCGGAAGTCGGGGAAGATCCGGCGCCCGCCGCGGGGGAGCTCCGCGGGCTTGCTCTCCGCGGCCCGGCTGTCGGCGCTCTCGCTCGAAGCGGCCGCGCGCGTGTCGCCACGGCTGCCGTCGCCGGCGCCGACCGCCGCGCCCGCCAGGGCCGAGGCGACCGCGACGACCCCGAGCGCCGCCAAGCGGCGACGCCGGTAGACAACGGAGGATGGGCGCGTCGATGGGGACATCTAAGGCCTGGGAAGCCTCTCCCCCTGCCCGGCACACAAAACCACACATGCGCCCTGTCGCGCTCAGAGCTCGCCGCGCAGCAGCGAGTAGATCACGCAGTCGTGGCGCTCGCCGCGGGCGGCGAAGTACGAGCGCAGCACGCCCTCGCGCCGGCAGCCAGCCTTCTCGGCGACCCGCTGCGAGGCCGGGTTGTCGAGGTACGGGATGACCTCGATCCGCTCCACGCCGGCCTCGAAGCCGTAGGCGGCGATCAACCGCGTGGCGCGGGGCGCCGCGCCCCGTCCGCGCCCCCACGGGGCGATCCAGTAGCCGATCTCGCCGCGCAGGTGCTCCCAGTCGATTCGCTGCAGGCCGGCTGAGCCCAGGGGCGCGCCGTCGGCCGCCGTGGTCACCGCGAGGTGCAGGCCCTCGCCGCGGGCGCGCGCCTCAGCGTGGCCGCCGATCCAGGCGCGCGCGTCGTCGGGCTCATAGGGATGGGGAACGCTCGTGAAGCGCGCCACATCAGGGTCGCGGCAGCCTTCGGTCACCCACTCGACGTCGTCCAGCGTGAATGCGCGCAGGGCCACGACGTCGTCGGCGAGCGGGGGGTCGGGCACGCGCAGCTCAGGCATTCGATCCGGCCGTTGTATTCATGCCGCTCCGTTCGAGGTTGGCGGCGTGGATCGCGCGCTGAGCGGCCGTGCGCCGGGTCGGCGGCAGCTCCCACTCGGTCAGGTAGCGGACGTCCTCGTCGAGGATGCTCAGCGCGCGTGCGCGATCGGTCGGCGCCCCGTGTCCGGGCACGACCCACTGCACGCGCTCGACCAGGGGGCGCAGCCGCGCGAGGGTGGCCAGGTAGGCGTCGCGCGAGCCGCTCGGCGACAGCATCGGGATCTCCACGGGCGACAGGTAGTCGCCGGCCACGAGGACGCCCGCCCACGGCACGAGGAGCGCCATGCCATCGCTCGTGTGGCCCTCCGTCGGGTGGACCTCGACCTCCTGCGCGCCGAGCCCGATGTGACCGGGGACGGGCAGGGCCTGGATCTGGCCGATGCCCAGCGGGGCGGGGCGCTCGACGTAGTTCTCCTCGTCCCAGGCCCGCAGCGTGCGCTGCACCGCGCCGGGCTCGCCGGTAAGGACAGCGGCGGTCGTCTCGGCCACGCCGAGCGCCGTGCCGGGAAAGGCGAGGCGACCGAGCATGTGGTCCCAGTCGCGGTGGGTGGCGAGCAGGCCCGTGACCGCGAAGCCGGCCTGCTCGAGCACGGCCGGCAGCACCTCGAGCTCGTCCGGGAAGATCGGCGAGTCGACGACGAAGGCCTCGTCGCCGCCGCGGATCGCGGTGCACGTCGTCTGGTAGGCGCGCGACGTCGCGACGAGGACGTCGGCGTGCAGGGAGACGACGCGCAAGCGCGGACGGCCGCTAGCTCACCCCGAGCAGCTTGGCCGCCTCCAGGAGGTTCCGGACCTCCGCCGTCGGCTTCTTCTGGCCCGGGTCGAGCTCCTCCTTGTTGCGGTTGACCCAGATCACCGGGACCTTCTCCTTGATGCACGGCTCGACGTCGTGGTAGTAGCTGGCCGCGATGTGGACCCACCCCTTCTTGCCGCCGATGCGGCGGGCGCACTCCTTGAAGTGCGCTGGATCGGGCTTGTAGGAGCGCACCTGCTGGGCGGTGACCACGAGGTCGAAGTCGTGCGGGATGTGGCGGCGGGTCTGACCCAGGAGCTTGTCGTCGATGTTCGAGACCAGGCCGGTCTGGAAGTTCTTGCCGAACTTCGTCAGCTGGGCGTTGGTCTCCTTGAACGGTGCCCAGCGCGCCACCGAGTCGGGCAGAAAGCCGGCGCGCGAGGGCTCGAGCGGCCAGCCGATGTCCTTCGCGATCCGCACGGCCACGCGCCGCAGGACCTCGGCGTAGAGCTCGTACGAGCCGCCTTCGATCTCGCGCTCGTACTCGTGGAAGCGGGAGATGATCTCCTGCGGATCGTCGATCGTGAAGCCGTCGCGCGCGGCCTCCTTGCGGAACGCGTCGAAGACCCCCTTCTCCCAGTCGATGAGCGTGCCATACACGTCGAACGTGACGAATTTGACGTTGGAAGGGAGCGCCATGGGGCGGGCATTGTGCCATCTGACCGCCGGTCGACGTCCGCTGACGGGCTGCCGATAGAGTCCGCCGCCGCCGATGGACCTGCTCGAGTATCAGGGCAAGCAGCTCTTCGCCCGGCATGCGATCCCGGTGCCGGACGGGCGCCACGCGCGCAGCGTCGACGAGGCGGTCGCGGCGGCCAAGGAGGTCGGCTTTCCGTGCGTGATCAAGGCGCAGGTCAAGATCGGGGGGCGCGGCAAGGCGGGCGGGATCAAGCTCGCCGCCGACGAGGACGAGGCACGCGAGCACGCGGGCGCGATCCTCGGCATGGACATCCGCGGCTTCACCGTCCACGAGGTGTGGGTGGAGGGCGCCTCGGACATCGAGGCCGAGTACTACGCCTCGGTCGTCTTCGACCGCAGCGCCAAGAAGCCGCTGGTCATGCTCTCGACGCGAGGCGGCGTGGACATCGAGGCCGTGGCCGAGGAAGACCCCGACGCGATCGCCACGCTGCACGTCGATCCGCTCCTTGGCTTCCAGGACTTCCACGGGCGCCGGCTGGCCTACGAGGCGGGCATCGACGCCGATCTGGTGCGGCCGATCGGAGCCTTCCTACGTCGCCTCTACGAGACGTTCGTCGCCGAGGAGGCGGTCCTCGTCGAGGTCAACCCGCTCATCGTCACGCCCGATCGCGACGTGCGCGCCCTCGACGCGAAGGTCACCCTCGACGACAACGCCCTGATGCGCCATCCCGACAATGCCGAGCTCCGCGACCCCTCGGCCGAGGACCCGCAGGAGCAGATGGCCAAGGAGCGCGGGCTGACCTACGTCAAGCTCGACGGCGACATCGGGATCCTCGGCAACGGCGCCGGCCTGGTCATGTCGACGCTCGACGTCGTGGCGCAGTACGGGGGGCGGCCGGCGAACTTCCTCGACGCCGGGGGCGGCTCCAAGGCCGAGGCCATCACCAGCGCTGTCGAGGTCATCCTCTCGAACCCGAGCGTCAAGGCCGTGCTCTTCAACATCTTCGGCGGGATCACGCGCTGCGACGAGGTGTCGAACGGGCTCGTCGAGGCGTTCCGCCAGATCGAGCCGTCGGTGCCGTTCGTCGTGCGCCTGGACGGGACGAACGACGCGGAGGGCCGGCGAATCCTCGCCGAGGCGGCGCTGCCCAACGTCCACACGGCCGCGACCATGAACGAGGCCGCCGAGAAGGTGGTGGAGCTCGCGCGATGACAGCGCGCCATTGCTCGACCACCCCAGCCGGCCACTTCGAAGGCGAGTCCTCGCGATGAGCGTCGTGGTCGATCGCGAGACGCGACTGTGCGTCAGCGGCATCACCGGTCGCGAGGGCACCTTCCACGCGATGAACAACCGCCGCTACGGCACGCAGGTCGTGTCCGGCGTGACGCCCGGCAAGGGCGGGCAGGACGTCGAGGGCGTCCCGGTCTTCGACACCTTCCACGCCGCGGTGGAGGAGACCGGCGCCAACACGGCGATGGTCTTCGTGCCGCCGCGCTTCGCCGCCGATTCGATCCTCGAGGCCGCCGACGCCGGCATCAAGACCATCATCGCCATCACCGAGGGCATCCCGGCGCACGAC
This sequence comes from Solirubrobacteraceae bacterium, assembly GCA_036379935.1. Lineage (GTDB taxonomy): Bacteria > Actinomycetota > Thermoleophilia > Solirubrobacterales > Solirubrobacteraceae > JAOPZW01. Next base: position 50,493 of record DASVFT010000078.1, on the reverse strand, counting down.
GAGCTGCGCGTCTACAACCACCTCGTGCAGGTCCACCCCGGCACCCGCCTCATCGGCCCCAACTGCCCGGGCGTCCTCTCGCCGGGCAAGGCCAACGTGGGCATCATCCCCGCCGCCTTCTTCAAGGAGGGCAACGTCGGCGTGGTCTCGCGCTCGGGGACGCTGACCTACCAGATCGGCAACGAGATCGCGGGGCGCGGCTTCGGCAACTCCTCGATCGTGGGCATCGGCGGCGACCCGGTGCCGGGCTCGTCGTTCATCGACATCATCGAGCTCTTCGAGGCCGACGACGAGACCGAGCTCATCGTGATGGCCGGCGAGATCGGCGGCTCCGCCGAGGAGGACGCCGCCGCGTTCATCGGCGAGCACGTGAGCAAGCCGGTCGTCGCCTACATCGCCGGCTTCACGGCGCCTCCGGGCAAGACGATGGGCCACGCGGGGGCGATCGTCAGCGGGACGCACGGGACGGCGGCGGCCAAGGCCGAGGCGCTCGAGGCGCGCGGGGTGCGCGTCGGGCGCACGCCGACGCAGGTGGCCGAGATCGCCGTCGAGATCCTGCAGGGTTAGAGCACCGCCTTTTGACCCGCGGCCCGCCCGCCGCTCGCGCTAGGCTCGCGCCACGATGCCGGCCGCGCCCGACGACGACGCGCGCAGGACCCTCGCCGAGCTCGAGGCCAAGCTCCGCGCCCTGGAGCACGACCTGCTCCGCGACGGCCACGCACCCCGGCACCAGCCCGACCCCCGCCCCGACCCACCCCCCACCGAACCACCCAGCGAGCCCCTCGCCACCGCACCAGAGCCCGTCCCCGCACCTGCCACGCCACCCTCCGCCGCCGGACCCGACACCGCGCCCGCCACGCCCCCCACCACGCCACCCTCCGCCGGACCCGACCCCGCGCCCGCCAACCCCACCGCCGCCGGACCCGCCACGCCGCCCTCCGCCGCACCCAACCCCCCGCGCGACACCGCGCCCGCGACGCCCGCCGCCACGCCGCACGCGGCCGCGCCCGAACCTTCGACGCCCGACCCCGGCGCGCGCGACGACGTGCGCGAGCTGCTCCGCGACCTGCGGGCGACGCTGGAGCGCATTGGCGCCGCCGCCGGTCATGTGACCGTGGAGGCGCGGGCGATGGTCGACGAGCACGGCCGCGCGCTGGCTCGCCTCGACCTTGCCGCTCGAGCAGCCGCACGCGCCGAACAAGCAGCCGTCGAGGCCGGCCGGGTGGCCGGGAGCGTCGTCGTCGACGCCGGCCCATTCGTCGACCCCCAGGCGCTGATCGCCTTGCGCGACGCGCTCGCCGCTCGGCCCAACGCACGCGGCGCTTACATCCGCGGCGTGCACGACGGACGCGCGATCATCGAGGTCCACCTGTCCCCTCCCCCGACGGCGTGATCGACGAAGCACTCGCCGTCGCCTTCCGCACCGGCCTCCCGTTCGTCGGCCTGCGCGACCACGAGCACGACCCCGAGCTCGACCGCGTCATCCCACCCGACGCCGCCCGAGCCGCGCGCGTCGTCCCCCTCGAGGCCGGCGACGACCACGTCCGCCTCGCGGTCGCTGACCCGAACGTCGACCTCCTTGCGCTCGCCCGCTACGTCCGGGGCCTCCGCGTCGAGCTCGTCATCGCCGCCGACGAGGAGCTCCAAGCGATCCTCGGTCCACCCCCGCCAGAACCACCCGAGCCCGCCGCCGCCGGGCCGGAGCCACTCGAACCCTTTGGCGCCGAGCCCGAGCGACTCGAACCCTTTGCCGCCGAGCTTGAGCCACGCGAGCCCCCCGCCGCCGACCCCGAGCCACTCGAACCCTTTGCCGCCGAGCCCGAGCCACTCGAACCCTTCGCCGCCGAGCCCAAGGCACTCGGGCCCCTCGCCGCTGCACCGGAAGCCGTCCCCGCGCCCACCGAACCACCCGCCGCTGAGCCCGTCAGCCCCGCGCCGGCGCCACGCGAGGCCAAGCCCTTCGCCGCCCGCCCCGCGACGCCGGAGCCAGAGCGGCTCGAGCCAGAGCGTCCCGAGCGGGAGGCACCCGAGCCCGTCGCCGCCGAACCCGCCCCACCCGCGACCGAGCCAGCCGAGCCCGTTGCGGTCGAACCGGCGCCCGCCGAGCCCGATGGCGAGGTGCCGTCGTGGCTTGGGCCGTCGCAGCGGGGGCGCAGGTTGGGTAGCGCGCTGCTGTTCATCCTGCTGCTCGTCGTCGTCGTGGGCGCGGCGGTCGGCATCTACCTGGTGCTGACGCAGTGACCTGACGCCCCGCGGCGGTGTCGCCTACCCTTCGCCCCATGGCCGCCGACACGATCTCGTTCGCCCGCGGGGCGCCCTCGCTGGACATCGTCGACGTCGAGGGACTCAAGGAGGCGGCAGCGCGCGCGTTCGAGAACGACCCGGGCGGCGCCACCGCGTACGGCACCTCCATCGGCTACGTGCCGCTGCGCGAGTGGATCGCCGAGCAGCACAGCGTCGAGCCGTCGCAGGTCGTCATCACCAACGGCTCGATGCAGGCCGACGCGTTCCTGTTCGACGAGCTCGTCGAGCCCAGCGACACGGTCATCGTCGAGCGCCCGACCTACGACCGCACGCTGCTGGGGCTGCGCCAGCGCCTGGCCGACATCCGCATGGTCGAGCTCGAGCACGACGGCATCGACGTCGACGGCATCGCGAACCTCATCGATGCCGGCGTCGAGCCCAGGCTCGCCCACATCATCCCCAACTTCCAGAACCCCGCCGGCTACACGCTCAGTCGGGAGAAGCGCGACGCGCTCGTCGCCCTCGCGCGCAAGCACGAGTTCACGCTCTTCGAGGACGACCCGTACGTCTCGATCCGCTTCGCCGGCGACCCGCTGCCGACGATGCTCAGCCTCGATCGCGACGAGAACGTCGTCTATGCGAGCTCGTTCTCGAAGACCGTGTGCCCCGGCATCCGTGTCGGCTACCTCGTCGGCCCCGCCGAGCTGATCGCCAGAATCGTCAAGCGCGCGACCAACACGTACATCAGCCCGAACATGGTCGCCCAGGCGATCGTCCACGAGTTCTGCCGCAGCGGCGCGCTGGACCGGTCGATCGAGACCGTGCGCACCAACCTCAAGGCCCGCGTCGACGCCCTCGTCACCGCACTTGAGCGCGACCTGCCCGACGCCCGCTTCGTCGCTCCCGAGGGCGGCTACTTCATGTGGGTCGAGCTCCCCGAAGGCACCGACGTCGACAAGCTCTTCGCCGCCGCCGGCGAGCGCGGCGTGACGTTCGTCAAGGGCACCGACTTCCTGCTCGAAGGCGGCCACAACACCCTCCGCCTCGCCTACTCGGGCGTCACCCCCGAGCAGATCGACAACGGCATCGGGCGCCTCGCCGACGCCTACCACAGCCTGAGCGGAACCCCCGCCGCGGCCTAAGCCGCCGCGTACCCCAGCATCACCGCCTGGGCGAACGCGTCCTCGAGATCCGCGATCACGTCGTCGGGTCGCGTCCCGATCTGCTTCGTGCCGTAGCGGCGGGCGACGTAGCGGTTGCGACGCAGCCAGAGGTCGCGGTCGTCGTCGCTGTCGGCTTGGCGCGGGCGCTCGTGCTGGCGCCCGTCGAGCTCCACCGCGACCCGGCGGTCGGGCCAGAGGCAGTCGATGGTCCAGGGGCCCAGCGGCTCGTTGCGTCGTGGAAGCTCGATGCCGCGCTCGACGAGCAGCCGCCGGAAGCGGCGTTCGAGGTGGCTCTTCGCTTCGCCGTAGCCGGGGGCGTGGGCCTTCAGGGCCGCTCGGAGGCTGGCGCTGCCCGGGTGGCCGCGCCGAAGGGCACGGTAGACGTCGGCGGGGCGGAGGTCGTGGTGGAACTCGGCCTCGGCGAGGGCGCGGAGGAGGGCAGATCGCCGGTACGTCGCGGCCAGATCGAGGAGGGTGCGGGGGACGGAGGTCGTGGGGAGGCCGGCGTTGAGGGTGAGGTCGGTGGGGCGAAGCCGGCTTCGGTGCAGGATGAGGCCGGGCGGGGGCTTGCGGCGGTTCGACACGGCAAGCTCTCTGGTCGTCGGGGGCGCGGGGATGAGGTGCCAACGCCACGCGGCCGTTTGGTGGCTGAGGACGGCGCCCTCGCCGACGGCCAGCAAAGCGGCAATGAGGAGAGCGTCCTCGCCGCCGAGCTCCGGCGCTTGCGTCGAATAGACGCCGCTGTGGATGCGGTGGAGACGACCCGAGCGGAGTGCGCGGTCGATGGTCGAGGTGCTCACGTCCGCGGCGATCAGCTGCGTCCGGGCGACGATGCCCCCTTGGTCGCCCGCGATCCTCCGAACTGCGTCGGATTGGCGTCGGTTTCCGGGGCCGATCGAGCGCAGTTGAGGCATGGCTCGATCGTGCGGCACGACCCGCACGCGAAACAACACGCGTTCGTGTCATCTCTCCTCGGTGCCTGTCATCCAACAGGCGCCGGTCCGAGCCGCCCCGCCTCTCGACGACGCGCCGCGAAGCTCCGGCTAGCCGCCGTTCCACCTAGCGGCCGTACTTGTCGCGCGCGAGCACCAGCTGCTCGGGCAGCGCGACGCGCGGGGGTGGCGATGGATCGGCCACCACCGAGACGGTCTCGGCCACCGTCCGCAGGACGCGCACCTCACGCCCGCCGCCGGCGTCGAGGACGACCTCGTCGTCGACGCCGCCCTTGACCGTGGCCTGCAAGCCGGGGTCGAGGCCGGCGTCCTTCAGATAGTGCAGCAGGTCCTCGGCCTCGTTCTCGAGGCGCAGGACCGTGACCGACGCTCCCTCGACGACGTCGGCGAGCGGCACGCCCTCGATGCGGGTGCCGGCCACGATCGGGTGGCCGTGCGGGCACGTCTTGGCGTCTCCGATCGCCGCCAGCATGCGCTCCTCCAGCACCGGCGACATCGCGTGCTCCAGGCGCTCGGCCTCCTCGTGGACCTCGTCCCACGGGATGCCGAGGACGTCGGTGAGGAAGCGCTCGATGAGGCGGTGCCGGCGCACGACGCCCTCGGCGTGCTCGGCCCCGCTGTCAGTGAAGGAGATCGACTTGTCGCCCGCGCGCGTGATGTAGCCGTCGCGCTCGAGGCGGCCGACCATCTCGTGCACCGTCGGCGGCGAAAGCTGCATGGCCCGCGCCACGTTGGCCCCCGTCATGGGCAGGCCCGCCTCCTGAAGCCAGAAGAGGGTCTGGAGGTACTCCTCCTCGGCGACGGTGGCGTGATCGGTGCTCATGGACGCATCGTAGTCCTACGCGCCGGGCACGCGCCGGCGCGGCGGCTCGGTCCGCAGCGCCCGCGCCAGCTCGGTCAGGCGGTCGCGCGCCAGCGCGAGGAACTCGCGCGAGGCGGGCGACAGCGGCGCGTGGGCGCGCGCGATGAAGGCGAAGGTGTCGTAGATCGGCTCGTCGAACGGGACCCAGCCCAACCGCTTCGGCACGCGCCGGCCCATCGCGAGCAGGATCCCGCGCGCGACGAGCGTGTCGCCGACCCCGCGCGCGGCGAGCTCGATGGCGGCCTCGACGTCCTCGACGTCGATCTGCGGCTGGATCGACACGCCGACGCGCTGGGCCAGCTCGGCCAGCTGGCGGCGCGTGGGGTCCTCCGTGGCCCAGCTGGCGTCGGGGAGGATGAGGGGCGCCTCGGCCAGCGCCTCGATCGTCATCGCGTGGCGCACGCGCGCAGGATCGATCGACGCGTAGACGATCTCGTCGCGCATGATGGGCTGGACGTCCAGGCCGCGGTCGTCGATCGGCAGGGCGACCATGCCCGCCTCGAGCTCGCCGGCGCGCACGGCCTCGACGACCTCCGAGGAGTTCTGGCCGAGCACACGGACGCGCACGTTGGGATGGCGGCGCCGGAACTCGGCGACGAGGTCGACGCCCGGGTAGTAGCGAGCGGTGCCCCACGTGCCGAAGGTGGCCGTCCCGCCCCGGAGCTCGCGCACGGCGACCACGGACTCTCGGGCGCCCTCGGCCGCGTCGAGCGTGCGCTCGGCGTGCGGGCGCAGCGCATGCCCGGCCTCGGTCGGCGTCAGCCCCCTCCCGACCCGCTGGAAGAGGCGCACGCCGAGCTCGTCCTCGAGCCGCCGCACCTGCTCGGAGAGCGACGGCTGAGCCATATGCAGCTCCTCGGCTGCCGCTGAGAACGACCCGTGGCGGAAGGCGGCGAGGAAGTACTGGAGCTGTTGCAAGGTCAAGGCTGATCCTTGAGGAGCTGCAGGTAACAAAGGCTACAGGTATGAGAACGTATGTCCGATCATGTAGGCATGCTTTCCCTCATCACCGTCATGGCCGTCTTCGGCGCGCTCGGTGCCCTGGCTCTACGCTACGGCGCCGACAGCCGCCGTGACGAGCGCAACCTCTAGCAACCACCGCCGAGGCGTCGCCCTCTGCCTCCTGTCCGCCGTCGGCTTCGGCCTGATGGCGGTGTTCGCCAAGAAGGCGTATGGCGACGACGTCTCCGTCCTGACCCTCCTGGCCCTGCGCTTCAGCCTCGCGGCGGGCGCCTTCTGGGCCATCGTCGCCGCGCGCCGCGCGAGCGGAGTCATCTCCGCGGCGCCGGCGCGCAGCGTCGTGGTGGCCGGGCTCGCCCTCGGCGCGATCGGCTATGCCGCCCAGTCCGGCGGCTACTTCGCCGCGCTGACGCGCATGGACGCGTCGATGACGGCGCTACTGCTCTACATCTACCCGGCGCTGGTCTTCGCGGGCGCCGTCGCCCTGGGCCGCGCCCGCCCGGATCGGCGCAGCCTGGCGGCGCTCGCGCTCGCCACCGGCGGCGCGGCGCTCGTGCTGGTCGGCGGCAACGGCGGCGCACTGGATCCGCTAGGCGTCGTCCTCGCGCTGGGCTCCGCGACCGCCTACGCGGTCTACATCCTTGTCGCCGACCGCGTCGTCCTGCGGATCGACCCGTTCCTCGTCAGCGCCCTCATCGCCACCGGCGCGGCCGTCACGCTGTGGACGGCCGGCCTCGCCAGCGGGACCCTCGACCTCGGCTTCCGGTCGGGCGGCTGGGTCTGGATCGTCACACTCGCGCTCGCCTCGACGGTGGTGCCGATCAGCGCGTTCCTCCTTGGCCTGCCGAAGGTCGGGCCGGCAACCGCGTCGATCGTCTCGACCGTCGAGCCGGTCGTCACGGTGTCCGCGGCCATGCTCTGGTTCGACGAGCGGCTCGGGCTCGTCCAGATCCTCGGCGGGGCGCTCGTGCTCGCGGCCGTCATCCTCCTGGCGGTTAAGGTGCGAGGACGTGTCTCTGCCCTTGACCCCGCCGCTGCCGCCCCAGCTCGCGCGCTCGCGAGCGAGCCTGCCCGAGGGTGAGGGCTGGGCCTACGAGCCCAAGTGGGACGGCTTCCGCGCCGTCGCCTTCGTCGACGGCGACGAGACCTACCTACAGTCGCGCAACGGCCGCCCGCTGAGCCGCTACTTCCCCGAGCTGCGCTTCCCGCCGGGGCGCTACGTCCTCGACGGCGAGATCGTGGCCAGCTCGTTCGACACCCTGGGCCAGCGGATCCATCCCGCCGCCTCGCGGATCGCCCGGCTGGCCGAGGAGACGCCCGCCACCTACTACGCCTTCGACCTGCTGGCCCGCGACGACGACGTGCTCATGGACCTGCCCTACCTCGAGCGCCGCGCCGCCCTCGAGGAGCTCGTGGCCGCGCCGGTCGAGCTGACGCCGGTCGTCCACAGCCCCGGCGAGGCCGAGCACTGGCTGCGCGAGGCCGAGGGCGTGATCGCCAAGGAGTCGGACGCCCCGTATCAGCCCGGCGAGCGCACCGGGATGGTCAAGGTCAAGCGGGTGCGCACGATCGATGCGGTCGTGCTCGGATGGCGCCCGGGCAAGGCCGAGCGGACCGTCGGCGCGCTCATCCTCGGCCTCTACGGCGAGGACGGAAAGCTCCACGAGGTCGGGCACTCGAGCGGCTTCTCGGCCAAGGACAAGCGCGAGCTCGTCGACCGCCTCGCGCCCTACGAGACCGGCGAGCGCGGCAGCGGCGATCCGAGCCGCTGGACTCAGGGTCGCGACCTCGAATGGGTCGCGCTGCGGCCCGAGCTCGTGGTCGAGATCACGTTCGACCACGTCTCCGACGGGCGCATTCGCCACGGCACGAAGGTCCTGCGCTGGCGCGACGACAAGGCGCCCGAGGCTTGCACCCTCGACCAGCTCGACCAGTGACCGAAGAGCCCGCTCAGGCCGCGAGGCGGCGCGCGCGCATCTCGAGGGTCAGCGCGCACGCCCGCACGACCGCGGGGTCGAACTGGCCGCCGGCGCAGCGCTCGAGCTCTGCGACGGCCTCGTCGGCGCTGCGCGCCTCGCGGTAGCTGCGCTCGGCGGTCATGGCGTGGAAGGCGTCGCACACCGCGATGATGCGCGCGCCGAGCGGGATGTCCTCGCCCGCCAGGCCGTCGGGATAGCCGCCGCCGTCGTAGCGCTCGTGGGTGGAGCGCACGAGGCGCGCCACCGGGCGCAGCATCGGCGCCGCCCCGATGATGCGCTCGCCGATGAGCGTATGGCGGCGCATGAACTCCCACTCGGCGTCGTCCAGCGGGCCGGGCTTCGAGAGGATCGCGTCGGGGATGCCGAGCTTGCCGATGTCGTGCAGGCGGGCCGCGTCGCCGACACGCGCGACCGCGTCGGCGGGCATGCCGAGCTGGCGCGCGACGGCCACGGCGAGATCGGCGACGTCGCCGACGTGCTCGACCTTGGGACTGATCTCGGCCAGGACGGTGAGGAGCAGGTCGTGGGTCTGGCGCTCGATCGCGATGCGGCCGGAGCGCTTGTGCGAGTACATGCGGGTGTCGGCTATGCGCAGCGCTTCGGACGCGGTGCCGGCCTCCGCGGGCAGGAGCACCGACCCGAACGAGGCGCTGATCGCGAACCCGTCGCCATGGTCGGACAGCGCTCGTGCGGCGGAGGCGACGAGATCCCCGACCGCCGCTGCCTCCACCCGCACCAGGGCACAGAACTCGTCGCCGCCCATGCGGTAGGCGGTCGCCCGGTCGGCCAGCGTGTCGCGCAGGGCGGCGGCGAGGCGGACGAGCAGGGCATCCCCGGCGGGATGGCCGAAGGTGTCGTTGTAGTGCTTGAAGCCATCGAGGTCGAAGAGCACGAGGCACACCGGCTCGGCCACCGTGGCGCGCCCGAGCTCGACCTCGAGGTCGAGGGTGAGCTGGCGGCGGTTGCCCAGGCCGGTGAGCGCATCGGTCAGGGCCTCGCGGCGGCTGGCGCGCATGACCGCGACGTTCTGGCGGAAGGTGACGACGAGCCGGCCCACCACTGCCAACATCGCCGCCCCGGCCAGGACGATGCTCACCGGCGTGACGTCCTCGAACCCGGCGTAGATGAGCAACCCGATGCCCGCGGTGGCGAACGCGGCGGGGACGACGATGGCGCTCGTCCGCTGCGCGGCGCCGGCCGGAGCCGGCGCGGCGGGGCGCATCCACGCGGCGATGGCGAGCAGGAGCAGGCCGCCCCACCAGCCGATGTCGAGCCAGCCGCCGGCGACGTACGTTCCCTGCACCTGCTGGACGAGGAAGATGCTGTCGGCCGCCCAGAACGACAGCACTCCTGCGGCCAGCACGGCCGTGCGCCGCTCGATGCGCCAGCCGTTGATCGCGACCAGCGCCACGAGCAGTCCCAGCAGGACGAGGTCGCCGAGCGGATAGGCGAGGTTCGTGGCCACCGCCAGGCGCCGGCCGCCGATCGAGCCGAGGACGGCCTGCAACACCACCGCGGCGCTCAACGCGGCCAGCGAAAGCGCCGCGGTCAGCCCATCGATCCACAGCGTGACGGTCGACGAGCGCACGCGCCGGCGGGCGAGGAGGATGAGCCCGGCGAAGAGCAGGGGGTAGGTGCCGAGGTAGCCCGCGTCGGCCCACGACGGGACCGGCACGTCCTTGGCGTCCCACAGCACGGTGGCGAAGTAGATCTCGCCGAGGGTCCACGAACCGATCGCGGCGGCGATGCACGCCCACGCGGCGCGCTCGCCCGGCTCACGCCAGCCTCCGATGGCGCAGGCGACGGCGGCGACGACGAGTCCGGCGATGTGAATGACACGGGCAGGGCCGACCGAGGCATGCGGCGCGACGATGACCTGTACCTCATGCGCGACCAACCATGCCGCGAAGACTCCGAGCGGCCAGACGGCCGCAGGAGGGCGGCGAAGAACCATGATCACCCTGATATCGGCCGTTCGCAGGGGTGCCTTAGCCCGCGGCCGTCAACGCAGCCGCACGTCCTGACCGTCGTCGCGTCCTGTACTCCTTCGCGGGAGCCATGGCCCCGCCCAGCTTGACCGACCGCCGCGTCCTCGTCGCCCCCGACGGCTTCAAGGGGACCTTCCGCGCCACGGAGGTGGCCGCGGCGATCGGGCGCGGGCTGGAGTCCGCCGGCCTCCCGCCGCCCGACCTCTGCCCGGTCGCCGACGGCGGCCACGGCACCATGGAGGTGCTGCTCACCGCGCTCGGCGGCGAGACGGCGGCCGCGCGTGTCCACGATCCGCTGGGCCGCGAGATCGAAGCCGGCTTCGGGCTGCTGGAAGGGGGCGGCACGGCGATCGTCGAGATGGCGCGGGCCAGCGGCCTGGCGCTGTTGAGGCCCGAGGAACGCGATCCCGTCGCGGCCTCGACGCGAGGGACGGGCGAGCTGGTCGTTGCCGCGGCGCAGACCGGCGCCGACGTCGTGCTCGTCGCCTGCGGCGGCAGCGCGACGACGGACGGCGGCATGGGCGCCGTCGAGGCCATCGAGGAGGCCGGCGGCCTGCGCGGGGCACGGATCGTGTGCGTGTGCGACGTGCGCACGCCCTACGAGCGCGCCGCCGAGGTCTTCGGCCCGCAGAAGGGAGCCGACCCCGCCACGGTCCGGCTGCTCACCAAGCGCCTGCGCGAGCAGGCCGAGCGGCTGCCGCGCAACCCCATCGGGGAGCCCATGACCGGCTGCGCCGGAGGACTGAGCGGCGCGCTGTGGGCGCAGTACGGCGCCGTGCTGGAGCCCGGCGCCGCCTTCGTCCTGCGCGCACTGGACTTCGACGACCGCATGCGCGCCGCGCACGCCGTCATCGTCGGCGAGGGCCGGATCGACGAGCAGACGCTGCAGGGCAAGATCGCCGGAGAGATCGCGACGCGCGCGCGGCAGGCCGGCGTGCCGTGCTTCGCCATCGTCGGCAGCAGCGAGCTCGACGCCTTCGGAGCGCGGATGCTCGACCTCCAGCGCGTGCTCGAGGCCACCGACCTCGACGCGATCGCGGCCGCGGCCGCCTCCCTGGCCGACATCGTTTGACCGCCAGGCGCGATGACTTACCATCAGCGTCATGGCGCGGTGGACGCGCGCAGTCATCCGGCACCGGCGCCCCATCATCGCCGCCTGGCTGGTCCTCTTCGTGCTGGGCGGCGCCGCCGCCTCGAACCTCGGCGGTCTGCTGACCAACCGCTTCGTCGTCCCCGGCTCGGACTCCCAGCGCGGGCTCGACCTGCTCAAGCAGCGGATGCACGAGCGCTCCGACGGCTCCTTCACGCTCGTCGTCCAAGGGCAGAACGGCCCGCCCGCCCGCGCCGCCGTCGCCGCCGCCGCTCAGCGCGCCGCGCACGCGATCGAGGGAGGTCGGGCGGGCACGATCCAGCGCGCCAGCAGCACCGTCGCGTTCGTCCAGATCACGACGCCTCTTGAGAACCAGGACGCGTCCGAGAAGACGCCGGCGCTGCGCCGCGCGATCGGGAAGCTGCCCGGCGCCAAGACCTACCTCACCGGCTACCCGGCCATCAACCACGACACCCAGCCGCTCTACGACAAGGATCTGGCGCGCGGCGAGTTGATCGCCTTGCCGGTCGCGCTCCTGGTCCTGGCCTTCATGTTCGGCACGTTCGGCGGCATCGTCGTGCCGTTCCTCTTCGCCTTCCTGACCATCCCGGTGACGCTCGGCTTCGTGTGGATCTTCGCCCATGTGATGGACATGGCGATCTACGTGACGAACATCGTCACGCTGATCGGGTTGGCGATCGCCATCGACTACTCGATGCTCGTCGTCTTCCGCTATCGCGAGGAGCTCGCTCAGCGCGACGACCCGCGCGAGGCGCTGATCGTGACGATGTCGACGGCGGGCCGCGCGACGCTCTTCTCCGGGGCGACGGTGGCCGTCGGCCTCGCCCTCCTCGTGTTCATGCCGCTGCCCTTCATGCGCTCGATGGGCGTGGGCGGGCTGCTCGTGCCCTTGATTTCGATTGCCGCCTCGGCCACCTTCCTCCCGGCCTTCCTGGCCGTCATGGGGCGCGGCGTCAACCGCTTCCGCGTCATCCCGCGCCGCTTCCTCGAGCGCCGCGCAGCCCAGGACGTCACCGGCGCCTGGCACCGGCTCGCGCTCGCCATCATGCGCCGGCCGGTGCTGTGGGGCGGCGCTGCCGCGGCGGTGATGATCGGGCTCGCGCTGGCGGCCACCGGCATGCACCTGACCGGGGGCGACAACCGCGGGGTGCCGCTCACGACCGAGGCCACGCGCGGGCTGGCCATCCTGGAGCGCACGCTCGGGCCCGGGGCGCTGGCGCCGCACCAGATCGTGGTCGACACGCATCGTCCGGGTGGCGCCTACGACCCGGCGGTGGTCGGGGCGCAGCGCCGGCTGGTCGCCGCGCTGCGGCGCGACCCCGAGGTGCAGCCTTCGACGATCCTCGCCCCCGCGTTCGTGCCGCGCGCCGAGGCGCGCCAGGCCAACCTCGTCGACGCGCAGGGGCAGGTCCTGCAGATCCGCGCCGCCGGACGTCACGATGCCGGCGAGCAACCCGCGGTCGACCTCGTGCGCCGCATCCGCGAGCGCTATCTGCCGGCGGCGGAGTTCCCACCCGCCGACACGGTGCTCGTGAGCGGCGCCCCCGCCTTCGGCGTGGACTTCATCGACAAGGCCTACGGCGCCTTCCCATGGCTCATCGTGGCCGTGCTCGTGCTCTCGTACCTGCTGCTGCTGCGCGCGTTCCGCTCCGTCGTGCTGCCGGCGAAGGCGGTGGTCATGAACCTGCTGTCGGTCAGCGCCGCGTACGGAGTGCTGACCCTCGTCTTCCAGCACGGATGGGGCGAGCCGTTCGGTCTCCAGAGCTCGCCGCAGATCGAGGCATGGATCCCCATCTTCCTGTTCGCCGTGCTGTTCGGGCTCTCGATGGACTACGAGGTCTTCCTGCTCTCGCGGATGCGCGAGGAGTGGGACAAGCGCCACGACAACGAGCACGCCGTCGCGTACGGCCTCGAGCACACCGGGCGCATCATCACCGCGGCCGCGATCATCATGATCGCGGCGTTCTCGGGCTTCACGTTCGGCAGCTTCGTCGGACTGCAGGAGTTCGGCCTCGGCCTGTCGGCCGCGATCCTGCTCGACGCGACGGTCGTGCGCGCGATCCTCGTGCCGGCGCTGATGAAGCTGCTCGGGGTCTGGAACTGGTACCTGCCGGCGCGCCTGCGCCGGGCGCTGCGCCTGCCCTCGGCGCCGGCCCGCGCGACCGAGTAGGCGCTACGCGGCCAGCACCGCCGCGACGTGGCGCCGGCGACGCGCGGGCGTCAGCGGGCCGGGGCCGAGCTCGACGACGAAGGCGGAGCCCGCCCGCAGGCGGACGTTCTGCCAGCGCGAGAGGCTCCCGGGGCGGCGGCTCAGGCGGCGCAGCGGCAGACCGCTGCGCCCGGCGTACGCGCGCGCCGCCTGGGGACGGTTGCCCTCGGGGACGTCGACCAGGCCGAAGGGCTGGTGGTAGTAGATGGTCAGCGTCGGGCGCTCGCGCAGGACGAGCGCTCGCAGCGCGCGCGTCTCGGGCTCCGACCACGGGCGCGGCCCGGCGCCCGCCCAATGCGCCGACGAGTTGCGGTTGAGGTCGACGCCGTGCGCGTTCGTGCGCGTGTCGTGGGCGAAGCCGTCGGGGTTCAGGTCGCGGACGAGGAGGAGCTGCGTGCCGGGGGCCGGGGTGCTCCGGCGCAGGGCGTCGACGATCGCGCGCCCGGCGGGCTCGTTCCCGTGGACCTCTCCGACCACGAGGATCTTGCGCGGCGCCGCCGGGTCGCCCACGCGGACGAGGCTGATGGGTCGCCCCTGCACCGAGTGACCGATGACCTCGGCCGGCGCGGCGGCGTGTGGGACCCAGGCTGCGCCCAATGCGACCGCAAGCGCGAGCGCCTTCACCGACGCCGCCCGCGCTCAGGCCAGCGCAATCGTCCCCGTCACGACAATGGGGTCGGGCAAGCCGCTGATCGTGATCGTGGCCGTCGCCTCGAGCGTCTCGTCGCCGCGCAGGTCACCGTTGTCGAGCCGCTCGCGCACGCCCAGCTCGATCTCGCGCTGGGCCGTGACACCGAGCGTCTTGAGGAACTTCCGCACCGACATGTTGAAGGTCTCTTCGTCCACGCTGCCTCCTCTGGCTGCCGTCGGGGCCTGCACCGTACGCGTGTCACCCGCGCTCCGCCAGCGTCGTGACGACCGCCTCGTAGACGCCGGCGCCGTGGGCAGCCTCGGCCACCCGCGCATTCGGATGGCGCGGCAGGTCGTGGCGCAGCGCCGGGTCGTACTCGACGGCGTTGGCCACGAGCCACATCGTCCCCACCACGTCTGCCACCTGCAGGTCCTCCCGCGAGTCGCCGACGGCCATGCGGTCCTCGCGCGACAGCCCGCGTGCCCGGGCGTGCGCGGCGACGGCGGTCGCCTTGGAGAGCGACCGCGGGATCAGGTGGTAGGCGTGGACGGCCGGCAGCGCATCGAGAGCCGGCGAGTGCCGATACGAGCGGCCGTTGTCGACGAGCCGCAGCTCGGTGTGGCCGTGCTCTGCGAGCAGCGCGTCGGCCTCGGAGACATCGATCAGGCCACGCAGGAGCTGCGACACCTCGCGCGCCTGCGGATCTGTCTCCAGGCGGCCGTCGAAGCGCTCGACCAGCAGCTCGACGGCGCCCGAGTCGGCGATGCGCCGGCCACCGTCCGCATCCCCGAGCCAGTGGACCTCGCCGTCGAGCACGAAGCCGGCGCCGGCCTCGAAGACGTAGTCATGGATGCCCAGCAGGCGCGCATCGCCGACGAGCATCCCCCGCGGGCGCCCGGACATCGCCACCACGAGCACGCCCGCGCGCTGGCACGCCTCCAGCGCGCGCAGGCCCAGCAGGCTGAAGGCGCCGTCCCCATCGCGCGTGACCGCGCCTGCGGCGCCGAGCAACGTCCCGTCGAGGTCGAGGTACAGGCAGCGCACGCCCGGATTGTGGCGAGAGCGCCCCGTCTCGCGCACAGAGCGCGGTCGGAGCGCTCGCGGTCGGAGTCCCGGTTTCCGCGGCCCTAGGATGGGACCAGTGGCAGTCACGCGCCGGACCGAGCCGTGGAGCGCCCTGCTCGAGGCCGGGCGCGCCGACGAGCGCCTGGTGCGCGAGGCCTACGAAGGAGCACGCGCGCCGCGCTTCGCCGAGGTCCCTCCCGACCTGCATCCCGCGGTGAAGGCGGGGCTCGCGCACGCCGGCGTCGACCAGCTCTACGCCCACCAGGCGCAGGCGCTCGAGGCGGCGTGGGACGGCACGACGATCGTCACCACGGGCACCGCCAGCGGCAAGTCGCTGTGCTTCAACCTGCCCACGCTCGAGATCCTCTGCATCGACGCCAAGGCGCGCGCGCTGTACCTGTACCCGACCAAGGCGCTGGCCCAGGACCAGGCCCGGGCGCTGAACGCCTTCGGGTTGACCAAGCAGGTGCGCCCTGCGATCTACGACGGCGACACCAAGCGCGAGGAGCGGCTGGCCATCCGCCGGCGCTCGAACCTCGTGCTCACCAACCCCGACATGCTCCACGTCGGCATCCTGCCCAACCACGCCGCGTGGGGCGACTTCTTCGCCAACCTCGCGGTCGTCGTGGTCGACGAGGCGCACGTCTACCGCGGCGTGTTCGGCGCGCACGTCGCCAACGTCCTGCGCCGGCTGCGGCGGATCGCCGGCGCCTACGGGACCACGCCGCGCTTCCTGCTGGCCAGCGCGACAGTGGCCAACCCCGTCGAGCTCGCCGAGCGCCTGACCGGCTTCGAGGACGTGCAGCTCGTCGACGAGGACGGCTCGCCCGGCGCGCGGCGTCAGATCGCGATGTGGAACCCGCCGGTCGTCGACGAGGCGCTCCAGCTGCGGCGCAGCGCGCTGGGCGAGGCGGCCGAGATCCTCGCCGAGCTCGTCCGCGAGGGCGCGCGGACGATCTGCTTCATCAAGTCGCGCAAGGCGGTCGAGCTCGTGGCGCGGATCGTGCGCGACCAGCTCGGGCCCGAGCTCGGCGAGCGCGTCGCGCCCTACCGGGCCGGCTACACGCCCCAGCAGCGCCGCGAGCTCGAGGCCCGGCTCACCAACGGCGACCTGCTCGCCGTCGTCACCACCGACGCGCTCGAGCTCGGCATCGACATCGGCGCCCTCGACGCCGCCGTGTGCGTGACCTTCCCCGGCACCGTCGCCTCGCTGCGCCAGATGTGGGGACGCGCCGGGCGGCGCGGCCGCGGGCTGGCCGTCTACGTCGCCGGCGAGGACGCGCTCGACCAGTTCTTCTGCCGCCACCCCGACGAGTTCCTCGATCGCCCCGTCGAGGCCGCCATCGTCTGGCACGAGAACGAGCCGATCCACCTCGCGCACCTGCTGTGCGCCGCCCACGAGGGTCCGCTGAGCACGGCCGACGCCGACGTGCTCGGCCCGCGCTGGCGGGCCTACGCGGACCTCCTCGTCGCGCAGGGGGAGCTCGTCGAGCGCCGCGGCCAGTACGTGCTGCGCCACGCCGAGGACTACCCGGCGGCGCGCGTGTCGCTGCGCTCGGCCTCGCCCGACAGCGTCGCCGTCGTCGACGTCGCCAGCGGTGAGCTGCTCGGCACGGTCGAGACCGCCCGCGCCCCCAACACGGTGCACGACGGCGCGGTCTACCTGCACCTCGGGCGCTCCTACGAGGTGCGCGAGCTCGACCTCGACGGCCGCCGCGCGCTCGTCCAGCCCTTCGAGGGCGACTGGTACACGCAGCCCAAGCGCGAGACCAACACGGAGATCGAGCGGCTGCTCGACCGCCGCGAGGCCCTCGGGGTCACGCTGAGCTTCGGCCGCGTCACCGTCACCGAGCAGGTCCACGCCTATCAGCGCAAGCGGCTGCCCGACCACGAGGTCATCGACCTCCAGGGCCTCGACCTCCCGGCCTCGTCGTACACCACCCAGGCGCTGTGGTACGAGCTTGACGAGGAGCTCCTCCACGAGTTCCCGCGCGAAGTGCTGCTCGGCGCCCTCCACGCGGCCGAGCACTCGCAGATCGCGGTGCTGCCGCTGCTGGCCATGTGCGACCGCTGGGACATCGGCGGGCTCTCGACCAACGTCCATCCCCAGACTGGGCGACCGACGATCTTCATCTACGACGGCCATCCCGGCGGCGTGGGCATCACCCTGCAGGGCTTTCGCAACTTCGACCTCCTGGTCGAAGATGCCCACCGGCTCATCACCGAGTGCCCCTGCGAGTCCGGCTGCCCGTCGTGCGTGCAGTCGCCGAAGTGCGGCAACCTCAACGAGCCGCTGTCGAAGGCGGGCGCCGCGGAGCTGATGGCGCGGATGAGCCGGGCCCCGTGATGGTGGCGGCTGCCGAAGCCGCCCACGTGGGCGGACGAGCCGGGCCGCGTGATGGTCTCCATTAGGGAGCTTTGCTGAAGGTTGCGCAGGTTCGAACCTGTGCATTGACGGGTTTTTCGGCGCGACGCGCGCGGAGCCGCCGACCTTGGAGGCATGCGACGCAGGACGCGTGGGCTCGTCGGGGGGCCGGCCACGATGGCCGTGCTGCTCTGCGCGCTCGTTCCCGGGGCCGCCGCCCAGAGCGGCGGGGCCTCCCCCGCGTCGCCGGCCGGTGGCTCCGCGGCCCAGACCGGTGGCGCCACGACGCCGTCGCCGGACGGTGGCTCGCAGTACGGCGCGCCGCTGAAGCGCGCCCGCCCGGCGCGGCCGATCGCGCGCTACTTCCGCGTCGGCCCGCGCGCGGTCGTGGCCCCCGCGCTGCCCAAGATCGCGCTGCGCGTTGACGAGGCGGGCGCGAGCACGGTCAAGGCCCGCGTCGTCCTGCTGCCCCAGAGCGAGACGGGCTCGATCGTGCGCCTCGACCTTGGGCGCGTCCCCGTCGGCCAGCGCTTTGTCGTGACGTGGCCCGCAGGGACGAGCTTGGCCCCGGGCCGGTACCTCGTGCGCCTGCACGTGCGCGGCCTGCGGGGAGCCGTGCTCTTCCGCCGGGCCAGCACGCCCGGCCGCGCGACGCTCTCGGTCCGCGCGCCCGAGCCCGCGCCCACCCCCCTTCCCGACGCCGCCGGCCACGTCTTTCCCGTCAACGGCCCGCACACGTTCGGAGATCCCTTCGGGGCCCCGCGCAACGGCTACACCCACCAGGGCCAGGACATCCTCGCCGCCGAGCGGACGCCGGTCGTCGCGCCCGTGGCCGGCGCCATCTCCTTCACCGACTACCAGGCCAAGGCGGCCGGCTACTACATCGTCGAGAAGGGCTCCGACGGCTACGACTACTTCTTCGCGCACTGCCAGCTCGGCAGCACCGTCGTGAGCCCCGGCATGACCGTCCTGGCCGGACAGCAGCTGTGCAACGTGGGCGCGACCGGCGACGCCTCGGGCCCGCACCTGCACTTCGAGGCGTGGCAGAACGGTTGGCGAGTCGACGCCAACTCGCACCCCGTCGACCCGCTGCCGATGCTGCGCAGCTGGGACGTCAGCGCACCGCCAGCCGCACCTGGCCGCTGAGACCCGTCGGCTCGGCGCGGGCCCAGGCGGTGAGGTCGCCGAGGCGGCCGCTCAGGAGCGGCGGCAGCTGCGCGGCGAGAGCGTCGGTGAGCAGTCGCGCGGTCAGCCCCCCGGCCGCGCCCGGCGGCGTCGCCATGGCGGGCGCCGCCGCCGCTGCGCGCAGGTCGGCCTCCGCATCGTTGGACAGGACGACCGCGCGTCCAAAGACACCGACGCGCACGACGAGTGTGCCGTCCCGGGTGATGTCGTACACGCCGTCGTGGTGGGAGATGTCCACGTCGACGCCCGCCTGCTGCGCGAGGCCGGAGAGCGCATCGAGGCGAGCAAGCTTGCTCGACCAGTCGCCGGGGTCCGGCGGTTCCACGCGCAGGGTGAGGCGCTCGAGGTCCAGGGTGCGGCTCGTGAGGGTGCCACTGGCGCCGAGGTCGTTCAGGTCGGGCTTGAGGAAGCCGGGCAGCTGGTCGACGAGGTTGAGCTCGGGCAGCAGCCCGGCGCGGCGCACGAAGGCGAGCGTCCGTGCCGGGTCGCGAACGCCGACGACGAGCGGGGCGCTCCCGCGCGCCTGCGGCGCTGCGGCGCCGGTCGCGAAGGGCAGATCGTCGGGTTCGAGCCCCACGGGATCCGCCGACAGGCGAAACGGCGCTTGCAGCTGCGCCCCACTGGTGGTCAGCACCGCCGCGCCATCCCTGAGCGAGCGTCCCCACTTCGTGGCGGCCAGTTGTGGGGCGCGCTTCGCCAGCTGCGCGCGCGGGTCGAAGGCGACGCGCACGCTCGCGTCCGCGGGGAGACCGTCGAAGCGCTTGTCGAAGGTCGCGCGCGCGTAGCGGGCCGCCGGCGCGCTCGCGGCCGTCAGCGCAGCATCGACGTCCGCGCGCGTGCGCGCGATGACCACCACGCCGCCCCGCGCAGCGGCGACCGCGCCGCCAGCCAGCCGCGGCGCGGGCGCCTCGGTCGAGAAGACCAGCCACGTCCGGTCACCGCCCATCGCGACCACCGCCCGCCCACCGAGCAGCGGACGGACCTGCTGCGCCGTCAGCGCGCCCCCAGTGAGCCGCGGCGCCAGCTGCTCGAGCCCCAGCCCCACGAGCGGCGCCGACGTGTCCAAGTCGAATACCGCATCGTCGGCACCCGCCGGCACGTAGGCCAGCGGCTCGGCACGAGCGGCCGTCCGCGAGCCCCCGTCGTCCCCCCGCCGCAGCAGGAGAACGACGGCCGCCGCAGCCGCGACAAGCGCGAGCGCGGCGGCCAGCAACGGGACACGACCGCGGGCCAGCACCGCCGCCACGCTAGCGCCGTTGCCCCACCCCCAGGCGCTACCCTGACCCACCCACCACGGCGAGATAGCTCAGTTGGTAGAGCACACGACTGAAAATCGTGGTGTCCCCGGTTCGAGTCCGGGTCTCGCCACTCAACGAAATACCTGCTAATCGGCCCCTTCGCCGCTCGCCGGGATCCGCTCTTGCGTAGCGGCTACGCGCCACAAGTCTCCGCGAAGTCCCAAACGAAGTCCAAAATCCCGGCCACGAGAGCCGCGCCGAGCGACCAACCGCTGCAATCGTGGCGCCCCGGTTCGACTCCGGGTCTCGCCATCGCGAACTACGTGCAAGTCGGCCTGTCCGAGACCGCGGGCCAAGCGGCTAGGCGCCGAGCTTTATCCCCACGAGCTCCGAAGTCGTGGCAACTACCTCGATCCCCGCCGAGCCTACGGGGAACAGAGCGGATCTCCTCGCCGACGTTCTTGCCACCAGGGCCATGTGGGGAAATCGTGGTGTCGTGCCCGGGAATTCTGTCTATGTGGCGCTGGGCCGCTTCGTCGTGTCTCGCAGCTGGTAGCCGCCATGCAGGATGGAATGATCCGAGTGGCAGCTGGTGACGAGAGGGCAAAGCAGGGCTGGGCGGCCGCGCTTTCGGCCGTGTAGCGGCCGACCAGACAACCCGAATGTTTTTTCGCGGTCTGCTCGTCAGTCGCCGTGCGACGACGTCCGATCGGTTATCGCGGAGCGAATTCCGGAAGGGCAGCGGCTTGTACAACTTCGACGTCAGCAATGGCGAGACGCGCGCCGGAGTCTGTGGTCAACGAACGCCGGCGCGACGCGCCCAGGAGCCAGGGGCGTCGGGGAGGCGTAACCAATCGACCGCCGCGGGGTTCTGAGTAGCACCGACCACACCGGCGCGGAGGCGCGTTTGATGACCAGGCGATGCCGTTTGACTGCGTTGTGCATCCTGGTCGTTGCCGCGCTGGCAGCCAGCGCAGCGCCCGCCTACGCGCAGCCCGTGTTCGTGGTCATGAACACGAGCGAGACCCCGCCCGACGGCGTGTGGTTTCGCTACGGGCCCGATCCCGGACTGACCACGAAGACCGACGGGCTCGGCGTCTACATGGGCGAGCACGTCAGCGTCAAGTGCTACGTCCACGGCACGCCGTTCGGCCCGTACGGCAACGACGTGTGGTACTACGCCTACGACGTCGAGCGCCCGTCGGTAGCCGGCCAGGCCAACGAGGGCTGGATCAACACCCACTACGTTGATGACGGGATGGCCGCCGATCAGCCCAACCCCGCGGTCGGGCAGTGCGCGAGCGGAAGCGGCGACGGCGGCGCGAGCGCCGGCGCGCCGCAGCCCGCGTTTCCCGAAGGCGCCTCTATCTTCTTCCAACCCAAGGGGCATCACGACCCCACCCCGGCGACGCGCACGGTCGAGTACGGCGACTGGCGCGCGCCTGGCTGCACGATCCGCGCGGCTGCGCTGGCCGATCCTCTCGTCGGGCGCTGGGTGTCCGTCCTAGCCGGCTGGAGCGAGGCGCGCCTGGGGCCTGTGTACTTCCTGCGCTCGGCGACCGCCGAGCAGGCCGCCCACGTGCACTACGTGCTGATCGTCGATCCCGGGCCCGGCTCGCAGTTCGCCGGCGGCTGCGACGCCGATGTGGGGCCGTCGGCGGTTCTGGCCAGCTGGCTTTCACGGGATCCGTCGAATCGGCTGGTAGTCGTGTCTGCGAGCGCCACCGCGCGCGACGATCACCGCGGCCTGCAGCGCTACTACCTGTCGGCGATCAAGGCCCGTCATCTGAACCGCCAGGTGCTCGTGTGCAACGACGACCGCCTCGGCCACGGCGAAGCCTTCGCCCGCTACGCCGGCCGCCCCTCGACGTCCTACATCACGCGGCAGCGCTTCCAGTGCCCACGGGGCGTGCTGGGCTGGCACCCGTAGGCGGGTGGAACGCGGGAAACATGGTGGTGCGCGCGTCCCCTCCGTCCAGGGTACGCACGGGCGATCGAAGGTCGAAGGGGCGGAGCCCCGCGGATCAGCGTCCCGGCACCCTGCTCTCGATGTCTGGGCCCATTGGGATGAGCCGGTCACTGTGAGGAGTGGCGAGACACCCGCGCCGAACCCCCTACCGACGCGGATGGCGCGCAGTGGCGCGGTGATCTTCTCGCACGGCGGGCGGCGAGTGTTCGTGATGCCGCCCTCGATCGCTTACCCGCAGGACGATATGTCCGACGTGCGTCCGGTGGCCTCGACCCTACAGCGCACCAGCGGGGGTGGAGGCTGACGCGCTCCCGCTCGCAAACTGAGCACGTCGAGGGTTGTTCAGCGGCGCTCTTGATCCGTGCGCCACGCCTCGGCTTCGAAGCGCTTCCTCGAGGATGGGATTATGTGTGGCGTGGCGGTCGTGCAGCGCCTCATGACGATCGCTGATGCCGACGATGCGGACTGGGGTTCTGCGATGTCCGTATCGGTGCGCCACGAGGCTGAGCTTGCGGACGGCCGCACGGTCCCGCTCCTTGCGAATCGCGGGTGGACCTCCCAGCGGAGCGCCACCTCGCGGGACGCCAAGCCCAGCATGAGGAATGTGTCTGTCGAGGACATCGAACGGACCGCTCGTGCGGTCGTTGGACCCGACGAGCCCCCCGACGGATGCTCGTACGAAGACATGCACGCTGCGCACTGGAAGAACATCGCTCGCATCCTGCGTGAGCAGGGCGTTGCAGCAGATGCGGCCGAGCTGGCGAGCCTGCCGCACGACGTCGTCCTCAGCGGCCGGCTACGAGCGCGTCTCCGATCATGAGCCAGCGCGCGTGGGGAAGGCCGGGGCGCAGAGAACGCGCGCGATGCGCGCAGGCCCGGAATCATCCCCTCGACGAGGTGCCGCCGGAGGATCTGCCGCGTTGAACTCACGTGGCTGGCGCGCCCTGGTGGGGCAGCAACGCCACGCCCCGCCGTCACCGCGAAGCCAGATCGAGGCGCGAGGCGAGGACCGTTCGGTTAGGTAGGTGGGCAGCACGGCGTCTGGACCCGGCGCAACAGCGGGCCACGCACGCGCGAAGGTGAAACCGCTCGGAGCTGGGGCCGCGCTTGTTTGGGACTCCACACATGCTCTGGAGTCCCAAACCCATCGGACACCGCGCCCATCCGCCGGTAACGCGACACGCTCGCGTGCTACGAACTGCTGCGCTTTGCAGGGAGTTTCGCGCGCGCCTCGGGCGCCCATCGATCCCGAGGCAACAACGAGGCTGAGCGACGACGCCCCGGCGACGGTCTCTTCGGCCCTCAGCCGTCAGCCGTTCTCAGGCGGGACGAACTCGACGTCGATCTCGCTCACCTGAAGATCGATCCGGAGAGGGATCGTCGCATGCAACTGCAGCAGTCGGCCGTCCTCGATGGCTGCCAGGTAGTCGACCTCGTAATCGCCCACCTGCGCCTCGTCATCGATCGCCATCGCACGGACGTTCCTGATGACGAGCGTGCCAACCGACTCGCCACCCATCACAGTCGAGCGCCCACCCCATCGGCCCCGCTGCTCCTCGCCCCGCAAGAGCGGCACCCTCACCTCGCCACGCTCAGCAGCATGCGCAACGTCATCGAGGGAGAACCACGCGTCGTGGACGAATCCGGACAGCTCACGCAGCGCGTCAGACGTCGTCGCGGAATAGCCGCCGCTCGTCACGGCAGCCAGCCCTTGCGGCTGCGCCAACGCGTCTTGCCGCTCTTCGGTTCGCCCACTCGCCACGTGTTGATCTGCAAGTGCTTGTAGGCGTGTGGGCCGCCCGCGTGATCGTGAAGAGCGATCCTGAACCCGCGGCCCGCGACGGTCATCGTCAGGCGTTGACCCTGCCGCTTGGCGAGCACACCCGCTACCGCCTTGACCGCCACCCTCGCCGCGGCCTCGCCCGCGAGCCCCCCAACGCTGAACTCCGGCCCGACAAACAGGCTCGCTATCTGGACGACGTCCCAGAAACCAATCGATCCGCCGTCACCTGGGCACTGACCCGGCATACAGCCCTTCGGCCAGTAGTCCTTGCAGTTGCCGTCCGTGCACATCCGCCCGTCCAGGTCGAAGCTGTTGACCGGGTCTTGGCAGGCGTAGTCGTAGTCGTTGCAGGATCCGCCGGGGATGGGGTCGGTTTGGAGGAACCGTCCGAGTTGTGGGAGGTAGACGCGGGCGCCCATTTCGATTGCGCCGCTGGCCAGTGTGGTGTTGCGTTGCTTGGCGCCGAGGTAGCCGTAGATGGCCTGGTTGCGGGTTGCGCCGGTGTTCTGGGGCTTGATGGTGGCTGTGATCGCTGCCCAGAAGGCCGCACCGTACCCAGTCTCGTTGGTCACGGTGAATGGGCCCGTCGGCGTTCCGGCGCCCCCGGTCATGACGCGGAGCGCGCCGCCTGCGGATCGGTCGTTGCTGGCCGTGCCTGACGTGGCCTCCCATTCCTCGATCAAAGGGCTAGGGAAGCTGAAGATGCTGCCGCCGTTGGAGTCGCCAGTGTTGCGGCCGGTGAACACGAGCTGTGCGGTGTTGGCGACGCCTGGCGTCACAGAGGGAACGACATGGTCAACGTCGTTGCCGTAGTCAGACCCCACGGCATCGATCGGGCTTTGCTGGGCGGTGTTGCGTAGTGCGGTGATCGCGCCAATGTGCTTCTTACTCTGGTCGAACGTGAAGCTGTAGCTCGATGGCTCGTTCGCACTCGCGATCTTGTAATACGTCGAATAGCGCGTGTTGAAGCTGATCATCTCGCCGCCGTCAATACTCGTCCATCCCGTGGGCGCGGAGATGTTGGCGTTGTTGACCGCGGTTACCTGCGCCACCAACAGGTCACCCGGCGCCGTGCCGGTGGGCTTGGTGATCGGGACCGATGTCGCGGCGGTCGTCAGCGCCTTGACGGAGGTGGCGATCTTCTGGATCGGTTGCCCCGCGGCCCCAGGGCGCGGGCTGCCGAACTCGTCGGTTCCCGCGAATGGTGTCGGCGGCGACGCGGTAGCGGAGTTGGGTATCTCCGCGACGACGTCGCCATGCAGATCGGAGAGCTCGAGCGTCAGGCCCGTCCCGGGCGTCTGCACCGCCGCGAGGTCACCGGTGATGTCGCTGAAGTTGCGCGTCGAGCTGGTGCCTTGCTGTGTCCACACGGGCTCGTCGCCTTCGTCGGCGTAGTGGCTGACCACAGAAGACTGCGGCAACACGGTGCGGCCGCGCACGCGATCCTCGGGATCACGGTCGATCGTCGTTGTCGCCCCGGCCTGCGTGAGCGATTGGACGACGTCGTCGACGTAGTACTCGGCGCTCAGTGCGGACCCTCCCGCTGCGCCGGCTGGGACCGTCCGAATGCGTCCCAGGACATCGTAATCGTAGCCTGTGCCGGTGATCCGGTCGGCCTCGTCATACGTTGGGGCGCCGGTCGTCGGCGTGGTGGTCGTCGAGCACGCCCCGCCGCTTCCGGCCGGGTAGGTCTTCAGCTGGGTACGGTTGCTGTCGGCGTCGTATTGGTAGGCACGCGTCGTGCAGCCGGCGCTGGTCGGCTGGTCTTGTGCTTGGGTCAGTCGGCCCATGGCGTCGTAGGCGTAGGTGCGTGCGCCGTCGCTGCCGGTCTGGCTCAGCCACTGGCCGTGGATCGACGGGGCGGCGGTCCAGGCCAGCCAGTCGCAGGAGCTCGAGCAGTTGCTGGTCTTGCGATACGTGCGCTGCACGAGGTCGCCAGTCTCGTCGTAGCCCAACACGAGATCGAGTCCGGCCGTCTGGAAGCTCTGGCGCGTGAGCACGCCGTCCGCGTCATAGGCGCTCGCGTTGATGACGCCGACGGTGGTGTCGTTGATCTGCGCGAGCCTGCCGGTGGTGGCGTCGTAGGTCATGGTCCGATCGCCGCCCCCGGTGTCCGACACGCGGGCTGGGCGTCCGAGCAGGTCGTAGCGCGTCGTGGTTACGGCGCCGTCGGCGTCGGTGTAAGTCGAGATGCGGCCGACCGCGTCGTAGGAGCGAGTGATCGTGCGGACTGGCGTGGTGGCCGGCGTCGTCGTGGTGGTGAGACGCCCGCTGCTGGCGCTGTAGTCGTAGGTCTTGCGGGCCGGGTCGGTGCCCGCGCCGGTGGCGTTGCCGACGACCTGTTCAGTGGCCAGTCGTCCGGCTGCGTCGTAGGTCTTGGTCGTGGTCCGACGCAGGATGTTGTCGACGGTGTCCTGGGATTGGGTGACGTTCTGGTAGGCGTCGTACTGCTGCACCGTCACAGGGAGTTGCGATCCGCTCGTGGGCTGTGCTGCTGAGCGGATCTTGCAGGGCAGGTTGACCCATTGAGGCTTGTTGCCACAAGTCGTCTCGGTTGGGTAGTCGCCGGCCTTGTAGTAGACGGTCTCGCGGGTCGATGCCGCGTCCGTGTCCGGGGAGCGAGGCAGCCGCTGCTTGACGACGAGTCCCTGGCTGTCGTAGACGGTCGTCGTCTTGAGGCTTAGGCCGCCGGGGTCGACCGTCGTCGCCGTTGGCTTGCGGAGCGTCCAGTCGTAGGCAACGGTGGTGGTGCGTGTGTCGCGGTCGGTGCCGGCTACGCGCGCGGACACCTTGGCCGTCGTCGGCAGGTTGTAGATGACGTTGGGGTCCGCCTTGTTCTCGTCGTAGTCGATGTGCGTGTGCTGGCGCGCGCTCACACTGGAGCCATCGGCGAGACGGACGGCGTGCAGCGGCCCGTACTCGTCGATCAGTCGCCACCCGGTACCGGTGATCGCTTCGGTGTACGTGCGGTCGGTGTCAAGCTGGTCCGCTTTGGCGGCGTGTTCAGCGGTCGTGGTGCCCGACTGCAGCGCGCGCGCTCGGTTGGCGGCGGTGAGCTCCCGCACGACGTTACCGGCCGCGTCGTGCTCGCTCGTGTCGATCTCGCCGCCAGGATCGGCGGCATTGACCTCGCGACCGAACCCATCGAGGTAGTGCACCGATGCCTTGGCGTAGCTTGTCGGGGGGTCTGCTGAGGGCACGTCGTCGGGGCGAAAGATCGCCGCCGCATCCGTCGGCAGATCGTCGTCCTGCGACCATGCCGCCAACTGAGTGGGACTCATGTCGTACGGCGCCCCGCTGCCTGAGACCGGCACCCCGAATTGCACCGTCTCGGTCGCGTCGCCGTCAGTCGTGGGCGGCGCGCCCTGCGGTGTCGTGCGCTTAACTCGCTTCAGACGGCCGCCATCGGTCCCGTCGCCCGTCAGGGGCTGGTACTCGGGCTGCCATTCGTTCTCGCCCGGCGGTTTGATCCCGGCGAGCAGGTCCGTTGTCCCGCTGTAGCGATACATGGTCTTCAGCGTCGGCGAGATCCGCGGATCCCACGCCTCTACCAACCGGCCGGATGAGTCATAGGCGTACTGGCTAACGGCCACCTCGGTGACCGGAGCGCCACTGCTCGTCAGGCCAGCGCCAGGCGCGGTGAACCAGATCCGGTACAGCCGGTTGGTGGGTGCTGTCGCCCCGTCTCCCCACTCGAAGCGCAGCGAGCGACAACCAGTGGTCGTAGCAGCGAGATCACCACTGCAGTCGATGTTCGCCGCCACCGGTGCGAGCATCCGTGTGACCCGCAGCCCGGTGTTGCTCCCCGGGACGGGCTCGTACCTGAACGTCGTCGTGCTCGCGCTGGCGGGCTGCGTCACGCTCGTAAGCTGGTAGATCCCGGCCTCCGACCGGCGGTCGAACACCAGGACGTCGCTACTGCCCTTGTCCGTGAGCCGGAAGCTCTGCGTCGTGCCGTCCGCGTTGACCAGGCGTTCGAGCTGAAGCTCCTCCAGGCCAGGCTCTGAGTAGTAGCCGTGGTCCGTTTCGTGCTCTTCGAAGATCAACTCGCCGCCGTCCTGGGCGGTGAGCGAAGCAATCCCGTAGGAATCGTCGTCAGGCTCCGGCGTCTTCTCGGCGTAGTCGGTGACGTACAGGAACGTCGATCCCGCGGCGAGCACGGACGTGCCGAGCGTCCAGCCCTTGCCCAGCGGCCCATCGGCAAGCTTGCGCGAGTTGTAGGTCCTCCTGACCGTCAGGTCGGACTTGAAGCTGTCAATCGAGACGTCCGTCGCCGACAGCGAGAAGTTGCCCGTCAGCAGATCAGACTGCCCCGGACCGATGTTGGCCTGGGCGTCGTCGGTGTCCACGCCTGACGGATCGACGCGCGTGTAGACATCCTCGGTGACGTTCCCGGCCTCGCTCCCGAAATACCCACGGACATACACCGGCTTGTCCGTCGCACCGCCGATCGTGCTCGCCACGTCCCAGACGACCTTCGGGCTGAGCTTTCCCTCAGGCGTCAGCGACATCGTCAGGTTGTTGTCGCTCACCGTCTGGTTGTCGGTGGTGCGCAACGCCGACGCCGGGACGTCCTGCCAAGCGTCGGTCAGCTCGCGACGGTATTGAAAGCGCACCTGCGTTGCCGTGGGAGCGTCAGCGGGTCGGAGGTCTCGTGCCTGCAGCACCATCCGCTTGGCCGTGCGCTGACCCTCCATCAGCGTCGTGATCTGCCCGCGCGCGACCGTGACGTCAAACGTGCGCGTCCCGGTGTTGCCGGCAACGTCGCTGGTATCGACACGGAAGGCAACCGGCCCCATGGGTCTGCTCGAGGGATCGAAGTCATACGGATCCAATTGCAGACGCTGCGCAGAACCGGTCTTGGACCGCACCTGTGATGCGGCAACGCTGAGGCTGACCGACTGCGTGCCAGAGGTCCCGCGCCCTGCGATGGTGTCATCCCCGGCGACCTCGAGACGCATTCGACTAGAGATCGCGCGGTTTTGCGCGGCGCCGAGGCGACCTGTCAGGTCGATCGCCGGAGCGGTGCGATCGATCTTGTAGACATAGCTGCTGGGATCGCCCCATGTACCGCCGGCGTCGATGCCCTTGACCATCGCCGTGCTCTGATCACCTTCGGGCAACGGGATGGTGAAGGAGGCCTGGAAGGGGCCCTGGCAAGGCGAGCCGGCGGTACCAGCACAACCACGCGGGATGTACTGTTCAGAGGTGATTTGGTTCGAACCCGGGCCGGTGGCACCCGCGGCATACAGGTAGTTCACGCCCAGACCCGCGTCATTGCTGGTCGCCGTTCCAGAGACAGACGAGACGGTCATCCATCCGCCGGTTGGCGCGGGCGAGACGGAGAACGACGAGATCGTAGGCTTGTTGTCATCGGCAAGCCACACCTCTTGGTAGCCGACGTCCATCATCGCCCCGCAGCACGTGGTGGCCACGTAATTGAAGATTCGCGTCGTGGCGATGTTCCGATCACCGCCCTCGCGAGTTCCGGCGAACCACCCCCCGCCGTTGCGAATGGAGGAGTTGCAGATCTGCATCGGACCGCCCTGCCCGGCGCTGTTCAGCCCCGACTCCCAAGCGCTGTCGTTGGGGTACTTCGTCCCGGCGATCCAGCAGATGTACGTGCCGAGGTCGAAGTTCAAATTGGAGAACCCGTACGACGCGATGTACGACTGCCCGGGCGGAATGTACGACCACTGCGCAATCGTGTTCACACTGCTGAACACCGAGCCGTTCCGCGTCATGTACTGACCCCAACCGAACGGCCCACCGCCATACCCGCACCAGTACGCGCCGCTCGCGCTGCAGAACCAGCCATTGGGACGGGGCTGAGAGTCGCTGTCGCGGATCTGCGGATCGACGAGGATCGGATAGGCGAAGTCCCCAGCACGATGGGCAACATGCACGACGAGGCTCAGGCCCTGGATCTCATAGGACACCTCGACGGCCTGACCCTGCGCATCGCTCGCCGTGGGCGGAGCGATCAGCGCGAGGCGCTCATCGCCGTCGACCAGCTCGACGGCGTTGGGTTCGTCGGCCGACATCTGCAAGTGCGCGCCCGCCGGGCCGTTGATTGCCAGGGTGAACGACTCCGGGCCCATGGGCGAGCGCACCTGCCAGTACGTCTCGACGCCGTCGGGCAGCGGCGCGACGATCCAATCCGTGTCGGCGTAAGCATTGGCGAAGTACGCCTTGCCGCCGATTACCTGGGGTGACGCCGCACTTGTGCCCCCGGGCACGAGCGTGAAGCCGCGCTCCATGAAGTCGATCCCACGCCGGGGGTCCTTGGCGATGCTCGTCTTGGCCAATGGGTTCTCGGGCACCAGGCTCGCGCCGCGGTCCTGCAGCGCGACAGTCAGACGCTTGCGGTCGCCGGATGAGGTCGTCGCCCACAGCGGCAACGAGGAATCGACCAACATGCCCCCGCCCGGTCCGGCCTTGTCGACACGCATGGCGTAGTCACCCTCATAGCCCGTGACGACGTCACCCGGCTCAAGCTTCGGCGGCTCCCAGACAGGCTTGGCAAGCTCCGGGAACCAGCGCCGCGCGGTTGCGAGCGACTCGGGCGCCGACAGGCCGCGATACGCCGTACGTGACTCGCGACGCGCCTCGACGGCCTTCGGAGTCCTCAACCAGGCCTCGCGCTCCTCGCGCTCGCGCCGAGCCTTCGCAGCCAAGGGCGGCAGCGACTCATCCGTCTCGGACATCGTCGGCGGCGGGGCCGCCAATGGGACGAGCGGCTCCGGCCCCCACACTTCGCCAAGCGATGGCGACGGCAACAGCCAAGCACCGACCCCCCACCAGCACAGCACCACCAGCCAGAGCCGCAACTGACCCAAACGAAGCCAATCCACCGACGACCCCGTCGAACGTCCGCAAGAGCGACGCGTCCCAGCGTCGTCAACGCGCCGCGGCCAAACACAATCGAGCGCCAACGGACTACCTCCCGACGACGAGAGACCCCAAAAGCCCGGCGTGACCCAGCCCATTCCAAACACGCAACGCGCCGGCCTGGTGGCGTTCTCCAAGCCCGATCAGCACCGCTCCCCTCGAAGCGTGAGCGATCGTCCCAGGCTCACCGCGAGCGAGACCGTACGGCGGGCGCCTCTGGCTGTCGATAGTACAAGCGCTTAGGGTTCCTTCATCACTTTTGTGGTGCCGAGCACTGGCCAGCAAACAACTCGCAGCCATCCGCTCGATGAAAACGGCAGGCGAACCGTGGCCAATCACGTCACTTGCGCTGCGTAGCGCCGTCGGCGATCAGGTCGGCGCCGACGCCACCGCCGCCCCATGGTTCAGCGGGGGCGCCGGACCAGGTAGGCGTGCTGAGCGTGGGCTGCACATCGTCGCGGGTGGCACACACATGATGGCGACGAGCGACCGGACGACATCGCACCGCTAATCCCCGAGCACGGCGGCTGATCACAGCTCCAACCTCGGTCAGCGCGCCGCTAACCGAGCACCATCACGACATGTCGCCAACACTGATCATCACCCGGCGAGCGAGGAATTGGGAGGCCGAGACAACACGAGCGAGCTGTCTGGCCGACCCGGCTCACGGCCGAGGGCTCGCGGTCGCTAAGGTTGGATCGTGGTCGAGTGACTCGTGGCGCGTATCCCTCCGTGGGCGGACACAGGCGCCGGCGTGGCAGGTGCGCTGGCGAGCCTCGGCGTGGGCATCCGGATCGACGAGCTGCAGGAAGTCGTCGTATCTTCCCGGACCGTCACGTGGCAGACCAAGGCCTGACCCGCCGCACCGCCCCGACTTCACCGCCCCCTCAAGACCACACAGAGATCGCGAGCGAAGCCGGGACCGGACCAGGCCGCGGCGCCATGCGCTTTGGCCTGTTCGGCGGCGCCCAAGCGCCACGCATCACGGACGGCGACCCGGGCCACGGCTTTTGTGAGTACATCGACACCAACGTCGAAGCCGAACGCCTCGGGTTCTATTCGACGTTCCTGGTCGAGCACCACTTCTCGGGCTCCGGGCAGGTTTCGGCCCCCCTCGATCTTTTGAGCTGGGTGGCGGCACGCACGACGTCGATACGGGTGGGAACCGCGGTGCTCGTGCTGCCCTGGCATGACCCGGTGCTGCTGGCCGAGCGCGCGGCGACCCTCGATCTTCTCTCCGGCGGGCGGCTTGACTTTGGCGTGGGAAGGGGCTACCGGCACTCGGAGTTCGCTGGCTTCCGCGTGCCGACGGAGGAGGCAGAGGCGCGCTTCGACGAATCTCTGGCGGTGATCTTGAAGGCGTGGAGCTCTGTTGAGCCCTTCTCCCACGAGGGTCGGTTCTGGCACTACCACGAGATTGTGGTGGAGCCGCCCACCGCTCAGAAGCCGCATCCACCGGTGTGGATCGCCGCAGGTAACCCCGAGTCGGTTCGCAAGGTTGCCGCGCTCGGCGCCAACCTGTTGCTCGACCAGTTCGCCTCCACCGAGGCGATCGGCGAGCGGATCACTCTGTTCAAGGCCGGGTGCGAGGCTCGCGACCGTGCCTTTGATCCGATGAACGTGGCGGTCGCGCGCAATCTCTATGTGGCGCGCGACGCAGACGACGCAAGCGCGGCGCTCGCCCAGCAGGCACGCATCCATGACCGCATGATCGAGCGCTCGCGCGGCCCGGACGGGACCAGGCGCTCACACATCATGGCCTACGCCGACACGGCTGGCGCGACCGAGGCCCATGCCCTGTTCGGTCCGCCCCAGGAGATCATCGCCGGGCTGCAAGCACTGCAGGCGGTCGGCGTCACGTATGTGCTGATCAGCGGCCCAGAAGTCAGGCAAAGCATGCGGCGCTTCGCCGCCGAGGTGATGCCCGCGTTCCTACAGGACAGCTGATCTGGAGTTGAGCACACCCGAGGAGGCGACGCGGTGCCGCTTTCTGTGCGGTCCCGTCCCAAGCCAAGCGCGGCACACTCACCGACCGCCGTCGATGACATGTCGTCGACGCACGCAACCCAGTTGCGCACGGTCGATGACACCGGCCCTCCAGATAAGGAGGCAGTAGGCGGTGAGCGCCTCCTGCGCGCTATTGAGGTCACCGATCGCGTGCTGAAGCGCGACGGTGGGCCCGCGCGTCGGCCGCGCAGGATGGAGAATCGGGCGCGCGAACGCGAGTTGTCGGGGAGGCGCCGCGCTCTCAGGAGCACCACTACTCGCTTCGTCGAGAGGCACTCCGGCTACCGCGTTGCATGGAAAGGAACGCGGACGCTGGAGCGCAGGAGCCCGTGGAATGCTGTCCGCATGTCGCTTGGACGCCGACTCCGGGACATCGTGTCCGCCCTCCGGGCAGCGAGGTTTCCGGCGCCTCCGGCCACCAAGCCGAAGGACGCTGGTGGCTACACCGGTGAAGGGCCGTTGCTTGGAAGCTGGATGCGAGAGGCCGAGCGCAATCGCAAGCGCGCCGAGGCCGCCGAAGCCGCCCGCCGCGAGAACTGATCGTCGGCGTGTGCTGCGCACGGTCGTTGTAGACAGCGCGCCGTACCGACGCCAGCAGTCGACGATTGATCCGCGAGACTGTCGCATTGGACGAAACCAGCAGCGTCGGCTCCGCACTTCGCGGCTTCGCTTCTCGTCCATGGCGGAAGTGGCGACGCGGTGCGTCGCTGGGCCGATAGGCTCGCCGCATGGTGTGGATCCTTCTCCTTGTAGGCCTCGTGGGGGCCTTGGTTTACGGCGCTCATCGTCTTCTGGCAGGCGTGTGCGCGTTCAGTTCCATCGGACACGTCGGAGTTGTTGCCCGAGGGCTGATCTACGCTGCGGCCGTCGTCGTTGGGAGCCAGGGGACCGACGCCGCGATCAACATCCACCAGGTAACGAGCCGCGGGCTGGGGCTGGCGTCAGACGACAAGGCGCAAGCGATCGCTCAGGTGCTCAGCACCCATGCCGCGAATATGGCCTGGCAGGCGGGGCTGCTTGTGGCAGCGTCTACGCTACTCGCATCAGCGTCGGGCAGAAGGGCTCGAAGTGTTCAGTGAATGAACCAGACGGCGCTTCCGCTTTTATGCAACGCGGTAGCCCATCGGACTGGCGGCGGCACCACGCGGCAGCGATCCGGGAGCCGGGCATCGCAGAAAGCATGCCGACGAGAAGCTCTTTACGCGAAAAGCGCCCCCGGACCAGTCGGCGAGCGCAATGGGCCGGCGGCCG
The DNA here is from genome assembly GCA_036379935.1 of Solirubrobacteraceae bacterium. Lineage (GTDB taxonomy): Bacteria > Actinomycetota > Thermoleophilia > Solirubrobacterales > Solirubrobacteraceae > JAOPZW01. The sequence continues at coordinate 16,639 of DASVFT010000078.1, read as the reverse complement.
CGCATGAACTGCATGAACGTCGCGGCGCAACGCGGTGGCCATCCGGCGGACCGGCACTTTACCGTCCTGCGGATCAGCGGCAGCGGGGATCTCTGGGTGAGCGAGTGCGTTATCAGCTACGACGGCGTGCCCTTCCATTCGGTGAGCATCATGGAGTTCTGCGGCGCGCTCGTCCCCCGTGAGACCCAGTACTTCGCCGACCCTTCGACCCGCCCGAGTGGCGGGCAGCGCTGGCAGAGCCGATGCCAGACCGTTCAGGCTGACGCTGACGATCGCGAGAGCGCAGTGTCCGCTCCGAAGGATCCACCGCGGACAGATCCCGGGAGCGGCGCCGTGGTCGAGCAGCGGGACACCGCTGGTTTCGTCCCCAAGGCAGCACCCTGGCTGCTCAGGCTAGCTGGCCTCGCTCATGCCGGCCGCGTTTGCCAGCACGACTTCGCTGGATAGATCGTGCGAGAGGTCGGGTGTCCCCGCCACGACGATGAACGCGCGCTCCCACGGTCGCTGCTGTGCGACGAAGGGAAACTCCTCCTTCATCCACGCGGCGACACCGTCCGCGTCGGTCTCACCGGCGGCAACGCGCGCGGCATTCCGTCGCGCAATGGCGTTGAGGTCCGACTGCACCCACTCGGCCGTGTCCAGGAGGTCGGCGGTCTCACGTCGGCTGGCTCCGACTCCCTCGATGATGACCAGGCTGGCCTCCGCCGGAACCTCGATGGCGCCGGGGCGCTCGTGCTGATCCCACGCCGGCGGGCGGTAGGCCACCGCCCGGCCGCTATGCACGGGTTCGAGTACTCCGCGCGCGAGGAGATCGGACCAGCCAAAGCGAGAATGCGACCACGCGATGTCATCGGTGTGCACCGTGACCGCCCCGGTGATCACACTCGCAAGACGGCCGGCAAGACTCGTCTTACCGCTTGAACTTCGGCCATCGAGCGCGACGATCGGCGGTCGCCCTGCCGGCCTGCCCACCACGCTCAGCACGAGCCGAGCGAAGTCGGTCAAGCGCTCGACGCGCCACGGGCCCGCCGCCGGCTCACCCTCGCCCAACGTCATCGCCACGCCGACATCGTCGCAAGCCGGACCCCAACGCGTCAGCGACGCGTTTCGCGCGGAGGCGACGCGCGGCGTGGCTCGCGTTGCTGAGCAACTTGGTCCGTCCCCGGACGCGCGGTGCGGGGGATGGTGTGGTGCCACCCCGCCCGATCGCCGTCCTGGGAAGATCGCGGGCATGGAACGTGTGCTTGGAATCGGTGGGTATTTCATGCGGGCCGCCAACCCGGCGGCCCTGAGTTCGTGGTATCGCGATTGCCTGGGCTTGGACGCCGATGAGAACGGCCTGTGGCGTCAGGGAGCCGGGCCGACGGTGTTCGCGACGTTCGAGTCCGAGACCGAGTATTTCGGGTCACGCGCGCAGCACCATGCTCAACTTCCGGGTCCGCGACCTGGATGCGATGCTCGCGCAATTGCGCGACAAGGGAGCCGACGTGGCCAAAGAGACGCAGGACATGGAGGGTGTCGGTCGATTCGGCTGGGTCACCGATCCTGAGGGCAATCGGGTCGAGCTGTGGCAGCCCGCCTGACCAGCGGGTCCGCCCCAACGCCTGTGATCCAGGACCGTCCGGATTCGACCCGTGCGGTGGCCGACCAGATCTAGGAGAGCGCTCGCTCTCGCCATCGCCGCCTTCGCGTGCGGCGCTGCCGCCTGCGACAGGGATCGCTCCGACGACCCTGGCAGAGCGCAGAGTGACTGCTCGGCTCTACGGGTCGACGCCACCACTTGGGCAAGAGCCACAACAGATGACGAAGGGCCGGACGGCCTCACCGAGCGTCAGCACCTTGCCGATGACATCGTGACGTGCAAGGCGCTCGTCGGGACCCCCGCAACGAAGGTGATCGAGATGCTGGGGCCACCCGACGAGCGGACGACGGGCGAACTCGAGTATCTGATTGGTCGGGAGCGGGGCGAGGTCAGGCTAGACGGGGAATACCTTGAGCTACGTCTTGGCATGGACAAGCGTGTGACGGACGTCGGTATCCAGTAGTCGCCTGGGCACTTACCAGCTGGCCATCGCTCGCGGACAAGCGCCATGGCGGCCTCATCCACGAGGACTGCCGAGACGCCGCCTGAGGTGCGGACTATGGGCGCCCTTCAGGGGTGTTCAGCAGCAGCGCTGGCGCGCCCGCGACGGTCACGACAGCACCGCCGACCAGATGCCCATGCGCACGTCCGCGTCATCGACGAGCGCCGCCGCGAGGCTGAGCACGATCGCGGTTCTGATATGTCCCTCGAGAGATATTCACGTCGACACGACCCCGGGCGCTAGGGTCGGCCAAACCCACGAAGAGGAGCTCCCTCATGCACATGCGCGTGGTGCGGTTCACCGACGTTGACCCGGCGCGGGTCGAGAGGCTCGTGTCCGAGATCGACGAGTCGGGAGGGCCGCCGGAGGGCATCAAGGCCACGGGCCTTCAGATGGTCGTCGACGAGGACCAACGCACGGCGGTCGTGGTCCAATTCTTCGACAGCGCTGAGGACATGCGCGATTCCGAGGCCGCCTTCGATGGCATGGATTCGTCCGAGACGCCGGGCACGCGGGCGTCGATCGATCGCGGGGAGGTCAAGCTCGACCTCAAGATGTGAGCCCGCACCCCGCGGCGACCGCGCCGGGCTCCGGGCAGGCGGCGGCGGGACGGCCTGACGGCGCTGCACACTCGGCTCAGGAGCCCAGCTCGCCCTGCAGTTCCTCGGCGGTTTGGGTGAGTGGGGCGAGCATCGGTTGCGGAGCGGATGTCGGCCGCCGGGCGGGAGGAGCGCGTAGACGTCGCGGTGCGGACCCTCGCCGGCGATGGGGCGCAGCGCGGTGTCCACGAAGGCCTCGGCGAGCAGGCGAGGTGCGAGCGTGACGGCAAGGCCGCGGGTGATGAGGCCGCGGATGGCGAGCTGGTCTCGCGTGATCGAGACGAGGCGCGGCTCGAAGCCCGCGGCGCGGCAGGCACGGACGATGAGCCCGTCCGTGTAGGCGGCGGTCCAGTCCTCGTCGGCCAGGTCGCTGAGGCGGACCGACTGCTGCGCGGCGAGCTCGTGCTCGGGCGGGAGCGCGACCAGGAACGGTTCGCGCATCAGGTCGCGGCGTTCGATCCCCTCGTATTCGCGTCTCGGGAGGGCGGCGTCCTGAAAGGTGACGGCGAGGTGGAGGTCTCCGGATCGCAGGCGCTCGGGCAGCTCGTCCGCGCCGCCTTCCTCGACCCCGACCCTGACGCCCGGGCGACTGGCGCGGACGTGCGCCACGGCGGATGGCACGAAACCGGCGAGGGCCGTCGGGAAGGCGCCGATGCGCAGGAGCGTCCGTTCGTCGTCGGCGATCTCGGCGAGCTGGAGTGCCGCGAGGTCGAAGCGGGTGGCGATGGCGTCGGCGTGTTCGAGCAACAGAGCGCCAGCGCGGGTGAGTTGGAGCCCGCCGGGGCGACGCTCGAGCAGCGGCGCGCCGATCTCGCGCTCGAGCGCCGCCACCTGATGCGAGACGGAGGGCTGCGAGAGGGAGAGCGCCTGGTCCCATGAACGCATTGGCCCTCCTCTTCTCCCAGACAGTCATGCGACGTTCCCTCCTCGGCGCTCACGGGCAGGACCCGGTGGTGCCCGACGGGCTCGACATGTCGCCTGGCACTCGCTCCAGGCCGCGGACCGGCAGCTTCGCCGACGGCCTGGCGCGAACACGCGGCCCGCTCGAGCCGGCGCCGCGCATGGACGTCCCAGAGCCCGCCCCGGTGCACGACGGCGCCGAGCGTCGCCGCGCGGCCTGAGCACACGAATGCGCTGTCCAACCGAAGGAGCAGAGAACCGATGAACCCCTTCTCCACGACCACTGCGCCGACGATCGAGCTCAACGATGGCCGCACGATCCCGCAGCTCGGCTTTGGCGTCTTCCAGATCGATCCGAAGGACACCGTGCGCGCCGTGAGCAACGCGCTGGAGGTGGGTTACCGCCACATCGACACGGCGGAGATGTACGGCAACGAGAAGGAGGTCGGCGAGGCGGTCCGCGCCTCCGGGCTCGAACGCTCCTCCGTCTTCATCACGAGCAAGCTGGGCAACCCCTTCCACCGGCCCGATGACGCCCGGAGGGCGTTCGACCAGACCCTCCGCGCCTTGGGATCGGACTACGTCGACCTCTTCCTCATCCACTGGCCCCTGCCGACGCTCTACGACGGCGACTTCGTCGCGACATGGCTGACGCTCGAGGAGTTCCGTCGCGACGGCCGCGCGCGCTCGATCGGCGTCTCGAACTTCCAGATCGACCATCTCGAGCGCCTCGCGGCCGCAAGCGACGTCGTACCGGCCGTGAACCAGATCGAGCTTCACCCCTACTTCCTCAACGGTGAGGTCCGCGATTACGGTGAGCGGCACGGCATCGCAACCCAGGCGTGGTCGCCGATAGCCCAGGGCGCCGTCCTCGACGATCCCGTGATCACCGCGATCGCCGACAAGCTCGCCAGGTCACCGGCACAGGTGATCCTGCGCTGGCACATCGAGCGCGGCAACATCGTCTTCCCGAAGTCAACGACCCCAGCCCGGATCGAGGACAACTTCCAGCTCTTCGACTTCGAGCTCGGTCCGGCCGACGTCGCCGAGATCGACGCGCTCGATCGCGGTGAGGCCGGGCGAACGGGCCCGAACCCCGACACGTTCGCGCCCATCTCCTGATTGAGCGACGCTCAACGCTCCACCAGCCGAGGTGATCGCGCACTCTCTAGGCTCGCGCCCTCATGGGCGTGAGGAAGAGCAAGGAGCCTGATCCTGAACGGGCTCGGCAGATTGCCGAAGAGCGTTGCATCTTGCGCGCGGTGGTCGGCTCCACCGTTCATGGGCTCTCGAGCCCGGGGACCGACGACCGCGACGAGATGGGGGTGTGCATCGAGCCGGCCGAGTATGTCCTGGGGCTGCGGCCGTTCGAGCACTGGGTGTATCGGACGCAGCCCGAGGGCCGTCCGAGCGGCCCGGGAGACCTCGACCTCACGATCTACGGGCTTCGGAAGTTCTGCCGCCTGGCGATGAAGGGCAGTCCGACCGTTCTCCTCCTCCTGTTCGTCGACGAGCCCCATGTCATGGTCCGGACCTCACTCGGTGCCGAGCTACAAGCGCTCGCGCCCGCCTTCGTGTCCAAGCGCTGTGGTCGTGCGTTCCTTGGCTACCTGGAGGCACAGCGGCGAGGCCTCCTCGGTGAGCGCCATGCGACCCGGACTCGCGAGCTCTCGCCGCAGCACGACTATGACACCAAGTACGCGATGCATTCACTTCGAGTCGCGTATCAAGGCATCGAGTTGATCACCACGGGCCGGATCAGCCTTCCGATCCCGGACGAAGCAAGGCGGCATCTGATGGCCGTGCGTCGCGGTGAGCTGCCGCTTTCCCAAGTCGTCGCTGACCTGCATGCCAAGAGCAGCGAGCTTGAGCAGGCGCTGCTCGCAGTTGACCTCCCGGAAGCCGCGGATCACAGCGCGATCGACCGGTTCCTCGTGCGCGCATACGAGCGCGCATGGTCGACCAAAGCTCCGCCGGAGCGCACGTAGGTCACCCGGGATCAATCCGGGTATTCGTCCTTGCGCCAAGCGCGAGGCTCCTCGGACTGGGCCGTGGGCGTTCGCTCGAGGAGGAGCGAGTGGTACGGCGCGACGAACGGATCGGGTGCCATCACCGTGTAGGTGTGGTACACGGTCCCGTTGTCGCGCGCGAAGGCGATGAAGCTCGGGCCCTCGCGCAGGCCGTCCTCGAGCTTGGCTCCGACCTGCCGCCCCCAGTCCTCGAGCCACTCGGGCGGGTTGTCGATCATCCCCTTCACCTCGGGGATCCCCGGGCCTGCTCGGGCGTGAGAGCTATCCCGAAATCGAACGGAAACTCCGTCCCATACGTCGACACGTACGGGAACTGCCAGCCCATCCGCTCCTTGTAGGCGACGAGCCGATCGATCGGCGCGCGCGAGAAGCAGATCAGCGTCACGTCGCGGTGGTTCAGATGCACGCGCGTGGCGTCGAGCTCATCCCCGAGGTTCGAACACCCGGGGCAGGCGCCGACTTCGTAGTCGGGCCCGAACATGATGTTGTAGGCGAGCAACTGCGAGCGCCCGTCGAAGAGCTCGGCGAGCGTCTTCTTGCCGTCCTCGGTGTCGAACCGGTACTCCTTCTCCACGGGAACCCAGGGAAGCTGACGGCGCTGCTCGGTCACCTTCTGGCCGAGCTCCGCGTGCTCAGCCTCGAGCTTCGCGAGCTCGTCGCGAGCCGCCTGCCATTCCTCGCGAGTTCCGATCTTGAAGTCGGGCATGGTGGACCTCCAATGGCCGTTCGTCGCGTCAGCCTCGACGCCTCAGTACGTTAGACCGGCGCGCCACGGCGAACTCATCGCAGCGGCCGATTCCACCCCTCAGGCGCCGGAGGCGCCCTTGGTCATGCCGAGGACGATGAGCGTCTTGGTGCCGATGATCTTGGCGCCGCCGGGACGGCCACGGCGTACGCGGTCGATGACCCGCTTGAGGTGGTCGACGTCGGTCACGCGCAGGCGGATGAGGGCGTCGGGGTCGCCGGCCAGCGTGAAGGACTCCACCAGCTCAGGAAGGTCGACGACGGCCTTGTCGATCTCGTCGACCTGCGTACCCGGAGCGAAGCGCAGCTCGGTGAACGCCTCCAGGCTGCTGCCGAGCATGGCGTGGTCGAGCACGGCCGTGTAGCTGCGGATGTAGCCGGCGCTCTGGAGGCGGTCGATGCGCCGCTTCGCCGCGGCGGGCGAGAGATTGACGAGACGTCCGATCTCGCTCGCCGACCGGCGTGCGTCCTCGACCAGCAGCTCGAGGATGCGCTGGTCGATGGCGTCAATCGCTGCTCGTTGCACGCCGCGATCGTAACGCTGAGGCGGCGTAGGCGCAAAGATTCGTCGTTGAGGCGCGTGTACGCGACGAATGCCTGGGACTGAAGCGCCAGTCGCGCGAAAATCCGCGGTCGTGGCGCTTCAACACGCGCAGCCCGCGTCGCTGGCGACGCTCGAGGCGGTGCAGGACCGTGTCCTGTGGCTGGCCTCGTCGATCGTCCATCACGCCAACAGGGTCCGCAGCACGCGATCCGGCGTGAAGGTCGGCGGCCATCAGGCGTCCTCGGCCTCGATGGTCTCGATCATGACGGCGCTGTGGTTCGAGCACCTGCGCCCGCCGGATCGCGTCTCGGTCAAGCCGCACGCCTCGCCGGTCCTGCACGCCATCGAGTACCTGCTGGGACAACTCGACGCGAGCTACCTCACGACGCTGAGGGAGTTCGGGGGGCTGCAGAGCTACCCGAGCCGGCTCAAGGACCCGGTGCCGGCGGACTTCTCGACGGGCTCCGTCGGCATCGGGGCGACGGCGCCCATCTGGAGCGCGATCGCGCACCGCTATGCCGCGGGTCACTTCAACGTGCCGCAGGGTGGCCGGCAGATCGCGCTCCTGGGTGACGCCGAGCTCGACGAGGGCGCGATCTGGGAGAGCGTCGTCGACCCGGTCGTCCCGCATCTGGGCGAGGTGCTGTGGATCGTCGACCTCAACCGGCAGTCGCTCGATCGCATCGTGCCCGACATCGCCGCCGGCCGCATTGCGGCGATGTTCGAGGCCGCCGGCTGGCAGGCCATCACCGTCAAATACGGGCGCTGGCTGCGCGAGCTGTTCGAGCGTCCCGGGGGCACCGCGCTGCGCCGCCGCATCGACGGCATGCCCAACGAGGAGTATCAGCGCCTGCTGCGGTCCAATGCCACCGAGCTGCGCGAGCGCCTGGCCGGCAGCGGACGCGGCCGGGTGGAGCTGGCGCGGCTGGTCGGCGAGCTGAGCGACGACGAGCTGCTGCGGGCGATCCGCGACCTCGGGGGTCACGACCTCGGCGACCTGCTCGACGCCTTCCAGCAGGCCGACGCGGTGACCGACCGTCCGTCGGTGATCTTCGCCTACACCATCAAGGCGTGGCGACTGGCGACGCAGGGACATCCCGCCAACCACTCGGCCCTGCTCTCCGTAGACCAGTGGGAGGAGCTGGCGCGGGCCACGGGCGCCGATCCGGCAGATCCCTGGGCGCGCTTCGCCGAAGGCTCACCCGAAGCCGAGATGTGCGACCGGGTCGCCGCCCGCCTGCGGCGCGAGCCGGTGGAGCTGAGCCCGGCCCCGCCCCCGCCTGCCGACGTGGGTCGCACGCACGCCGGTCGGGCCTCGACCCAGCAGGCGTTCGGCCGGTTCTTCGTCGACCTCTCGCGCGAGGCGCCCGACGTGGCCGCGCATGTCGTGACGGTCAGCCCCGACGTCGCTTCCTCGACGAACCTCGGCGGCTGGATCAACCACGTGGGCATCTGGCACATCGGCGACCGGATCGACTGGTTCGCCGACGACACCGACACGCTCGTCCGGTGGCGTGAGACGACGCACGGCCAGCACATCGAGCTCGGCATCGCCGAGGGCAACCTCGTGGGACTGCTCGGCGAGCTGGGCGCGACATGGTCGCGCGACGGCCAGGCGCTGCTGCCGATCGGCACGATCTACGACCCGTTCGTCACGCGCGCCCTGGAGCCGTGGTCGTTCGGGATGTACGCGGGCGGCCAGTCCATCCTCGTGGGCACGCCGTCCGGCGTGACGCTGGCGCCGGAGGGCGGAGCGCACCAGTCGATCATCACGCCCTCCGTCGGCCTCGAGCAGCCGCGCTGCATCGCATGGGAGCCGGCGTTCGGACAGGACCTCGAGTGGACGCTCCTGCACGCGATGTCACGCCTCGGCCGCCCGGACGGCACCTCGTCGTACTTCCGGCTGACGACGCGCCCGATCGACCAGGCGTTGTCCGCCGTCCCCGAGGACGCCGACGCGCGCGAGACCCGGCGCCGCCAGGCGCTGGCCGGCGCCTACCGGCTGCGGACCGCCGGCTCGGCGCCCGACGTCACGCTCGTCGGGGTCGGCGCCGTGATGCCCGAGGTCATCGCCGCCGCCGAGGCGCTCGGCGACGCCGACGTCGCCGCCGACGTCGTCTGCCTCACCTCGGCGGACCTCGTCTTCCGGGCGCTGCAGGCGCGGCAGGGCCTCGGCGAGGGCGACGACGCCATCCTCGACGAGGCCTTCCCGGCCGAGCGCGCCGCCCCCATCGTCAGCGTGCTCGACGGCCACCCGCACACGCTCAGCTTCCTCTCCGCGATCCGCTGCATGCCGATCGGCTGCCTCGGCGTCAGCGACTTCGGCCAGTCCGGAGACGTCGGCGACCTCTACGAGTACTTCGGCATCGACGCCGACACGATCGTCGGCGCCGCCGTCGATCTCCTGGACGCCCGATGACCGCGATCACGATGCCCCGGCTCTCCGACTCGATGGAGCAGGGCACCATCCTCACCTGGCTCAAGCGCGAGGGCCAGCGCGTCGAAGCCGGCGACGATCTCCTCGAGATCGAGACCGACAAGGCGACCATGACGTACGCCGCCGAGGCGTCCGGGATCCTCAGCATCCTCGCCCCGGAAGGCACCTCGCTGCCGGTCGGCGCGACGATGGCTCGGCTCGGCGAAGCGGGCGCGACACAGGCGCCTCCCGGGAATGGGGGCTTGGAGCCGGCGGAGGCCGCGGTGGCCGTCGCGACCGTGGATGTGGCCACGTCGCCCGCCGCCGGCGACGACCACCGGCGCGGCACTGGCGACGGCGCGGACGTCAAGGCGACGCCGCTGGCGCGCCGCGTCGCGCTCGTGCACGGCGTGTCGCTTGCCGACGTGGTCGGTACAGGGCGGGCCGGGCGGATCACGCGCGGAGATGTGCTCACGAAGGCGGGCGTGGCGAGCGCCGAGCCGGTCCCCCTCGCGCCGACGCCGCCGTCAGCGGAGCCGCCGACACCGCCGTCAGCGGAGCCGCCGACACCGCCGGCAGGGGAGCCCGCGGGGCTCACGGCGAAGGGCGAGGTTCAGGTGGTCGACCTCACGCGCGTGCAGACGGTCGTCGCACGGCGGATGGTCGAGGCCAAGGCGACCGCGCCCGAGTTCCAGGTCCAGACCGAGGTCGCCATGGATGCGGCGGTCGCCTTCCGTGCGCAGCTCAAGGAGGCCGACGCCGCCGCGCCCTCCTTCAACGACCTCATCGTCAAGGCGGCCGCCGTCGCGCTGCGCGGCCACCCGCGCGCCAACGGCTCCTTCCGCGACGGCCGCCTGGAGCTGCACTCACGCGTCAACGTCGGCATCGCGGTGGCCGCCGACGACGACCTGGTCGTGCCGACCATCTTCGACGCCGACCAGAAGTCGCTCGGGGCGATCGGGTCCGAGGCACGGCGGCTGGCCGAGCGTGTGCGCGCGGGGACCGTCACGCCGCAGGAGCTCTCCGGAGCGACCTTCACGGTGTCGAATCTGGGCATGTACGGGGCGACCGCGATCACGCCGGTCCTCAACGTGCCGCAGGCGGCGATCCTCGGCGTCGGAGCGATGCGCACGGTGCTGGCCCGCGATGGCGGCGACGTCGTCGACCGCACGCTCATGACGCTGACGCTCACCTGCGACCACCGCGTTCTCCACGGCGCCGGTGCCGCGCAGTTCCTGTCCGCGATTCGCGCGCTGCTCGAGCAGCCGTTGCGGCTGGCCCTCTGAGCCGCTACGCCGCGCTCGTCGCCTGCCGGCGCCCGATGTAGGAGCCGATGCTGTTCAGCCCGACCGCGACGAGCACGACGATGCCGGTCGCGATCTGCAGCGCGAACACCGAGATGTTCACGGCCGTCAGCAGGTTCTGCGTGAGGAAGAAGATGAAGCCTCCCGCGGCGGCACCGAGGATCCCGCCGCGCCCGCCGCCCAGGCTCAGCCCGCCGAGGGCGGCACCGGCGATCGCGTAGAGCGTGAAGGCGGGGCCGGCGCCGGGATCTCCGGACCCGAGCGTGACGGTCAGCGCCAGCCCGCCGATCGCCGCGATGACGCCGCCGAGCGTGTAGGCGACCAGCCGCACGCGCGTGACGTCGACGCCCGCGGTGTACGCCGCGCGATCGTCGGAGCCGGTCGCCAGCAGGTTGCGCAGATAGCTCGTGCTCGACAGGACCAGCCAGATCGCCACGACCACGACGAAGAACGCGGTCACCCCCGGGATCGGGCCCCACTGCCCGTGCAGCTGGGACAGCCAGTGCGGCGCGGTGCCACCGGAAAGCGGCATGACGATGTAGGTCAGCGACGCGAAGACGAAGTAGGTGCCGAGCGTCGCGATGATCGGCGGGATGCGGACGTAGGCAACGAGCACGCCGTTGATGAAGCCCGCGGCCAGCCCGATGCCCAGCGCCACCAGGACGATGACGACCGCGGACGAGGTGCCGTGCTTGACGAGCCCGCCCATGACGATCGCGTTGACGAGGCCCATGAGCGGCCCGACGGAGAGGTCGATGCCCCCGCGACCGCTCAGGATCGCCGGCGCCTGCGCCATCGCGGCGAGCACGAACGGAATGGCCGCCGCCGCGAGCGTGCCCCATTGCGCGGCACTGAGGAACGCGCTGTCCAACGCGGCGTTCGCGATCCAGAGCACGACGATGCCGATGATGGCCGGCACGGCGTACTTCGACTCGGCAAGCCTCCATCTCATCGTGCACCCTCCGCGTGGTCGGGCCGTCCGAACATCCCCGCGATGAGCGCGTCCATGGTCAGCCGCTCACCCGAGAGGACGTGCGTGACGGAGTGGTCGCGCACGATGGCCACTTCCGGGCACAGAGTCAGCAGCTCCTCCAGCTCGGTCGAGTAGAGGATGATCGCCACTCCCTTCTCCGCCACCTGGTGCAGCACGTTGAGCAGGTCCCGGCGGGCGCCCGGGTCGACGCCCCGCATCGGGTCGTTGAGCACCAGCACGCGCGGGTCCGTCAAGAGCCAGCGTCCCACCACGACCTTCTGCTGGTTGCCACCGCTCAGCGTTCCCACCTTCGCGCGCACGCCGGCGGTCTTCACGCCGAGGTCGCGGACGGCGTCGTTGGCCTGCCGGGCCGCGGCGCGACCGCGCACGACACCGAACCGCGACAGTCGCGCCAACGAGGGGACGATCAGGTTGTCGAGCACCGACAGCCCGGGAAAGATGCCCTCCTTCTTGCGGTCAGACGGCACGTAGACGATGCCCTGGCGATAGGCCTCGCGCGCGTGCTGTGACCGCACCCGGCTCTGATGGACGTCGGCGGAGATGCCGTCGCGGCAGGCGAGCACGGTGCCCTCGGCCGGGCGCGAGATCCCCGCGATGCATCGCAGCAGGTCGGCCTGACCGTGACCCTCGAGCGCCGCGACGCCGAGCACCGCTCCCTCCGAGAGCTTGAGGTCGAAGGGCGTCGCACCGGGCTTGAGAACGACGTCGGCGAGCTCGAGGACAGGGGCCGCCGCGCGGCGCGGCGCCACACGGAGCGCCGGGGTCTCGCCCTCCTCGCCGACGGCGGCCGCCGCCGTGCCGCTCTCCCCAGCCATCAGCGCCAGCACGTAGTCCAGCTCCGCGTCGGCCGTGCGCAGGACGCCGACGGTCTGGCCCGCGCGCAGGACGGTGATCCGGTCCGACGACTTCATCACCTCGTCCATCCGGTGGGTGACGAAGAGCACCGAGAGCTCCCCGCCTCGCGTCTCCTCGGCGAGCACCTCGAACAGGCGCTCGCGTCCGTCGATGTCGAGCGCGGACGTGGCCTCGTCGAGCAGCAGCAGCTTCCACGGCTGGACGAGCGCGCGCGCGATGGTCACCAGCTGCTGCTGCGCAAGCGTCAACGTCCACAGCGGCCGGTCCAGGTCGATGCTCTGAAGACCGATCCGTGCCAGCGCTGCGCGCGCCTGAGCCAGCTCGGCGGTCCGCCGGTGACGCCGGCGGAACAGCCCGTCGTTGCCCATGAAGACGTTGTCGAGCACCGAGAGCTCCGACGCCACGAGCGTCTCCTGGAAGACCGCCACGATGCCGGCACGCCGCGCCTGCGCGGGAGTGCGGAAGCTGGCCGGCACGCCGCCGAGGGTGAGCGTTCCCTCGTCTTGCGAGGTGACGCCCGAGAGGATCTTCACCAGCGAGCTCTTGCCCGAGCCGTTCTCGCCGACGAGTGCGTGCACCTCGCCCGGCGCCACCGCGAGCTGTGCCGCGCTCAGCGCCTGCGTCTCGCCGTAGCGCTTCGAGATCGACTCGACGCTCAACAGCGCACCGTCGAGCTGCCCTGGGCGAGCGGCGGCGCCGTTGGCCTCGGCGGGAGGGGTGTAGGCGGCGGTGTCCCTCGAGGTCGACATCAGATCCGCCTGCTCACGTGCTGGTCGCGCCCGTAGATGGAGACGAGCAGGACGATCATCGCGCCGAGGATGGTCCCCTGCACGTAGGTCGAGAAGCCCTGGCCGAGGAGGAAGACCGTCAGCAGCTGCACCACGAACACGCCCAGGATCGTGCGGCCGTAGCCACCTGAGCCGCCGAGCAGGGAGGTCCCGCCGACCACGACGGCCGCGACCGTCATGAACAGATACGGCTGTGAGACCGAGACCGAGGCCGAGCCGCTGTAGGCGGCGAGCAGGATGCCGCTGAGCGCGGCCATCAGCGCGCTGATCTGGTAGACGCCGACCCACACCACCGTCTCGGGCGCCAGGGAGAGCCGGGCGGCCAGTGGGTTGGATCCGATCGCGTAGAGCAGCCGCCCGAAGCGGGTGCCGCGCTGGCCCCACAGAACGAGCGCGCTGACGGCGATCCACGCGACGAGGACGCCCGGCAGCGGGATGAACCAGGTGTGCTCGACCGGGCTGATGGCGCTGACGACCCACTCCGGCAGCGCGCCGTTGACCGACCCGCCGTGGGTGATGGTCAGGACGGCCCCGGCGACGATCAGTCCCACCGCCAGCGTCACGACGAGCGGGTGCACCTGCAGCGCGCGCGAGAGGATCGCGTTGAGCGTCCCGATCGCGATGGCCACGGCACTGATGGTGAGCACGATGGTCAAAAACGGCCATCCGTGCTGCGCGAGCATGATCGAGACGATGTTGCCCATCGTCATGAGGCCGGGGATGCTCAGGTCGATCCCCCCCAGCATGATCGTCAGCGTCTGACCGAGCGACGCCAGGCCCAGCAGTGCGCTGATGACGAGCACCGAGAGGATGCTCGGCTTGGTGAGGAACCCGTCGAGCGAGGCGGCCGTGGCGATGAACAGCGCGATGACCAGCAGCCACGGCACGGCGTCGACCCCGTGCCGCTGCACCAGGGTCTGCGCACGTGAGGCGCGGGGCCGCAGCACCTGCTGCGGCCCCGGCCCACCGACTTCGGCCAAACCGGCGCTAGATGGCTCGGTTCTAACCCTTACTCGCATCGTACTTCGTGGGGTCGTACTTCGGCACCGGCATCGTCCCCTTGGTGAAGAACGGATCCCAGTACGACGTGGGCACCGATCGACTGTCGGAAGGCATGACGAAGCCCGTGCTCTTCGTGGTCATCCACGGCTGGTAGAACTTGTCCACCTGGTCGTTGCCGAAGAACGTCACGGTGTGAACCAGGTTGTTCACCTTCGGCTTCTGGCCGGAGAGCATCCGCACCATGACGTCGAAGTAGTTCACCGCCTGGGACGGACCGCCCTGGAGCAGGTCGAAGGAGTCAAGCTTCTTCTCCTTCCAGAAAGCCAGCCACGCGGCCGAGCCACCCCAGCCGTTGACGATGGCGGGCGGCCGGCCCGTCTGCTTGAGCGCATCGACCGATGTGATGTCGCCGCAGCAGCCCTCCTGCCAGACGCCGTCCACCTTGGTCGGGTGGCTCGCCAGCCATTGCAGGAGCTTGGTCTTGGCGGTGGCGGCGTTCCACTCGGTCACGATGATGTCGAGGATCTTGATCTTCGGGTAGGCCTTGAGCGCGTCCTTCGCGCCCTCCAACCGCGCCTTCGACAGCGGGTAGCTGGGCATGCCCTGGAGCAGGAGCACGTTGCCCTTGCCGCCCATCTTGCCGGCGAGCCACTGCATCGACTTGACGCCGTCGATGTAGTCGTTCGGCTGGACTGCCTGCCCGATGCCCGGGCAGTTCACGGAGCCCTCAGCCGAGAAGATCAGCACGCCCTTGTCGAAGGCGTTCTTGAACGCAGGGCAGAGCGCCGTCGCCGACGGCGTGATGGCCGCGATGGCGTCACAGCCCTGCGACACCATGCCGTTGATCTGGTTGATCTGCTGACCAGTGTTGGCGTCGGAGTTCGTGGTGACGATCCCGTTCACGAACCCCTCTTGCTTCAGCTGCCCGGCGAGCATCTTCCACATCTTCATGGCCTCGACGTGCCAGGAGTTCTGCTGGGTGATCGCGCTGTAGCACACCTTCCACGGCGGCTTGGGCGCCTTCCAGTTGGCGTACGGGCTCTTATCCAGCTTCATGCCGGACTCGAGATACTGGTAGCCCACGTAGTTCTTGCGCGCGGACTCGGGCACGAGCTCGATGTTCGGAGGCAGGTCGCCCTTGACCGGCTCCGCGGCGAGCGCGGCCACGTCCTGTGTCTTCGGCGCGGCCGTGGCCCCCGCCGTCCCCGTCTTCGACGAGTCATCCTTGCTGGCGCTGCCGCACGCCACGAGCGCGACGACGGCGCACAACAGGCCGAGCAGCGTCACGATGCGTATGCGCCTTGAACCGTTTCCTGCGGTCATTCCGGGTCCTCTCCTCTCGATGAGTGCTTCCGAGTCGCCGAAGCGGCTCGGTGCCTTCCTCCCTACCTGCCTAACGCCACCGCGGACTCCCGCTCGAGCCGCTCCCATATCGCGCGCACCTGCTCCTTGAGCATCAGCGCCTCCTGCCATCGATCCGACATCTCCTTGCCGTCGGGACCGGTGATCGCGTACCACGTCGGTGGTCCGAGCTCGGGCACGAAGTAGAGCTCGGCGCTGGGCTCGGATCGCTCGCGCCACGCGCGGAATCCGACCTCCCACCATCCAAGGAAGAGATCCAGCCACGGGCGGTGGTAGTCCCAGCTGATGGAGATCTGCACCTGCTCGCGCGAGGCGACCCGACCGTGGAACATGTCGCAGCGCTCCAGCACGCGCCGGATGAGCGCATGGTCGTCCTCGCCGACCGGCCAGGCGAACTCCTGACCGACCACGAAGTGCGAGAGGTCCCCGTTCATCCGCATCTCGGGCACCGCGTCCATCAGCTGGAGCGTGAATCGCAGGTCCGTGGTCATCCGGTCGCGATGCGTCTCGACCACGGCCTGAAAGCCGGCCTCCTCCACGATGCGCAGGCACCGCCGCAGCTCGGGGGCGCCCTCCTCGATCGTGAAGACCTTGAGGTTGGGCTGGAGATTGACGTACAGCGGGCCCTCGTCGCCCATGGCGGCGAAGCGGGCGATGACGTCCTCGAACCCGTCGCCCTCGCCGTTCGGGAAGCAGGTGGCTCCCCAGGCCACGCCCCGCGCTTGGGCCGCGGCGATCGCCTCCTCGGACGGCAGGATCGGCGTCCAGGCGATGTCGACGCCGTCGAAGCCCCCCTCGACGATGTTGTCGATCTGCTCGGCGGTCGACCATGGCGTCTCGCTCCCGTAGGGCAGCCCGCCCATCGCCCAGAGCGACTGGAACACGCGAAGGGCCATCAGCCGACCTCTTCCACCATCTCGTTCGGGTCGTCGACGATGAGGACCTCTTCGTCGTTGAGGATGAAGCGCCCGTAGTGCGCGCTCATCTGGGTCTGCAGCCAGTAGCCGTCGACGTCCG
>DASVFT010000077.1:0-2067 GCA_036379935.1 Solirubrobacteraceae bacterium | reverse complement strand
GCGGTGCCCGTGGCGCTCGCGCAGCGCGTCAACGTCGACGGCACCGGGAACGTGCTGGAGTTCTGCCTGGAGGCGAAGGACCTGCAGCGGCACGCCTACGTGTCGACCGCCTACGTCGCCGGCGCCCACAGTGGCGCCTTCGGCGAGGACGACCTCGACGTCGGGCAGCGCTTTCGCAACCCATATGAGCGGTCGAAGTTCGAGGCCGAGCGGCTGCTGCGCGAGCGCGCCGTCGGGCTGCCGCTGCAGGTGCTGCGCCCGAGCATCGTCGTGGGCGACAGCCGCACGGGCTGGACCTCGTCCTTCAACGTCCTCTACCCGCCGCTGCGGGCTTTCGCGAGCGGCGCGATGCCGGCGCTGCCCGCCCGGCGCGGCTCGCCGGTCGACGTGGTGCCGGTGGACTACGTGGCCGACGCCGTCGATCGCCTCGCCCGCGAAGGGCCGGACGGCACCTTCCATCTCGTGGCGGGCCGCAACGCCACCACGGTCGGCCGGCTCGTTGAGCTGGCGTCCCGGTACTTCCAGCGCCCCGCACCGCGGGTGTTCCCGCCGCGCCTCTACGGGCGGCTGGTGCAGCCGCTGCTGCTGTCGCGCATGAGCGGCGGCCGGCGCGAGGCGCTGCGGCGCATGGAGGTCTACTTCCCCTATTTCTCCATGCGCGTGCGCTTCGCCGATCGTCGCAACCCGCCGGCGCCGCCGGTCGAGCGCTACTTCGACCGCCTGCTCGACTTCGCGGAGCGCGCACGCTGGGGACGCCGGCAGGTCGAGCGGCCCGTGGCCGCGGGCGTCACGTAGGCGGCGCCGCCTTCGTCCGGGCCGGAGTGGCCAGCATCACGGCGGCCGCGAGCACCAGGGCGGCTCCGCCCAGCTGCGCGACGGTGAGCCGCTCGCTGAAGGCCGCGTAGGCCAGCGCGACCGTGACCACCGGCTCGAAGGTCGACAGGATCGAGGCCGTGCTGGGCCCGACGCGAGCCATTCCGGCGAAGAAGGTGGCGATCGGCAGGGCGGTGGAGACGACCCCGATCAGGCCCAGCCAGAGCCAGCCCTCCGCCTCGAATCCGAAGTCCAGCTCGCCGGACGCCAGCCCGACCACCGTGAAGGTGAAGGTGGCGCCCACGCACACGAGCGCCGACAGCGCCAGCGGGGAGATCGAGATCCCGGTGCGGTCGGCGACCAGGATGTAGATCGTGTAGGCGACCGCCGCGCCGAGGGCCATGGCCGTGCCGAGCGCGTCGAAGCCGCCGGCGGCCGAGCCGGCCAGCACGATCACCACGCCGGCCGACGACAGCACCAGCGCGGCGATCCGCCGGCGGTTGGGCCGCTCGCGCCCGATCGCGATCGCGGCGAGCGTCACCCACGCGGGATAGGTGTAGAGCAGCAGAGCCAGCAGCGAGGCGTCCATGCGGCGCAGCGCCGCGAAGAACAGGCCGGCCTGGGTGGCGTACCCGATCGCTCCGAGCGAAAGGCCGATTGCCACCGCGCGCGTCTCGGTCATGCCCGCCCGCAGCCCCGGGCTGAGCGCGAGCATCGCGCCGAAGATGAGGGCACCGAGCGCGAACCGCACCAGGAGCAGGGTGAGCGTTCCCACGCCGTCCTCGTACGCGAGCTTGCCGAAGATCGCCATCGCGCCGAAGCCGGCGGCGGACACGAGGCACAGCACCGCCCCAAACGCCCGCGCTTCGCCGCCCGCCATCGGGGCATCCTTACGGTGGCGTCAAGGGTCGTACCCTTGTCTGCGTGATCGACAGGCTCGTGGAGCAGATCGAGAGCCGCTTCGACGAGCTCTCGCGGCAGATGGCCGACCCGGAGGTGATCGGCGACCAGCGCCGCTACGCGGAGGTCGGCCGTGCCTACCGAGCGCTCGAGCCTGCCCACCGGCTCGCGCAGGAGTGGCGGCGCGCGACCGACGACGCCGCCGGCGCCCGTGAGCTGCTGGCCGAGGACGGCGACGACCCGGAGCTGCGCGAGCTGCTGCGCGGCTCCGAGGAGCGGCTGGGGGAGCTCGAGGACGAGATCCGGCTCGCGATGGTCGAGCCCGACCCAAACGACGACAAGGACGTGATCGTG
>DASVFT010000076.1:0-11328 GCA_036379935.1 Solirubrobacteraceae bacterium | reverse complement strand
ACCAACGGCCGGAGGCCGTTGGTCGGGGACCCCTTCGGACCGTGGCGATCCGGCGCCGCGGGGCGCGGACAGATGGTCGTGGGGGTCGTGGAATCAATCATCTAGCATCGAGGATGTGCGCCGGCCGCAGCTGGTCCTGCTCGCGGCGGCGCTCGCGGTCCTGCTCTGCCCCGCGGCCGCCGGCGCCGCCGGAACCTCGCTCGTGCTCGACCAGCACGGGCGCGTCCACGCGCGCCACGACCGCTTCCTGCCGCCGCCCGATCGCGCGCCGGCGCGCGCCCGGGCGGCGGTCGCGCGCGCGGCACCGTCCGGCCCCACCGTGCCCGCCGCGCTCGACGCGCTGCTGGCCGCCGGCGCGATCGACCAGGCCCGCCACGACGCCTGGGCGCAGTCCTACGACAACGCCAAGGCGACGCTGAAGAAGCTGCACGGCACGCGACGCCGGCCGCTCGACGCCGTCCTCGCCAACACCCGCGCGCTGGCCGCCGGCGGGCTCCTGACCGCACAGCGCGCACCGCTGGCCTTCCTGACGCTCCAGCGCAACCGCGCATGGTGGGCCGGCGGGCCACTGCTGCGCTACGGCCAGCGCGTGTCCTTCGCCGGCAGCCAGCTCGTGTGGCAGTACTACCCCGGCCAGGGGATCCAGGTCCAGTGGCTGGGGACGTTCGGCCGTGCCAACGGGCTGTTCCAGTCCCAGGACCACGACCCCGAGCTGCGCGCGCTGCTCGACGAGGCGATCGCGCTGGCCGTGCCGCGCGCGGGGGGCATCGCCTGGGAGTCGCTCTTCAGCTTCGACGGCGGGCGCCCGCCGTGGGTCAGCGGCCTCAGCCAGGGCACCGCCATCCAGGCCCTCGCGCGGGCCGCCGTCCGCCTCCAGGCTCCGGTGTACTTCGAGGTGGCCCGCGCCGCGCTGGGCATCTTCCGGACGCCGCCGCCGGAAGGCGTGCTGGCCGCCACGCCGGTCGGTGCGCACTACCTGCAGTACTCGTTCGCGCCGGACCTGCGCATCCTCAACGGCTTCGTCCAGGCGCTCAACGGCCTGTTCGACTTCGCCGCCCTCGCCAACGACGCCGACGGCCGCGCGCTGTTCGCGGCCGGCGAGGCCGAGGCCCGCGTCGAGGTGCCGCTCTTCGACACCGGCGCCTGGTCGCTGTATCAGCCCGGCCGGGAGAGCGACCTGGGCTACCACAAGCTGCTGCGCGACTTCCTGCGCGGCCTGTGCAAGCGCGTCCCCGACCCCGTCGTGTATTGCACCGAGGCCGACAAGTTCACCGCCTACCTGCGCCAGCCGCCGGTGCTGGCCCTGAAGTCCACCACCGCCCGGCTGAGGAAGCCGTCGAAGGTGACCTTTACGGTGAACAAGGTCTCCAACGTCTCGGTCACCCTGCTGCGCCGTGGCAAGCCCATCTTCTCGCGCGCGGCGCGGTTCGGCTACGGCCGCCACGCCTTCGCCTTTCGTCCGGGCAAGCGCGGGGCGCTCGAGGTGCGCCTGCGCGCGGTCGATCTCGCGGGCCACGCGGTGGCCGTGGCGGGGCGCCTGCTGGTGCGGGCCGGCAAGTAGTCTGACCCGGCGGCATGGCGCCCAGGACCATCCTCTACACCGGCAAGGGCGGCGTCGGGAAGACCTCGGTGGCGGCCGCCACCGCGCGGATCGTCGCCGCCCGCGGCGTCGACACGATCGTCCTGTCGACCGACCCCGCCCACTCGCTGGCCGACTGCCTCCAGGCCGAGGTCGGCGGCGAGCCGACGCAGCTCTCCGAGCACCTGTGGGCCCAGCAGGTGGCGGCGCAGGACGAGATGGAGCGCAACTGGGCGGCGGTGCAGGACTGGCTGGGCGACCTCCTGCTCGAGCGCGGCGTGGACCGCATCAGCGCCGAGGAGCTGACCGTGCCGCCCGGCATGGACGAGCTCTTCAGCCTGCTCCAGATCAAGCGCCACCACGACGAGATGCGCTTCGGCTGCGTGATCGTCGACTGCGCGCCCACCGGCGAGACCCTGCGCCTGCTGTCGTTCCCGGACGTCGCGCGCTGGTGGCTTGAGAAGGTCTTCCCGCAGTCCTCGCAGATCATGGCCGCCGCGCGCCCCTTCGCGCGCGCCGTGCTCGACGTGTCGCTGCCCGGCGAGGCGGTCCTCGACGACGTCCAGCGCCTGGTGCGCAACCTCATCGCCATGAACGAGATCCTGCGCGACAACGAGAGCGTGTCCGTCCGGCTGGTGATGACCCCCGACCGCATGGTGGTCGACGAGGCGCGGCGGACCTTCACCTACCTCAACCTCTATGGCTACCTGACCGACGCGGTCGTCGTGAACCGCCTCTTCCCCGAGGACGTCGGGGCCTACTTCGGCCGCTGGCGCGAGCGCCAGCTCGCAGAGCTGGACGACGTCCAGGCGGCCTTCTCGCCGGTGCCCGTGCTGCGCGCGCCGTACTTCGACGAGGAGGTGGTCGGCGGCGAGATGCTCGATCGCCTCGGGGAGCGCCTGTTCGGCGGCGGCGATCCGGCCGGCGTCCTGCACGAGCAGCTCACGCAGGAGCTCCTCGTCGGCGCCGGCGCGGCCGAGCTCCGCCTCGACCTGCCGTTCGCGCAGAAGGGCGACATCTCGCTGAAGAAGATCGGCCTCGAGCTCGTGGTCCGCGTCGACGGCCACAAGCGCACGCTCATGCTGCCGCCCGCGCTGGGGGACTACCGTCCGACCGGCGCCTCGTTCGACGGCGCGGCCCTGCACGTGACCTTCGATGGCCCCGCCTGATCCGCTGGCCGAGCTGCGCGAGCGCGTCCACGCCGCGCAGGCGGCGGCCGAGCGCCTGGCCGGCGAGGCGCGCAGCCAGGCGCGCGAGCTGCCGCCCGCGGCGCACGACGAGCTCGAGGCGGTGGTCGCGCTGGTGCGCGCATTGCGCGATCTCCTGCCGCCCGAGCTCCAGCAGCAGGTCTCAGACCTCATCCGGCAGGTCCTGATGCTGCTCCGGGCGATCATCGACGCCTGCCTGGAGCGCCTCGACGCTGCGCCGCCCGCAGGCGTCGACGTGCAGGACATCCCGATCGAGTAGCGCCTTCGGCGATGCAAGAGCGCCCCTCGGCGCATCGGGGGCATCCGTTCGGACGGCGCATACAATGGCCGCCAGGATGGCGCCGCAGACCTGGATCCCATGACGGGCGTGCTGGGGCGCATCGGCCGCGACTGGCGCGCCCTCAGCAGCGAGCAACGGCTGGCGGCCATCGCGGCGCTGGCGCTGCTGCTCTCGATGCTCCTGCCTTGGTATCAGGAGACCGGCAACGCGATCGTCAACGGCAAGCTCGTCCGTATCGATGACGCCAAGAGCGCCTTCGGCGTCTACTCGTTCATCGAGGCGGCGATCTTCGTGGTCGTGGTGGGCGTGATCGCGCTGCTCTGGGCGCGCGCCGAGCGCAAGGCCTTCCACCTGCCGGGCGGCGACGGCACGGTGATCATGGCCGCCGGCCTGTGGGTCATGTTCCTGATCTTCTATCGCCAGCTCGACAAGCCGAACGGCCGCAAGGAAGGCCTCATCCAGACGTCGGTGGGCGTGCAATGGGGCATCTTCATCGCCTTCCTGCTCGGCGCGCTGCTGGCCTACGCGGGCTACCGCATACGCGCCTCGCAAGCGCCCGAGCCCGTCGAGGACGACGCCCCGCCCGCGTCGGAGCCGGCGCCGCCCACCCCCACGCCGCCGGCCCCCGCGCCGCCACCGCCGCCCGGCAAAGGGCCGCCACCGCCGCCACGCGACGCGTCGGAGGAGAGCCCGACCGTGGTGGCGCGCCGCCGCCGGCCGCCGGACGAAGAGGCCTTCGACGGCCAGCTCTCCTTCGACGAGCCCGCCGAGTACCGCCCGCCCCCGCGGCGGACCTAGCATGCTGGCCGCCGCGCCCGAGCTCGCGGGCGACGGCCGTTCCGCGTCGCGTTAGTTCCAGGGCAGCGCCGCGCGGCGCTCCCAGTAGTCGTCGGGCCGTTCGGCGAGGCCGGCGAGGCGGGCCTCGAGGTCGGCGTCCCACGTGACGTCGAGGGCGGCGAGGTTGCTGCGGAGCGTCTCGACGGTGGCCGCGCCGCTGAGGACGACGTCGGCCCATGGCTGGGCCAGGGCGCCAGCCAGGGCGAGCGCGTCGGGGGTCGTGCCGCGCTCGCGGGCGGCGGCGAGCAGCGGCGAGTCGCCGCCGGCTCCGCGCTCGGTGAGGCGCCCGTTGGCCAGCGCCTCCTTGACGATGACTCCCAGGCCCGCCTCGTGGGCGGCGGCCAGCGCCGGGCCGGCCGAGCGCTCGTGGAGGTTCCATGTGGCCTGCACGGCGTCGAAGCTGCCGACCTCCAGCGCGCGCTCGATGGTCTGGGCCTGGCGCGCTCCCGTCGCGGTGAAGCCGACGAAGATGCCCGCGGCGCGCAGGCGCGCCAGCTCGTCGCGCACGGCCGAGTCGTCGAGGACGCCGCTCTCGAGGGTCGCCGAGTGGATCTGGTAGAGCGCGAGCCGATCGCCCAGCAGCTGCCGCGTCTCCCCCAGCTGGCGGCGCAGGGTCTCGACCGAGAGGTCCTTGACCTCGTGCTCCTCGGCGTCCACGCGCCACCCCGCCGTGTACTCGTAGCCCCACTTCGAGCCGACCGTGACGTCGTCGCGGCCGAGCCCGCGGCGCTCGAGCCACGAGGCCAGGAACGCCTCGGCGCGCCCGTAGGAGCGCGCGGCGTCGTAGTACCGCACCCCGCCCTCGTAGGCCGCGTCGAGCACGGCATGGGCGTGGCGCTCCATCGCCTCGACGCCGCTGTCGCCGACGTCGGCGCCGTGGCCGAGGTTGATGTAGCCGGGGCGTCCGAGCGCCGCCAGGCCGAGGCCCAACGGGCTCACGCGCAGGCCGGTCGAGCCGAGGGTATGCATGCCCCCGTCCACGGTAGCCGGCGACGTTAGTGTTGGCCGATGAGGCCCAAGATCGCCGTGATCGCCTTCGGTGCCGGACGCGCCCTGTTCGGCGTCGTGCTGCTCGCCGTTCCCGACCCGATCACCCGCACGTGGGTGGGCAGCGAGGACGTGCCGGCGCGCGTGCTGGCCCGTTGCCTGGGCGGGCGCGACGTCGTCGTCGGCGCCGGCACCGCGATGGCCGCCGCGCGCGACCGCGATCCGGCGCCATGGCTCGTCGGGGGGGCGGTGGCCGACGCGGTGGATGCAGCGACCACGCTGGCCGCCGGAGAGCGGATCCCGCGCCGCGGGCGCCTGGCCACGGTCGCGCTCGCCGGCGCCGGCATCGCCGCCGGCGCGTGGCTGGCGCGCTCCGTCCATTGATCCACACGCGCCCGGCGACCGCACAGCATCTTCGTGA
Organism: Solirubrobacteraceae bacterium; assembly: GCA_036379935.1. Classification (GTDB taxonomy): domain Bacteria; phylum Actinomycetota; class Thermoleophilia; order Solirubrobacterales; family Solirubrobacteraceae; genus JAOPZW01. The sequence continues at coordinate 6,016 of DASVFT010000076.1, read as the reverse complement.
GGATCGCGATCATCGGGACGGGGATCTCGGGCCTGACCGCCGCTCACCTCCTCCACCCCGCGCACGAGATCACGGTCTTCGAGGCCGGCGACCACGTCGGCGGGCACACGAACACGATCGTGGTCGACGCCGAGGACGGCCGGTGGGACGTCGACACCGGGTTCATCGTCTGCAACGACCGCAACTACCCGCTCTTCGAGGCAATGCTCGACGAGCTCGGCGTCGCCCGCCAGCCCACGAACATGAGCTTCTCCGTCAGCGCCGAGGACGAGGACTTCGAGTACTCGTCGCATGGGCCGCGTGGACTCCTCGCCCAGCCCGCGAACCTCGCTCGACGTCGCTTCCTGGCCATGGTCGCCGACTATCTGCGCTTCAATCGCGCCGCCCGTCGCCTGCTCGCCGAGCCCGCCGACGACCGCTCGCTGGGGGCGTTCCTAAAGGACGAGCGCTTCTCGCCGTGGTTCGTCGACCGCCTGCTCGTGCCGCAGGCCGCCGCGGTGTGGTCGGCCGACCCCGCCCAGATGTGGACGTTCCCGGCCCGCTTCCTGGCGCAGTTCTTCGCCCACCACGGGATGCTGTCGCTCACCGGGCGCCCGAGGTGGTCGACCGTGGCCGGCGGCTCGGCGCGCTACGTCGAGGCCCTGACCGCCCCGTTCGCCGAGCGCATCCGCGTGCGCACGCCGGTTCTGGCCATGACCCGCCATCCGACGCACGTCGAGCTCGTGCTTCAGGGCGGGGCGCCCGAGGCGTTCGACGAGGTCGTCGTCGCGTCGCACGCCGACGACGCGCTCGCCCTTCTCACCGATCCCAGCCCGGGCGAGTCCGAGGTCCTGGGCGCCTTCGCCTACCAGGTCAACGAGGCGGTGCTGCACACCGACCGCTCGCTGCTGCCGCGCCGGCGCGCCGCCTGGTCGGCGTGGAACTACCACCTGCCGGCCGAGCCGCGCGGGCGCTGCGCGGTCACCTACTACATGAACTATCTCCAGGCCCTCGAGGCCGAAGAGCCGTACTGCGTCACGCTCAACCGCACGGCGGCGATCGATCCCGAGCGGATCATCCGGGTCATCCCCTACGCCCACCCGGTCTTCACCCGCGCGGCGGTCCAGGCGCAGACCCGTCACGCCGAGGTCAGCGGCGTCCGGCGCACGCACTACTGCGGCGCCTACTGGGGGTGGGGCTTCCACGAGGACGGCGTGGCGAGCGCCCACCGCGCCCTCGCCCGCATGCGCGACCTGGTGGCGGCGTGAACGCCCTCTACGAGGGCTGGGTCGGCCACCGCCGGCTGCGGCCGGTCGAGCATCGCTTCCGCTACCGCGTCTTCATGGCCTACCTCGACCTCGACGCGATCCCCGAGCGGGTGGGGCCGCGGTGGCTGTGGTCGACGCGCCATGCCGCGCTCGTGCGCTTCCGCCGCGCCGACTACCTCGGCGAGCCGGGGGTCGCACCCGCGGACGCCGTCCGCGCCCTCGTGGCCGAGCGGACCGGCTCGCGGCCGGATGGCCCGGTGCGCCTGCTCACCAACCTGCGCTGCCTGGGCCACCTCTTCAACCCCGTCAGCTTCTACTACTGCTTCGATCGCCAGGGCGAGAGCCTCCAGGCGGTCGTCGCCGAGGTGACGAACACGCCGTGGGGCGAACGCCACGCGTACGTCCTCGGCGCGCTCGACGACGGCGGCGCGGTCCGCGAGCGCGTCGACAAGGTCTTCCACGTCTCGCCGTTCATGGCCATGGACCACGAGTACGAGCTCTGCCTCACCGCGCCCGGGCCGCACATCGGCGTGGAGATCGTCAGCCGCCGCGACGGCGAGGTGCACTTCGACGCCTCGCTGCAGCTCGAGCGCCGCGCCCTCGACCCGGCGGGGCTGCGCCGGGTGCTGCGCCGCCAGCCCGCGCCCACGCTCGCCGTCGTGACGCGGATCTACGCCAACGCGCTGCGGCTCAAGCTCAAGGGCGCCCCGTACTTCTCGCACCCCCGCGAGGCGCCGCGATGACGAACCGGACGGCCCGGGCGATCGTGCACCGCCTGCTCGCCCTCACGCGCCACGGCGTGCTCGAAGTGCGCGAGCCGGGCGGCGCGGTCACGTGCTTCGGCGCGCTCGATGCGGCCGCGCCGCTGCACGCCGTGCTCGAGGTGCGAGCCCCCGCCTTCTACCGGCAGCTGCTGCGCGGGAGCCTCGGGCTGGCCGAGGCGCACATGGACGGCCTGTGGACGAGCCCCGACCTCGTCACGCTCGTGCGCCTGGGAGCGCGGAACGGCGAGGCGCTCGACCGCCCTCGCCGGTGGCTGCGCCCGCTCATCGGCCCGGCGCGGGCCATCGGCCGCGCCCGCAACACCGTCACGCGCAGTCAGCGCCAGATCGCCGCCCACTACGACCTCGGCAACCAGCTCTTCGCGCTCTTCCTCGACGCGCGGATGATGTACTCGTCGGCGATGTTCCCCACGGCGGGGGCCACGCTGGAGGCGGCCTCGCTCCACAAGATCGAGACCGTGTGCCGCAAGCTCGACCTCGCCCCGTCCGACCACCTGCTCGAGATCGGGACCGGATGGGGCGCCCTGGCCGTGCACGCCGCCGCCGAGTACGGATGCCGCGTGACCACCACGACGATCTCCCGCGAGCAGCACGAGCACGCCCGGGCGCTGGTGCGCGCCGCCGGGCTGGCGGATCGCGTCGCCGTGCTGCTGCGCGACTACCGCGAGCTCCGGGGGACGTACGACAAGCTCGTCTCGATCGAGATGATCGAGGCCGTCGGCTGGAAGGACTTCGGCACCTTCTTCGAGCGTTGCAGCGCCCTGCTGGCACGGGACGGCCTCATGCTCCTGCAGGCCATCACCATCGACGACCGGGCGTACCACGTCGAGAAGGGCAACCGCAGCTTCATCGCCACCTACATCTTCCCGGGAGGCTGCCTGCCCTCCAACGAGATCATCGCCCGCTGCGTGGCGCGCCGCACGGACCTGCACGCGGTCGGCGCGCAGGACATCACCGCGGACTACGCCGAGACGCTGCGGCACTGGCGCGCGCGGTTCAAGGAGCGTGTCGAGGACGTGCGGGCGCTGGGCTACGACGAGCGCTTCGTGCGGCTCTGGAACCTCTACCTGGCCTACTGCGAGGCCGGCTTCCGCGAGCGGCGGATCCGCGATGTGCAGCTCCTGCTGGCCAAGCCGCGCTGGCGCGGTGACGTTCGGGCGCCGGCCATCGCAGCGGCGCCGGACCCCGGCGAGCGGGAGCGCGAAGCTGCCTGAGCTCGCGGCCGAGGCGCACGGCGTCGGACCGCCGCTGCTGCTCGTGCACGGCATCGGCGGCACGCGGCGGATCTGGGACCCCATCGTCGAGCCGCTCGCCGCCGACTACGAGGTCATCGCCGTCGACCTGCCCGGCTTCGGCGACTCGCCGTCTCTGCCCGACGGCGTGAGCCCCGATCCCGTGGCGCTCGCCGCCGCCCTCGGAGCCCTGCTCGACGCGCGCGGCCTGGCCAGCGCGCACCTCGCCGGCAGCTCGCTCGGCGCGTGGATCGCGCTGGAGCTCGCTCGGCGCGGGCGCGCGCGCTCGGTCACCTCGCTCTGCGCCGCGGGCTTCTGGTCGCGCCCGCTGCTCGGCGACGGCGAGCTTCCGCGCAAGCCCGGGCGTGCGCTGGCCCGCGCCCTGCTGCCGGTCATGGGCCCGCTCCTGCGCACGCAGCGAGGGCGGCGCCTCGCCCTCGGGATGAACATGGCCCACCCCGAACGGGTGAGCCACGCCGAGGCGCTGGACATCGTGCGCGCCTACGCCCTCGCGCCGGGCTATCCGAGCACCAACCTCGCCATGCGTCGCGCCACCTTCGCCGGTCCCGCGGGCATCGACGTGCCGGTCACGCTGGCCTGGGGCGAGCGTGACCGACTCGTCCGCCCGCCCCGCGTGCCTCCCCCGGGCTGGCGGACCGTCGTGCTGCCGGACTGTGGCCACCTCCCGATGTGGGACGACCCGCCGCTCGTCACGCGCGTCATCCGCGAGACCGCCGGTCACACGGAGCGCCCGGGTCGCTAAGAACCACATATGGGGTCCGACGCCGACGACGACGCCGCGCGGTGACCTAGGACTTCAGGACGTTGGCCGCCAGCGGCAGCAGGAACGTGGCCAGGAAGATGAGCCCGATGCCGAGGGCCACGAGGGCTCGGGCGCGAATGAGGTGCCCGACGACGCCGATGACGAAGCCGGCGGCCATGAGCGCGACGTAGGGCCGCGGGTCGGCGCCGAAGTCGGGGCTCGGGTCGTAGGAGAACCCGAGCTGCAGCAGGCCCGTCACGGTGCGGTTCCTATCATTCGGGGTGCATGACTGCCCCTACCCAGGCACCCGGAAGCGTCGACGACGTCGCCGCCGGCCTGCGCGCCGTCGGCTACCTGCCGGGCCAGTCCACCGCGCTCGTCTCCTACCTGGCCTCCAAGCTGGGCAAGCCCGTCCTCGTCGAGGGGCCGGCCGGCGTGGGCAAGACCGAGCTGGCCAAGGCGCTCGCGCAGTACCTCGGGCGGACGCTCGTGCGCCTGCAGTGCTACGAGGGCCTCGACGAGGCCAAGGCGCTCTACGAGTGGAACTACCGCAAGCAGCTGCTGCGCATCCAGGCCGGGCAGGGCGCCGACGGCGAAGCCGGTGGTCTGAGTGCCGGCTGGGAGCAGGTGCAGGACGACATCTTCGGCGCCGAGTTCCTGCTCCAGCGCCCGCTCATGGCCGCCATCGCCGCCGAGGAGCCGGTCGTACTGCTCATCGACGAGATCGACAAGACCGACCAGGAGTTCGAGGCCATGCTGCTCGAGCTGTTGAGCGACTTCCAGCTCTCGATCCCCGAGCTCGGGCGCTTCGAGGCCCGGACGCGCCCCGTGGTGCTGCTCACCTCCAACAACTCCCGTGAGCTCACCGAGGCCCTCAAACGCCGCTGCCTGTACCTCTGGCTCGACTACCCGTCGCTCGAGCACGAGCTCGAGATCGTCAAGCTCCACGCGCCGGAGCTGGGCGACGCGGTCGCGCGCAAGCTCGTCGAGGTCATCGCGATGGTCCGCGAGCTCGACCTCAAGAAGCCCCCCTCGATCGCGGAGTCGATCGACTGGGCGCGGGCGCTGCTGCTCCTCGGCGCCGACGACATCGACGGCCAGGTGTTCGTCGACACGATGTCGATCATCGTCAAGCACCGGACCGACATCGACGTGGTGGCCGAGCGCGTCGGCGTCAGGCTTGGACTCGGTGCCGCGTCCGCCGGCTAGCAGGCGCGCTGCGCTCTACGGCGGCGGCCACGCCGACCGCGCTCCCCGCGGCCTGAGCGCGCGCATCCTCGAGCTCGGCGAGGAGCTGCGCGGCGAGGGCGTCGCCGTGGGCACGAGCGAGCTCCTCGACGCCTTCGCGGTCCTGCGCCAGGTGCCGTGGGCCCACCCCGCCGACTTCAAGGAAGGGCTGGCCGCCACCCTGGCCAAGTCCCAGGAGGACCGGCGGATCTTCGACCTCGTCTTCGATCGCTTCTTCTTTCGCGCCGCCGAGCTCGCCGCCGTGCACGAGGGCGTCGCCGAGGGCGGCGGAATCGACGTGGGCGACGCGGAGCTCAACCTCGAGACGCTGCGCCAGCAGATCGCGGCCGCGTTGCGCGACGGCCACGAGTCGATGATGCGCGACCTCGCGAGGCTGGCGATCGCGGCCTTCGGCCGTCAGGGCGAGGGCTCGGGCGTGATCGGCGTCGACGTGCAGCGCATCCGTCGCGCCCTGGGCCTGCGCGCCGAGCCGCAGCCCGACCTGCCCCCCGACGACCCGCGCGCCGACGGCCTCCCGCGCGACGCCATCCGCCGCTTCGAGGCGCTCCTGCGCCAGGAGCTCGAGCGCCGCCAGATCGAGCGCACCGAGACCTTGCCGCCGGCCCGCCCGCTCAACGAGCTCGACCGCGCGCTGCCCTCCGGGCCGCTCCAGGACCTGGCCGCCGTGCACCGCGTGGTGGCCCAGCTCAAGCGCCGGCTGAAGACCCAGGGCCAGGAGAGCCGCGGTCGCAAGCGCCACGCGCA
>DASVFT010000075.1:0-3080 GCA_036379935.1 Solirubrobacteraceae bacterium | reverse complement strand
AGATCGCCGCGCACGTAGTCCGGCGCGATTGCTTGAAGCTCCAAGAAGGCCGCCAATAAGGCCATGCGGTCCCTGTCAAGTTTCGCCCGTAGGGGGCCAGTCGTTGTCGCCTGATCGGGGACCATTCAGGGCGCGGTCGTCTTGCCGGGCTCCGGTGGTTTTCAGTTCTTCAGTACCTCAAGGATGAAGGCCTGTGGAGCCTGTGGGCGGCGCGGTCTGTGCGCCGTCCAAGGACCTGTGGGCAACGCCGGTCTGGGGCGTTGTCCATGGGTCCGGCAGGATCCATGGGCCGTGGCGTCGTCATGATGCGCTCCGTTCGCCGCCGCGTCGGCGGCCGGTGGCGCGGAAGCTGTCGCCGGTGATCACGATCTGATGCGCGTGATGCGCGAGCCGGTCGAGCGCGGCGGAGGCCAGGAGCGGACTCTGAAAGAGCTCCGGCCATTCGGTGAACGCACGATTCGACGTAATGATGAGCGCGCCGTGCTCGTAGCGCTCATTGATGACTTCGTAGAAGTCCTCAGGGCCGGCCGGCGGGAGCGGCTTCAGCCCGAAGTCATCGAGGATCAGGAGATCGGGCCGCGTGTAGGTGAGGAGCCGTCGCTCGTACGTGCCGTCGGCGCGACCGCCGTGCAGATGGCCGAGCATGCGGGCCGCCGACGCGAACCCCACGTCGTAGCCGCGCCGACAGGCTTCATGGCCGAGCGCCTGGGCGAGATGTGATTTGCCGACGCCGGCCGGGCCTTGAATGAGGACCGTGTCGTGGCGCTCGACGAACTGGCACGTGGCCAGATCGAAGATCTGCTGGCGGTTGATCGAGGGATTGAAACTGAAATCGAACCCCTCGAGGGTCTTGCCGAGATCGACGGCGGCGCGGCGGAGCCGGAGTTGCAATTGCTTCTGGCCGCGCCGCTCGACTTCGTCCTCGACGAGGCGTTCGAGGAAGTCGACGTACGAGAGTTTCTCGGCGATGGCCTGTTGGGTGCGAACATCGAGCGAGGCGAGAATGCCGGACAAGCGGAGATTCTTGAGTTTCGGGACGAGCTGGTGATTCAGTTGCATGAGGATCCTCCTGTGGGTGGAAAGAAGTCGCTGACGGGACGGGCGAAGAGCGGGAGCGGCGGGGCCGCCGGCCGCGCCGCCGCGGTCGGGTCGGCGGTCTGATCGAGGCCGCGCTCCAGGATGCGTTTGAGCGTGGCGTGCGCGAGGTCGTCGTAGCGCAGGCCCCGGGCACAGGCGGCTTCCAGCCGGCGCGGCCCGTACTTGTGCGCCAGCTTGAGGATCCCCATGACGGTCCGCAACCGATCGAGTGGCCGCTCGTCGAACAGCCGGCCGACCACCTCGCTCGTCGCGGGGCCGATGTCGGCGGCGCGCCGAACGCAGCTGGCGGGCGTGGCCAGCAGGCCCGCGATCTTGGCAGGCGGCAAATGATCGGGATGCGTGATCCGCTGGCCCCGACGGCCCGCCCGCGGATGGCTGGCCACCAAGAGGTGCTCGTGAAAGATCTGCAGGCTCGTGTCGGCGGCGCGGAGCCAGAGGCGCTGACCAATGAGTCGATGCGGCGCCGAGTAGAACGCGTGATCGAAGACGACATGGCAGTCCGGGTGCAGCTTGGCCTGCTTCCACGTCGCGAGCGCGTACGGCGCGACCGGTAACGGGCGGAGCCACGCGCGCTCGACGGCATCGAAGCGCGCCAGCGGGGCTTCCTTGGTCGTGCCGTGAATCCGTCGGCCCGCCGTCTCGACGCACCACACGAGCACGCGCTCGTTGGCCTCGTCGATGTCGCGCCACGCCCGGCCCGCGAGGAAATTGCGCGCGACGTAGTGCACGCCGCCTTGCTCGACCTTGCCTTTGTGCTGGGGCGTCCGCGGCCGGCACGGTGAGATCAGAAATCCGTAGTGCTCGGCACATTCGCGATAGGCGCGCTGCACGACGGGGTCGTACAACACGGCCCTGACGATCGCCGCTTTCAGGTTATCGACGACGACACGGCGGGGCACGCCGCCGAACCACTCGAACGCGTGGCGATGGCAGCGGAGCCACGTCCCCACCTCCTGGTCGAAGACGAACTCGACGTAGCTGTGCCGACTGAACGAGAGGGTCATCACAAAGGCCCACGCCTTGCGGCGCGTGCCGCTGCGCGGGTCGTGCATCACGCCGGCGTACCCGAAATCGACCTGCGCTTCGTCCCCGGGATCGGTTTCCACGCGCACGAAGGCCTCGGGCGTCCGCGGCTCGAGGCGACGGACGAACCGATAGACGGATTGGTACGCGCCCCCGAAGCCGTGCTCGTCGCGCAGGATCTGATGGATGGCGCGGCACTCGACGCCGCGCTGGCGCAGCGCGACGATGTGCTCGCGATACGGCGCCACCGTCGACGTCGTCACGGGTGGCCGCGTAACCGGCAGCGTGGATGCGAGCTGCGCCTGGAGCGTGGCCACATCCGGCAGGTCGCCGCTCAGCACGTGGTGCCGCTGCGCCCACGCCCGGTACTTACTCACCGTTTTGCGACTGACCCCGAGGTCGCGCGCAATACGCCGATCGCCCTCGCCGAGCTGCAGCCGTCGAATGACCTCACGAATATCCAGCACGTCCGCTCTCCGTCCTGCCAAGGCCGCCCCCCTCAAAAGGGCGAGCAGTACTCGGCGGAAAGGAGCCCGGCAAGCGAGAGGCGGGGTGGCCCCCGATCAGGCGAAAACGCCTGGCCCCCGATCGGGCGAAAACGGGTGGTCCCCGATCACCCGTAAACGGGTGGCCCCCATTCGGTCGACAACGCCTGGCCCCCAATGGGTGGAAACGTGTGGCGCACTATAGGGAGGAAACTGACAAACGTCGGCGACGACGCGGACCTGCAGGAGGTGTACGAGACCGAGCGTCACCTGCTGTACGTCGCGTGCACGCGGGCGCGCGACCACCTCGTCGTCTCCGTGCATCGCAAGGGTGGGAACCGGTCGACCAGGACGTCGGCGGAGGTGCTGTGGGAGGCGGGCTCGACAGCGGACGGCGTCGAGCTGTTCACCGCCGCACCCGACGACGGCGCGCCGCGCGCGCCGCGGATGCCGGCACCCGCGGGCGAGGTGATG
>DASVFT010000074.1:0-14398 GCA_036379935.1 Solirubrobacteraceae bacterium | reverse complement strand
TGCTGCGAGACGAGGTTGCCGTTGAGGCGGGTGAGGCCGGCCTTGAGCTGCAGGCAGGCGCGCACGAACGCGCGCGGCCCGGCCAGGAAGCCGATGCGCGCGCCGGCCATCCCGAAGCAGTGCGAGGCCGACAGGGCCACGACGGCGTGGTCGCCGGCGGCGACGTGGAGCTCGGCGGCCGGATCGATCGCCAGCGCGCCATGCGTGACGTCGTCGATCAGGAGCAGGCCGTGACGCTCGCACAGCTCGGTCAGCGCGAGCACCTCGTCGGCCTCGGCCACGGTGCCGTAGGGGTTGACGGGGTCGACGATGCAGACAGCGCGGGTCCGCGGCGTCACGGCGGCGGCCGCGGCGTCGGGATCCATCCGGTAGCCCGACGCGGGTCCGACGGACACCGGAACGGGGACGCCGCCGGCCGCGATGATCGCGCTGGGCAGGTGGAAGTAGCCCGGGTCGCCGATGATGACCTCGTCGCCGGGATCGACCACGCTGAGCAGCGCCAGCGCCATGGCGGCCTGCGCGCCCTCGGTGCCCACGACCTCGAAGGACGCGTCGCGCGTGCGTCCCAGCAGGTGCGCCACCTCGTCGCGCAGCGGCTCGATGAGGTCGGGGGCGTAGACGTCGAGCGCCTCGGGGGTGACGGCCGCGCGCATCGCCTGGACCGCCGAGGCGGGCGGCCCGCAGAAGCAGGTCAGCCACCCGAGGTCGGCCCAGTCCGGGGGCAGCCGCGTCGTCCCGTCGGGATACAGGTCGCCGGCGTCGAGGCCGAGCAGCCCGATCGCGTCGCGGTAGGTGACGTAGTTCCACATCGCGTGCGGGCTGGCCTGGAGCGCGCGCAGCCGCGCCGAGCGCATCGCCGGCGGAGCGCTCGCGGCCCACGTCAGCACGCTGCTCACGCGCCGCCCTCCCGCACCAAGCGCACGACGCGGTAGATCCCGTGACGGTCCGCGGTCACCGTCGCGGGCGCATAGCCGGCGGCCGCGGCGTAGCCGAGGATCTGCTCGAGCGGGCGCAGGCGCCACACGCAGCGCTCGCCCTCGTGGTTGACCCACACGCGGGCGATGTACTCGATGTCCGGGTTGCGCGTCTGGACGTTGAAGACGACCTGGCCCGGGGCGGCGAGCTCGGCGAGGTCCGCGAAGTGACGCTCGATGAGGCGGTCGTCGTGATAGATGCCGTAGAGGCCGAGCTCGAGCACCACGTCGGGCCGCGGATCGAGAGCGGCCAGCGCCGCTCGGTCGAAGGCGTCGGCGTGGATCAGCGTGACGCGATCGGAGACGCCCTGGCGCGCCGCCTCCGCGCGAGCCGTGTCGAGGGCCTCCGGATCGTTGTCGCCGATGACCGCGCGGGCCCCAGGGCGCGCGGCGAGCGCCGAGAGCAGGTAGGGCGCGGGGCCGGCGGCCAGGTCGGCCACGACGGCGTCGGGCCCCGCCGCGTCGATCGCCTCGAGCACGGCCTGCTCGGCGAGGCCGCGGATCTCACGGAAGGCCTGGAGCGTCGGGCGGCCGAGCAGGTGCCGGTCCACGACGCGCCCGAGCGCCGTCCGGCCGGCGGGGCGGTTGGCGTAGACGTGGGCCATGAAGTGCCCGGAGTCGAAGCCGTGGCGGTACCCGGCCCGCAGGCCGTCGCTCAGCAGGGCGCCGGCGCGCGAGGCGGCGCGCAGGGCCGCGAAGCGCCAAGCCCGCGGCGAGGAGCGCGGCAGCGGGCGCTGGAGGTCGGCGAAGGAGGGCAGCGCGGCCTCAGGCGGCATCGGCGTAGCGCGGCGTCTCGGCCAGCTCGCGCAGGCGATAGAGCTCGTGCGCCTCGGTGGCCACCGCCGCGCCGCTCGCGCCCGCCAGCGGTCGCAGCGCCGCCTGCATGCGCTCGACGTCCGCGATGACCTGCGCGATGGCGAGAGCATCGTCGCCGTCGGCGACGCGCGCGTAGACCCCAAGCAGCTCGCGGAAGTGGTCCAGCGAGCCGAGCGCGTAGCCCGCGAGCTGCGGCGTCCCGGACAGCCGCGGGATCCGCTCGTAGATGGCGTGGCCCTCGCCCGGCGGCTCGTAGGCGTCCGGGTCGATGCCGTGGGCGGCGGCGCGTGCGCGGAAGAGCATCATGTGGCGGGCGTTGTCGGCCACCAGCGTGGCCAGCAGCGCCTTGGTCTCGGCGTCGTCGGCCTCCGCCACGCGCAGCGAGAAGAGGTCGACCCAGGCCCGCATGCCGTAGGCGTGGCGCGCGAACACGAGGCCCAGGCGGTCGGAGGAGCGCAGGACGTCGAGGAGCTCGTCGGAGTTGGCAAGGGTCACGAGCCGGCGTTCACTTTCGGAAATCGGCGTTCAGAGTGGTGGAACGATACTCCAGCCGGACGCCGGCCTCCAGGGTGTTCGAGACCCAGCAGAAGGGGCGCGCGCGCTCGACGAGCCGCGCGAGCAGCTCGGGCTCGACGTCGGCGATCGCCTCGACGACGAAGCGCTCGTAGCGCAGCTCCTTGCCGGCACGGTCGCCGCGCACGGTGACGCGCAGGCCGGGCAGGTCGAGCGAGCGCTTCGTCGCGACATGCCCGAGGGCCAGGCAGAAGCAGCTCGCCAGCGCCGCGCAGAACGCCTCGGTGGGCATCATGCCGCTGTCGCCGCCGCCCGCGCTCTCGGGCTCGTCGACGCGGAGCTCGTGCTCGCGCGCGCGGACGTCGGTCGCGTAGCCGCCCCGCCATGTCGCCGTGACCTCGATGCGGCTGGCCATCAGGCCGCCGGGTGAAGCGCCGAGCGCCGGTCGAGGAAGCGCACGTACGCGCGCTCGTGCGCCGCGGCCACGCGGTCCCAGCCGTGGGCGGCGACGACCTGGCGGCCCCCCGCGCGCAGTCGCTCGCGCAGCGCGGCGTCGCTCGCCGCGCGCTCCAGCGCACCGGCCAGCGCCGCCGGGTCGTCGACCGGCGCCAGCAGCGCGCTGTGCCCGTCGCGCAGGAAGGACCGGAAGACCGGCAGGTCGGAGGCCACGAGCGGCAGCCCGGCGGCGAGGGCCTCGAGCGCGACGAGCCCGTAGCCCTCCTTGATCGAGGGCAGGGCGAAGACGTCGGCGGCGCGGTACAGAGCCTCGAGCTCGGCGTCGGCGACGGGACCGAGGACGCGGACGTCGTCACCCTCGGCCAGTCCGAGCTCCGCGCGGCGGGCGTCGAAGCGCGCGATCTCCTCGCGGTAGTCGAACAGCGTGGCTCCGCCGGCGACGAGCAGCAGCGGCCGGCGGCCCGGCAGCCGCCCGCGCAGCGCCGCGAAGCCCTCGAGCAGGGTCAGCGATCCCTTGCGTGGCTCGATGCCCCCCACGGAGAGCACGACGAGGCGCCCGCTCGCGCCGGCCGCCTCGCGTGCCGCGTGGCGCTCGTCCTCGTCGCGGGGCGGCCGGTAGCGCGCCGCATCGACGCCGTTGCCGACGACCGTCGCCTCGACGCCGAACTCCCCGCGCAGGCGGGCGATCCAGGGCGCCGAGACGCAGAGGACCTCGTCGGGGGCCTCGATCGAGCGCCGCTGGCACGCGATGAGCGAAGGCGAGCGGAAGTCGTCGACGTGGTGCACCGTGCGCACCACGGCGGCGATCGAGCGCCGGTCGCGCAGCGCCAGGGCGGCGTTGGCCGAGACGCAGTCCTGGGCGTGGACGACGTCGAAGCCACCGTCCTCGAGCGGGCCGCGCAGCCCGTCGCCATAGGCGGCGATGAGCGCCTCGATCCGGGCATCGAAGGGCGCCTCGGGCGGGACGTGCTCGATCACGCGCGCCGGCACGCCGGGGTCGCGGAAGAAGCGCTCGCCGGGGCGTCCGACGGCGAAGAGCTCGACGTCATGGCCGCGCGCGGCCAGCGCCTGCGCCACGCAGAGGGCGTGCACGACGCCGCCGCGCGGCTTGACCGAGTAGGTGAGCATCGCGATGCGCATGGGCGTCACGTTCACGCGGGCGCTCCGGCGACGGCGCGCCCGGCCAGGCGCGCCGCGGCGGCGTTGGACGGGGCGACGAGCGCGCCGGCCTCACGCAGGGTCGTCGCCTGGCGGTCGGCGTCCTGTGGATCGGCGGCGGTGCCGCACACGCGGGCGACCACCACGGCGCCGCGCGCGGCGGCGGCGACCTCCTCGGCGATGGCTCCCGCGGGGTCGGGGTGCGAGGCGTGGCCGCAGACGACGTCGAGCAGCACGCAGCCCGTGCGCCCGTCGCCGGCCGCCGCGGCCAGCAGCTCGCGCCGCAAGGTGGGGTCGACCATGGGATGCGGGCGCCCCTGGGTATAGCGGTCGTCGCCGAGATCGGCGATGACGTGGCCCGGGGCGTCGGGCTCGGTGGCGATGTCGCCCAGGCGGGGACGCAGGATGGTGGCGGCCTCGTGCGAGAGGGTCCCGCCGGTGAAGAGGCCGAGCAGGCGCCGCCCGGCGCTGCGCTCGCGCCCGGCGTCGACCTGCGCCTCCAGGGCCTCGACGGCCTCCGGCGTCCCGCCGGCCGCGGCGGCCGCGGCCGCCTCGAGCGTGCCGTGCGCCTCCAGCGGCAGGTCGTCGCCCTCGACGCCGATGAAGGCCGCGACCACGCGGCGGTCGGAGGGCAGCTCGGCGGAGAGGGCCTGCACCGTCTCGGGGTCGGGGGGCTTGGAGACGAGCAGGAGCGTCTCGGTCTCGGGGTCGCCGGCCAGCGCGGCCATGGCGCTGCGGAACATCAGGCCGCCGACGTCGCGCGACAGGTCGCGCCCCCCGACACCGACGATGTGCGACACGCCGCTGCCGTGCGCGGCGACCAGGCAGGCGGCCTCCTGGGCGCCGGTGCCGGCGGCCGCGACGATGCCCACCGGGCCGCGCGGCACCTCGTTGGCGAAGCCGAGGCCGACGCCGCCCAGCATCGCCGTGCCGCACTCCGGGCCCATGACGAGCAGCCCGAGCTCCACGGCCCGACGCTTCAGCGCTATCTCGTCGGCCACCGGGACGTGGTCGGAGAAGAGCAGGACGTGCAGGCCACGAGACAGGGCGCGGTGCGCCTCCAGCGCCGCGTACTCGCCCGGCACCGAGACCAGGGCGAGGTTGGCGCCGCTCAGGCGTCCGAGCGCCGAGCCGAGCGATCGGGGCGGGTCGACGGCGTCGGTGCCGTTGCCGTGGTCGGCCGGTGCCGCCAGCAGGCGCTCGGCCTCGGCGAGGGCGCCGTCGACGTCGGCGCCGTCCAGCGCGATGACGAGATCGCCCGGCCCCGCGTCGGCCTTGCCGCCCAGCTCGGCGAGGGCGGCCAGGTTGGCGGGCGTCCCCATGAACACCTCGGCCCGCGTGATCCCCTCGCGCTCGCGCAGCCGGGCCGCGACGCCCATGAGCCGCACGCTGTCGGCGTAGCGGTCGCTCAGGACGCGCGACTGCCAGCTCACACGATCACCGGGGCCGGCTCGAGCACCGAGGGACCCTCGGCGTCGGGCACGATCCACGTGCCGTGGCCGCCACGGACCGCGGCCGCGAGGTTGGCGGCGTCGGTGATGACCGCCGAGCCACCGGCTGCCGCGAAGCGCGCGGCGCCCTCCACCTTCGGGCCCATGCTGCCGGCCGGGAACTCCCCGGCCTCGAGGTGGCGCTGCGCATCGGAGACGGTGAGGCGCAGGGCCGCGCGCTGGCCCGGCGTGCCGAAGCCCAGCGCCACGCGCGGCACGCCGGTGATGAGCACGAGGAGGTCGGCCTCGAGCTCGGACGCCAGCTCGGCCGCGCAGCGGTCCTTGTCGATGACGGCGTCGATGCCCCGAGGCTGGTCGTCCTTCTCGGTGATGGGGATCCCGCCGCCGCCGCCGGCGATGACCAGGCAGCCGACCTCCAGGAGCGTCCGGATCGCATCGATCTCGCGGATGTGCAGCGGCCACGGCGAGGGGACCATGCGCCGCCAGCCGCGGCCCGCGTCCTCGGCGGCGTGCCACCCGCGCTCCACGGTCAGGCGCCGGGCCTCCTCCTCGCTGTAGAACGGGCCGATCGGCTTGGTGGGCTCCGCCCTGAAGGCGTCGTCGTCGGGGTTGACGACGACGCGCGTGAGGACCGTCACGGTGCGCAGCGACGGATCGACGGTCCCCAGCGCCTGCTGGAGCAGGTAGCCGATCTCGCCCTGGGTCATGGCGCCGAGGACGTCGAGCGGCAGCGCCGGAGCGCTCGGCTCGCCCAGCGCCTGCTGGAGCGCCAGCGCTCCGACCTGAGGACCGTTGCCGTGAGTGAGCACCACCTCGTCGGCGCGGCCGATGCGGGCGATCGCGCGTGCCGCCTCGAGTGCGTGAGCGCTCTGCTCGGCCCAGGTGCCGCGCTCGTCCTCCTTGACCAGGGCGTTGCCGCCGAACGCTATGACGAAGCGAGGCACGGGAGGGCGCCTGTTCAGCTGCTCCGGATGGCCAGCCAGATGGCCCGGGCGGGCTCGTCGGCCGGGTTGCGCCACGAGTGGGCGCAGGTCGTGCGGAAGTGGATCGAGTCGCCGGCCCCGAGCTCGTACGCGTCGCCGTCGATGACGAAGGTCATGACGCCCTCGGTGACGAGCACCAGCTCCTCGCCGGGATGGACCATCGGCTCGGGACCGCTGTCGGCCCAGGGCTCGACGATCGCCTCTGCGCCGGCGACGAAGAACGGGCCGTAGCGGCCGGAGATGTTCTGGAGGGTGAGCCCCTCCTTCGACGTGTAGAGCCGGACGCGATCATCGCGCCGCACGATGGTCACCGGCCGCAGCGGATCGTTCTCCTCGATGAAGAACCCCACGCTCTTGCCGAGGGCCGCGGCGACCTTCATCAGGCTCGCGATCGTCGGGGTCATCCCGCTCTTCTCGATCTTGTGGATCGCCGCGGCCGACATGCCCGCCCGCTGCGCGAGCTGCTGCAGCGACCAGCCGCGTTCGGCCCGGGCCTTGGCGACCTTCGCGCCGATGCCCGAGACGGTCTGCTGGATGTCCATCGTGAAGTTCGGAGCGCTCATCAGGACTGTTTCCTATCGTAAACGGCCGACTGAAGGAAGAGCGATCCTGGACGTCCGGTGCAAACCGATTCGTGGATTCCGACTTGACTTTAGAGGTCCGAACCTGATTGAAACCCCTATTACCGATACGACACGGCCGGGGTGCGGTCCCCCGCAGCCCGGCCCAACAACCCCCAGGGGGTGGCGACGTTGCCCAAGACGGACCTGCCGGAACAGCCCGCCGGTACCGAGCTCTTCAACACCTCGGAGAAGCTCTTCCCCGACGTTCAGGCCGAGCCCGGTGAGAAGGCCTTCACCTTCATGCACACCGTGCCGTACGAGGGCTCGGTCGGTCTGGTGAACCTCCTGACCACGACCAGGGTCCTGCGCAAGGGGTTCGACACGAGCCTCGTGCTCTATGGCCCCGGCGTGCTCATGGCCTCCGGTACCCGCGGCTTCCCGAAGGTCGGCGACGAAGCCTTCCCGGGCCACATGGCGATCAACAACCAGATCCGCACCTTCCTCGACGAGGGCGGCAAGGTCTACGCCTGCCGCTTCGCCTCGGGCGCCCTGTACGGGTTCCCCGAGGACTTCCTCATGGACGGCGTGCAGCCCTTCCACCCGCTCGACGTCCTCGACTCGGCGCTGACCGCCTGGCGCGACCGCGCCTTCCAGCTCAACACCTGGACGGTGTAGTGCCGGTCGTGGCCTCGCGGGAGGAGGCGCTGGCGGCGTGGCGGCGCGCAGAGGCACGCGTCTATCCGACGGTGATGGTCAGTCCCGCGCTGTACGAGCAGTACCTGACCATGGTGCGCGCGGTCGCCGAGGCGCTCGGCGACGTGCGCGTTCCCGACGACCTCTTCGCGGCGTGGGAGGAGCGCCGCGACCTCGCCATCGAGGTCGTCGAGCGTCAGGGCCCCAGCATGCGAGGGCTGCTCGACCTCGGGGCCGTGCGCGACGCGGCCTTCTGCCACCGCCACCGCGAGCTCACCCGCGAGCACGCCAAGGACATCGCGCGCGAGCGCCTGGAGCGCGCGCACCGCGAGCATGCCGAGTGGGTGGTCCTCTTCGAGGACGTCACGCCCCTCGGCACGCATCGTCTGGAGATGCACGTCAGCAGCGGGCGGGCGCTGCACTCGTCAAGCCAGCTCGACCTCGACGCCACCACGGCGAACTACCAGCTCGAGGTCGTCCAGCTCGATCCGGCCACCGGGGCGTGGCTTTTGGACAAGCCGCCGCTGATGCCCCAGCAGCGGTACCGCACGCACGAGGAGTGGGAGGCGCGCATTGCCCAGGCGCGTTCCACCTTCGGGAAGGAGAACTGACCGTGGCCCACGTTCCAAAGCCGCCCCAGCGGATCATCGACGCCCATTGCCACATCGGCGAGATCCCGCCGTGGAAGTTCTACGACCTCGAGCATCCGGTCAAGCCGACGGTCTACGACTACGCCACGACGCAGGACTTCGTCAAGCACCACATGGACCAGTTCGGCATCGAGCGAGCGCTGACGATGTCCAACTACGGCGTGCCGATCCACGAGCTCTCCTTCGACCTCAACGACGTGGTCTTGGACGCCGCGACCGGCAACGACCGCATCCTAGGGGCGGTGTGGGTCTCGTTCCTGCCGCGCAACGCGGAGCTCACGCGCAAGGCCCTCGCGCTCGCCGGCGAGTCGCGCGTGGTCGCGCTCAAGACGACGTTCCTGCTCGGCGGCAACCCGGACCCCGGCACGTGGGACGACGAAACGCGTGCGCTGGCCGACGAGTGCTTCGACGCCTGCGAGCGCCACGACCTCATCTTCCACTTCCACACGAGCCCGGGCGGCAACTCCGACATCACGAACTTCATCCCGCTGGTCGAGCGCTACGGCAAGCGCTGCAAGATCTACCTCGTGCACTTCGGCGGCGGCGTCAGCGGCCACATCCGCCTGGTGCCGCGCTTCCTGCAGTGGGTGCAGGAGGGCTACAAGGTCTACACCGACACGTCCTGGGCCATCGGCTTCGGCGCGCGCTGGCTGCTGACCGAGATCGAGCGCACGGGCGTCGGCGGCGATCGCGTGCTGTTCGGATCCGACGAGCCGTGGTCGGACTTCGACAGCGAGTTCTGGAAGATCAACGGCATCCGCAACATCTCGCAGGAGCTCAAGGAGCGGGTGTTCTGGGGCAACTACGAGGAGCTCTACGCGGGACGTGGCTGACGTGGCCCACCTGGGACTCGACGACCGCACGCTCCTCGTGGAGCTGCAGTCGCTCGGAGTCCGCGTGGAGGACGAGAGCGGAAGCGCCGGGCTGCCCGGCCGCCGCGGTGGCGCGGGTCCGTCCGACGCGGGCTTTTTGTGGGTCCGCGGCCTGCCGCTGACGGTGCCGATGCACGCCGCGTACGTGCGCGAGTCGCCCTACACCCTGCACATCGGCGAGCGCAGCGCGCGCCTGCTGCGCGATGGCGACTACGTCGCGCCGGTCGTGGTCCCCAAGCGTCCCGCGATCTACGACATGACCACGGCCGACGGCATCCCGTACTGGAAGATCGCCCTGCTGCACCTCGACTCGATCACCTCGACGGTGGTCCAGAAGTGCATCTACTGGGACACCCCCGAGCAGTGCGCCTTCTGCGGGATCGAGCTCACGCGCGGCGAGCAGACGATCTCCGTCAAGACCCCGGCACAGCTCGCCGAGGTCTGCACGGCGGCGCGCGACCTCGACGGCGCCGTCGACGTCACGCTGACCACAGGCTCGATCAACCGACGCGACCGCGGCGCGCTCTACATCAGCCGCTGCGCGAGCGCGATCAAGGAGGCGTGCGGCCTGCCCGTGCAGGTGCAGTTCGAGCCGCCCGACGACCTGGCCGTGCTCGAGCAGGTGCACGCGGCGGGCGTGGACGCGGTCGGCATCCATCTCGAGACGTTCGATCCCGATGTCCTGGCCCGCGTCGCGGCCGGCAAGGCGCAGTGCGGCGTGGAGGGGTACTTCCGCACCTGGGCGCGGGCCGTCGAGGTCTTCGGCCGTGGCCGCGTGAGCACCTACGTGATCCTGGGCATGGGCGAGCGCCGCGACCTGACGCTGGCCGGCTGCCGGCGCGCGATCGAGATGGGCGTGTATCCCTTCGTCGTCCCCCTGCGCCCGGTGCCCGGCACCCTGATGGCCGATGCGCCGCCACCCGACCCCGACTACGTCGCCGGCATCTACCGCGAGGTCTCGGCGCTGCTCGCCGAGCACGGCCTCGACCATGCCGAGGCCGGCGCCGGCTGCGCGCGCTGCCAGGCGTGCTCGGGGCTGTCGGCCTGGGAGCGCGTGTTCGCCAAGGAGGAGCTGCGTGGCCGCCACGACGGGCTCGCCACCGAGCGCGCGTGAGCGCCGGGCGCGTCGCCCGGTCGCCCTGCGCCTGACGCGCGACGCGCGCGAGCGCGCGGCCCACCTGGCCGTCCGGCGCGCCGTCTTCGTGGTCGAGCAGGGCCTGTTCGAGGGCGACGACGTCGACGCCCTCGACGCCGAGCCGGGCACGCTGCACGCGCTCGGCTTGGTCGACGACGTCCCGGCCGGCGCGGTGCGGCTCTACGAGCACGGTGCCCCCGGCGACTGGCGCGGGGACCGGCTCGCGGTGCTGCCCGATGCGCGCCATACCACGCTCGGCGCCTCGCTCGTGCGCTTCGCGGTGCGCACCGCCGGCGAGCGCGGCGGGTCACGCATGGACGCCATGATCCAGCTTCCCAACGTCGGCTTCTTCGAGGCGCTGGGATGGAGGCGCGACGGCGCCGTGCAGCGGTTCCACGGCGTGGACCACCAGCCGATGGCGATCGCGCTCAGCGCTGACCCAGGCCCGTGAGCGGCTCATTCGCGAGGTCCCACACGACGGCGGTGGCGCCCGCGCGTGCGATGCGCAGCACGCGCGAGTCGTCGAACGCGCCGCAGGCGGCGCACGTCAGCCCGCGACGGGCGAATGTCTCGACGGCCGCCTCGACGCGCGCGGCCGGTGCCGCGAGCACGAAGCCGAAGCTGGGAAAGGCCAGGACCCAGGGCTCGAGCGCCACCGACTTGGGTCGCGGCAACCGATCGAGATCGAGGACGGCGCCCGCGCCGGCAAGCTCGAGCATCTGCAGCAGCGATCCCGCGACGCCGGGCATCGACACGTCGCGCGCGGCGTGGCACAGCTCGCGCTCGGCCACCTCCACGAGCGCCTCGCCGTCCTCGCGCAGGAGCGCCGGGTCGCGCGCGTGCAGCGAGGTGAAGATCGGCGGGTCGTCGCGGAACCGCCCCTCGAGCGAGAAGGCGGCGAGCAGCACGTCGCCGGGCCGGGCGGCGGAGGCGCGCAGGAGACGACGCGCGGTCCCCGTGCAGAAAGCCGACAGCGCCGGCGGACCGCCGAGCGTGGTGTGGCCGCCCACGATCGGCACGCCGAGCCGGTCGGCCGCCCAGGCCAGGCCTTCGAGCACGCGCCGCGCGTGGTCGCGGTCGGGACTGATGAGCGTGTCCACGAGGCCCAGCGGTCGCGCGCCCATCGCGCGCACGTCGGCGACGTTGGTGGCGACCGCGCTGGCGCCGGCGGCGAATGGATCGGCGGCCACCAGCGCGGGCAGGATCGCCTCCCCGCAGAGGACGAGATGCCCGTCGGCGTGCGACAGCGCGGCCGCGTCATCGCCGTCGGCCGCCAGTCCCTGCGCCGCCACGAGCGCGAGGTCGCGCTTGCTGCGCAGGCCCGGCGCGTCGCGGATGGCGGCCGCGAGCCGGTTGAGGTCGTCGGGCACGGGCGCTGGATTGAAGCAGCGGGGGCGGGCGTGAGCGGCGACCTGCCCGCCGCCGTCGCGGCGGTCAACATCGGCTTGCAGGGCTTCGGCGACGCGCTGCGCGAGCAGGGCGCGGAGGTCATCGACGTCGACTGGCGCCCGCCCGCCGGGGGCGATCCCGCGCTCGTCTCCCTGCTCGGCCGCCTGTGGGGCGAGCACGGCGCGACCGTCGAAGCGGCCAACGCGGCCACGGTACGACGGCTGGAGGAGGCGCGCCCGCTGGCGGTGGCGGTCGCCGCGGCGGGCGAGGTCATCGCCGGGCTCACCGATCGCGTCCTGCTGCACAGCGGCCCGGCCACCAGCTGGGAGCGCGTGTGCGATCCGCAGCGCCGCGCGATGGCGGCGGCCTGCGTGTTCGAGGGCTGGGCGCCCGACGTGGAGGCGGCGGCGCGCGTCCTCGCCGACGGCGAGGTGCGGCTCGAGCCCGGCAACGAGCACGGCCACGTCGGCGCGATGACCGGCGTGTGCTCGCCCTCGATGCCGGTCTGGGTGGCCGAGGAGTCGGGGGCCGGCGTGCGCGCCTTCTCGACGCTCAACGAGGGGCCGGGGAACACGCTGTGGTTCGGGGTCGGCGACGACGAGGCGATCGAGCGGCTGCGCTTCTTCCGCGCCGCGCTCGGTCCGGCGCTGGCGCGTGTCCTCGAGCGCGAGGGCCCGATCGACATCCTCGACCTCGCGGCGCAGGGCGTGGCGATGGGCGACGAGCTTCACATGCGCAGCCAGGCCACTGGCAACCTGCTCCTCAAGCGCCTGCTTCCCGGGCTGGTCGAGCTCGGCGATCGTGCCGTGGCCGAGGTCCTGACCGCCAACCACCACCTGTTCCTCAGCCTGACGATGGCGGCGGCGAAATGCGCCTCGCTCGCCGCCACCGGCCAGCGCGGGTCGAGCATCGTGACGCTGATGGCGCGCAACGGGACGGACATGGGCCTGCAGATCGGCGGCTTGCCCGGCGCCTGGTTCACCGCTCCGGCCGCGCGCGTGGCCGACGCGCTGCTGCGCGAGCCCCACACCGAGGCCGACGCGGCGCTCGACATCGGCGACTCCGCGGTCATCGAGTGCGTCGGCCTCGGCGGGATGGCGGTCGCCGCGTCGCCGGTCGTGGCCACGTTCTTTGGCGGGCACGCGGCCGACGCCGTGGCGCGCACGCGGAGCATGGGCGAGATCTGCGCGGCGCGCTCGCAGCGCTTCACGATCCCGGCACTCGACTTCGCCGGGACGCCGGTGGGCATCGACGCGCGGCTCGTCACCGAGCTCGAGATCGCCCCGCAGATCACCACCGGCGTGCTCCACGCCTCGACAGGGGCCGGTCAGATCGGGGCGGGAGTGGCGCATCAGCCGCTCGACCCCTTCCGCGCCGCGCTCGAGGCGCTCGCCGCCGACCTCGACGGGGCTTCGGCATGAGCGCGGTCGCCCGTGTTCGCGTGCTCGCCGGCCCGGTCCTGTCGCTCCTGGCGCGCGCGCCGCGTCGGGCGCGCATCCGTGCCGGCGCGAGGGCCGCCTACCTCGAGCTGGGCTCCGCCGTCGTTGTCCTGACCACGCCCGACACGCCGTGGCTGCCCAACGCGATCGTCCTCTCCGGTCCGCTCCCGGCGGCCGACGGGATGGCGACGCTCGCGCCGGGGCGGATCGCGCTCCCGGGCTGGACGGCCGCCTGGAACCCGCGCAGCGTGGCGGTCTGGGATCCCGTGATGGCCACGGTGAAGCCCGCGCAGCGGGCGGAGCTCGGCGAGCGCGGCCGGGTCCTGCTCGATGCGCTGGGCCCGGCGCCGCCGGAGGCGGCGGCGCTGGCGGGGCCCGACCTCGTCGCTGCGCGATCCGCCGCGCTCGACCTGCTCGGCCGCGGCCCGGGCCTGACGCCCGAGGGCGACGACGTCCTGATGGGCGCCTGCGTGGCCCTGGCGGCCGCGGGCCGCCGGCGCCGCGCCGTGGCGCTGCTGCCGTCGCGGCTGCGCGCGCGCACCACCGCCCTGTCGGCGACGCTCCTGGAGCTCGCCGCCGCGGGCGCGGGCGCCGAGCCGCTGCACGCGCTGCTCGACGTGCGTTCGCAGCGCTGGCCTGCGGCGCTGGCGCGGCTCGAGGGCCTGGGGTCCTCGAGCGGGCGCGCGATGGCGATGGGGGCGGCGGCCGCCGCGGCGGCCACTCAGGCGAGCGGCAGCGGCTCCCCGCGCTCGGATTCCGGACGCGGGCCGAAGATGCGGCGCTCGTCCTCGGTGATGGCCACGTCGTTGATGCTGGCCTCGCGCCGGCGCATGTAGCCCTCCTCGTCGAACTCCCACTGCTCGTTGCCGTAGCTGCGCCACCACTGACCGTCGGCGTCACGGCTCTCGTACTGGAAGCGGACGGCGATCCGGTTCTCGGTGAACGCCCACAGGTCCTTGCGCAGCGCGTAGTCGATCTCGCGCGACCACTTGCGCGTCAGGAACTCCACGATCGCGGCACGGCCGGTGAAGAACTCGTGGCGGTTGCGCCATTGCGAGTCCTCGGTGTAGGCGGCCGCCACTCGTTCGGGATCGCGCGTGTTCCAGGCATCCTCGGCCGCCTGCACCTTCTGGCGCGCGGTCTGCTCGTCGAACGGGGGCGTGGGTGGGCGCATGGCATCTCCTCGCGGGTCGCGGTGTTGAGGTCGCGGATAGTCTCACGCGCCGCGGATCAGGGCTGGCGCACGGCGATCCGCCCGCTGCGCACGCGCACGTCGTAGACGGGCTGTGGATAGGCCGAGGGGCCA
>DASVFT010000073.1:0-5003 GCA_036379935.1 Solirubrobacteraceae bacterium | reverse complement strand
ACTGCCTGCAGGCGGCCGGCGACCTGCGCCGCGACGGGCCGCTGGAGCGGGCCGCGTTGCGCCTGCTGGCCCAGGGCGCCGACGCGCTGCCCGTGCTCATCGTCGGGCGCACGCTGTTCTGCGGCGAGGATCGTCTCGCAGAGGCGGCCGCGATGGCCGACGGCCGGCGCTTTGGCCTCGACTCGCCGCTGCGGCGGCTCGAGGGCTGAACGCGGCGCGAGCGCGGCGGCGGCCGGTCCGGCGCCGTGGCCTGGGAGGATCCAGAGCGATGCTCAGGGCACCCCTCCAGCACGTCTACGCCCGGCTCGGGCCGCGCTACCCGCGCGTCGTGCTGGCGTTCGCCTACCCCGTCTCGTTCCTCGTCGTGGCGGGCGGCGTCCTGCTGCTCAATCTCTACGTGCGGGTCTCGTTGGACACGTTCTGGCGGCTGCTCGCGGTCTCCGAGGTGCTCGTGGCGGTCGAGGTCGCCGCCGCGCTGGCGCTCGCGTCGCGCCTGCTTCGCCCGGCCGAGCCCTGGTTGCGCGGCGAGCGCACCCCCGAGACGGCGATCGCCGCGTGGCGCGCGCTGGCGGGGCTGCAGATCGATCTGCTGCGCTACGGGCGGGGCCTGCCGATCCTGCTCAACACCATCCCGATCTCGATCTTCGTCACGCTTGAGCTCGGCGGCACCTTCCTGAGCTTCCTGGCCATCGCCGCCGGCGCCGCGGTCGTCCTGGCCTACAGCGTCTTCCTGCGCTTCTTCATCACCGAGCTGACGATGCGCCCCGTGCTGGCCGACGTGGCGCGCGACCTCCCCGATGGCGCCGACCTGGGCCAGCGGTCGCTGCCGCTGCGCCTCAAGCTTCTCGTCGCGCTGCCCGTCATCAACGTCGTGACGGGCGTGGTCGTGGCCGGGCTGGCCTCCGAGGACCAGGGCCTGCGGGCGCTCGGAATCGGCGTGGTGGGCGCCATCGGCGTGGCCTTCACGATCTCCTTCGAGCTCTCCGCGCTGCTCTCGCGCTCGCTGCTGCAGCCGCTGCAGGACCTGCGCGAGGGCACCGAGCGCGTCACCGCGGGCGACCTGCGCGTGCGCGTGCCCGTCCTCGGCACCGACGAGACCGGGCGCCTGGCCGAGTCCTTCAACCAGATGGTCGCGGGCCTCGAGGAGCGCGAGCGGCTGCGCGAGGCGTTCGGGGCGTTCGTCGATCCGCAGCTCGCCGAGCGCGTGCTCGACGAGGGCACCGTGCTCGAGGGCGAGGAGCTGGAGGTCACCGTGCTCTTCGTCGACATCCGCGAGTTCACGGCCTTCGCCGAGCGGGCCAGCGCGGCCGAGGTGGTGGCCGAGCTCAATCGCTTCTACGAACTCGTCGTGCCGGTGCTCGTGCGCCATGGCGGCCATGCCAACAAGTTCGTCGGCGACGGGCTGCTGGCCGTCTTCGGCGCCCCCGACGAGCTGCCGGACCACGCCGACCATGGCGTCTCCGCCGCCCTCGAGATCGCCGAGGTCGTGCGTCGTGCCTACGGCGGGCGGCTGCGTATCGGCATCGGCGTGAACTCCGGGCCGGTGGTGGCGGGGACCATCGGCGGCGGCGGCCGCGTCGAGTTCACCGTGATCGGCGACACGGTCAACACCGCGGCGCGGGTGGAGGCGATTACGCGCGAGACCGACGACGCTGTGCTCGTCACCGACGCCACGTGCAGCCTGCTGCGCCAGGACCACGGCGGCTTCGCCGCGCGCGGGTCGGTCGCACTGCGCGGGCGCCGGGAGCCCGTGAAGGTGCACGCCGCGCTGGCGGCCGCCGACGTCGAGGAGATCAGGGGTGCAGCAGCCCGGCGAAGGTGACCGGGTCGTGGGAGGTCAGCTGGTCGCCAGGCGCCTGAAGGCACACGGGGTGACCAGGCTCTTCACGCTGTCCGGCGGGCACCTGTTTTCGATCTTCGACGGCTGTCGCCAGGAGGGGATCGAGCTCGTCGACGTGCGCCACGAGTCGGCGGCCGCGTTCGCGGCGGAGGGCTGGGCCAAGGTCACGCGCCAGCCGGGTGTGGCGGCGCTGACCGCGGGGCCCGGGGTGACCAACGGGATGAGCGCGATCGCCTCGGCCCAGCAGAACGGATCGCCGATGCTCGTCCTCGGTGGCCGCGCGCCCGCGATGCGCTGGGGCCAGGGCTCGCTGCAGGAGATCGACCACCTGCCCTTCGTGCGCCCGCTGACGACGTACGCGGCCACGCCCGACGCGGCGGGGGAGATACCGGCGTTGATCGACGAGGCGCTGGCCGCGGCCATCACGCCGCACTCGGGGCCGGCCTTCGTGGACTTCCCGCTCGACGTCGTCTTCGGCGAGGGGCCCGAAGCCGATGGGCCCGAGCCCTTGCCCGATGCGGCGGCGGGGCCTGTGCCCGACGTGGCGCGCGCCGCGAGGCTGCTGCGCGAGGCCGAGCGCCCGGTGATCATGGCGGGGACCAACCTCTACTGGGGCCACGGCGAGCGGGCGCTGCTGGCGCTCGTCGACGAGCTTCGCATCCCGGTCTTCCTCAACGGGCTGGCGCGCGGGTGCGTGCCGGCCGACCACTCGCTGTTCTTCTCGCGTGCGCGCGGGGATGGCCTCGCGGGCGCCGACGTCGCGCTCGTCATCGGCGCCCCGCTCGATTTCCGCCTCGGCTTCGGGCAGTCGTTCGGCGAGGAGACCGAGCTGGTCGTCGTCGATCGCGCCGAGCCGGCGCGCGAGCATCCGCGGCCGGTCGCCGCCGAGCTCTACGGCTCGGTGGGCGGGATCCTCGACGCGCTGCGCAGCGAGGCGCACGGCGGCGCGGACACGGCCGCGTGGGTGAGCGCCCTGCGCGTGATCGAGGACGAGAAGCACGCGGCCGAGCGCGCCGAGCGCGACGACGATCGTGCGCCGCTGCATCCCGTGCGCCTGTACCGCGAGCTGGGCGAGGTGCTCGATCGCGACGCGATCGTCATCGGCGACGGGGGCGACTTCGTGTCCTACGCGGGCCGCGTCATGGACTCCTACGAGCCGGGGTGCTGGCTGGACCCGGGGCCGTTCGGGTGCCTGGGCTGCGGTCCGGGCTATGCGCTGGCGGCCAAGCTCGCCCACCCCGAGCGCCAGGTCGTGCTCCTGCTCGGCGACGGCGCCTTCGGCTTCAGCGGGATGGAGTTCGACACGCTGGCGCGCCACGGCGTCAACGTCGTCGGGGTCATGGGCAACAACGGCATCTGGGCGCTCGAGAAGCACCCGATGGAGCTGCTGTACGGCTACTCGGTGGCGGCCGAGCTCCGGCCCGGCACGCGCTACGACCAGGTCGTGGCGGCGCTCGGCGGCCACGGCGAGCTGGTGCAGCGCCCCGCCGAGCTCAAGCCGGCGCTGCAGCGCGCGTTCGCCGCGGGCTTGCCCGCGCTGGTCAACGTCCTCACCGATCCGGAGGTTGCGTATCCGCGGCGGTCCAACCTGGCGTAGGCCTCGCCGCCGGCCGGCCCTCGCTTCGACGGCGTCCGCTCCTCGCTCCGGCGGCCGTCCGCTCCTCGCTTCGACGGCGTCCGCTTCTCGCTCCGGCGGCCGTCCGCTCCTCGCTTCGACGGCGTCCGCTTCTCGCCGCTCTCGGGCCCGGAGCGATGGAAGCCGCCCGAAGGCGGCTTCCAAAGTTGGCCCCGACAGGACGGGCAGGGGTACGTGCCATGAAGGGGCCTTCGACGGTCCGAGCGGCGGGAGGCGCCGATTCAATGCGGCTTCGCCCGAACCTATGAGGCCGGCAGCCAGAGCGCTCACGCCAAAGACGGCACGATGACCCCTTCGCCAGCGCCTGCGATTGTCCGCTGGCTGACCAGGCGCCGCTATCAAACATTCGTTGAGTTGGGTCCCCAAAACTGGTGAGAAGGTTTCAACTCGGGCCGTCTCGGAACGGTTTCGCGCGATGGCGCGGTCGCCGCTGCGATGGGTCGGACCATTCCGTATACGAAACTATTCGCCCTTACGGGTCGCCCGTTGATGCGCATTCGTGAGGCCCCGACGCACCGTTTCCAGGGCTGCGCCATGCAGGAGATCCTGGTCGGAAACCTCCGTGCGATCCAGGCGAAACACGGTGAGCGCTTCGATCAGCATCACGGCACCGGCGACGATCGTCGGGGCTCGGTCGGGGTGCAGACCCCGTACGTGACGCCGCTGGGCGTCCGTCAGCGCCGCGAGGCGGGCGAGGATGCGCCGGCACGTCTCGAGCGACAGCTCGTGGCCGTGCACACTGTCCGCCAAATAACATTCCAGATCGAGGTCTATTGCGGCGAGGGACGTCGCGGTGCCGGCCACCGCGATCGCAGTCGCCGCGCTCGCGCGCACGTCCGGTGGCAGGTTCGCCCCGAAGATCGCCCGCACGTCGGCGGTCAACGCGTCGACCTCGGCCGCCGTCGGCGGGTCGCTGGCGAGGTGGCGCTCGGTGTGCCGCACGACGCCCGCCTGCGTGGAGACGTGGAAGCTCACGTCGTCCCCGCTGCCCACGACGAACTCGGTCGAGCCGCCGCCGATGTCGATGACGACGCTCGGCGCTGCGGCCGCGCTCGGACGGTGGCTGGTGGCGCCGAGGAAGGTCAGCCGCGCCTCCTCGTCGCCGTCGATCGTCCTGGCGTCGAGGCCGTAGTCGTCGCGGACGCGGGCGGCGAAGTCCTCCCCGTTGGCGGCGTCGCGGACGGCGCTCGTGAGGACGGCGACCGTCGTGCTGACGCCGCAGGCTTCGATGAGCCGCGCGTACTCGGCCACCGTCGCCAGGACGCGCTCCATGGCCTCGGGGGCCAGCACGCCCGTGCGGTCGACGCCATCCCCAAGCCGCGTGATCGTGGTGCGCCGCTCGATCTCGCGCACCCGGCCGGCGGCTGACACGTCGGCGACGAGCAGGCGGGTCGAGTTCGTCCCGATGTCGACGACGCCTACGCGCACGCGTCGGCACGCTAGCGGGCGGCGCGGGCCCGCAGGCGTCGGCACGCTAGCGGGCGCCGCCGGCGAGGCGCCGCCGGCGAGGCGCCGCCGCACCCCGCA